>JAFSZE010000015.1 GCA_017455745.1 Desulfovibrionaceae bacterium | reverse complement strand
TATTTTACGGAAAAGTAAAGTTGTGGATCTTTCGATCCTATACTATAGAGGCGATGTGGATACGCCTGTAAGAATAAGAATTGCATAAATTACACTTCTTATGAAGCCACACCCCTTTATGGGGTGCGGTAGTTCACCTGCAAAAAAAATTTTTAAGGCATCCTTTCTGACTTGACTCTGCTTGTGGTGATTTTGGTGCCAAAGTGACATTAAACCTAATCTTAAATGCGCTTTGTCGGCACTAAAATCATCACAGGCAGTTTTGTAGCCTAATAGATCTGGTGATTTTTGACGATTTTTCATCTTTTTGGCTATAATTTGAGGATCTTTTGCGTCGTTTTTTAAATTTTTTGCCTCGCTTTTTACATCATTTTTAGATTCTTCTCCTATTGTATTTCAATGTATTCCAACAGATATCTAATCTTAAATTTCTATAAGTGTAGTAGCTTTTCGCATTTTTATTCCAGATCAATACTTATTTTAAATTTTATTTAATGTGATCTCTGCTTGAACTTTATTTTGAAGTGATGCGAGCTCAAATTTTACATTGATGACAGAGTTTTACCTCAGCTTGAGATTGAGGTTGATAGTTTAAGAAATAGCCACATTGATATTTGATTCTGATACTAAATATTGAATACTGAATATCAAGCTCTGATATTAAGTATTGAATCTTCGGTATTTAATATTGATATTAAATTCTGGATCTTAAATATTGAATCCTTAATCTTGAATCTTGAATCTTTAATGTTGAATATTTTTATTTCACCTAATTAAACAAATAATATATAATTTGCTTTTCTTATAGCGTCTTTGCTAAAAGCTGCCTTTTATACACTACTTTAAGTAAAGTTCTTCTCAAGCATTAGGAAAAATTTTCTTCAAGGCTAATCATTAGGCTAAATACTTTAGTCTAATCCTTTTTTTTCTTTTTGTTTAACCTAATGGATGAATCAAATACGATCTCATCCTCTTCAAAACGTGACCTTTCCTTTGGGAAAAGTGTGTGAATGGGTATTCTCGTATGCAGATTTTGATGCTTGGCTGGGAATTTCCACCCCATATCAGTGGTGGACTTGGCACAGCTTGTTTTGGAATGACTCAGGCCCTGGCTCAGAAAGGAGCGCAGGTTATTTTTGTCTTGCCAAAGACAAATCCAGGGGGGGATCCTGGCTTTCTTAGACTCCGTTCCGCATCAGGAACGCCTATCAACTACGAAGCGCAAAGACGCTTTCAAGATATTGGTGACACATTGTGGCAAGATCAGATCCGCTTTATGCCGATCATGAGCCCCCTAACTCCGTATTTGACTCCCGAAGCCTATTCCCAGGCCATCCACGAACTCCGCTCGAACACCCACTACTCCCAGACAATCGAAGTTGAACACGGTGCCTTTACTTATTCTCTCAAAGGCGGCTATGGCCCCAACCTCTTCGAAGAAGTTTATCGCTACAGTCGTTTAGCCGCTGCCATTGCCTTATCCGAAAATTTTGAAGTTATTCACGCTCACGATTGGATGACCTATCCGGCAGCCCTTTTGATTAAAGCCTTAACCGGTAAGCCCCTAGTCTGTCATATTCATGCCACAGAATATGACCGCAGTGGTGAAAACATCAATACCCAGGTGGCTTCCATTGAACGGGCCGGTCTCCTTGGCTGCGATCGTGTGGTTGCGGTAAGTCGCTTAACCCGTGATATGGTTGTGCAGCGTTATGGTGTACCTAGAGAGAAAGTGACGGTCGTCTACAATGCCGTAACTAGACCTGAAATCGAACATCGTTATGTGATTCCACCAAGACTGCGCCATGAAAAAAGAGTCTTGTTTTTGGGTCGCGTGACCTACCAAAAAGGTCCTGAATACTTCATGGAAGCAGCCAGACTTGTCTTACAAAAAATCCCCCATGTGCGTTTTTACATGGCCGGCAGCGGCGATCTTTTGCCAGGTTTGATTCGTAGAGCTTCCCAGCTACGTATTGGACGTAGATTCCACTTTGCAGGCTTCTTGCGCGGTGAAGAAGTAAACCGTATGTTTGCCTTAAGTGATCTCTATGTCATGCCCTCGGTCTCTGAGCCTTTTGGTATTACACCTCTTGAGGCCATGCTCTATGATGTGCCTGTGTTATTATCCAGACAATCCGGTGTATCTGAAATCTTGCATCATGCCTTAAAAGCAGACTTCTGGGATACACGTGATATGGCTGATAAAATTTGTGCCGTGCTGCAGCACAAAGCCTTGGCTGCAGAAATTGTTCAAAACTGCCGCGAAGAGATGAAAACCATTCGTTGGGAAAATGCTGCTGAACAACTTTTGGCTGTTTACGAAGATTTGGTGGGAGGTCACTAATGGTTGATATCTGTTTATGCTTTGCCATCCATGAGCCGTATTTCTTACGGCGCTATACGATTTTCGATGTCAAGGAAAATCATATCTACGAAGATGATGATCGCAGTTGCAACCACTTGATCTCGTTAGCTAAAAATTCCTATCTGCCTATGCTTGATGTACTGCATAGACAGTGCAAGCGTTATCCCAAGGAATTTCATTTTGCCCTAACCGTTTCAAGTGTGGCTTTGGATCTCTTTGAGCAATATACCCCTGAAGTGTTAAAAAGTTTAAAAGCTTTGGCTGACACTGGCTGCGTAGAATTTATCACTGAGACCGCACCCCATAGTTTAGCTTTCCTCTATTCAAAAGATGAATTTGTGCGGCAAGTCAAAAGCCAAAACGAACGTTTGGAACAAGTCTTTGGTCAAAAGCCTGTGACCTTTAGGCACATGGAGCTATTATACAATAATGAGTTGGCCAATGCCTTAGAAGGCTTAGGCATTAAAAACATCTTAGCTGAAGGCAACCGGCACGTTTTAGGTTGGCGCAACACCAATTATGTTTATTCATCTTATGCTGCGCCGAACATCAATATTTTGCTACGCAACAAGCAGCTCTCGTCAGATCTAAGTGACAATTTCAGCCGCAAAGATTGGTCTGAGTGGCCCTTGACTTCTGAGAAATTTGCCAATTGGTGCGTAAAGCTAGGGGATGTTGATTGCATCAACATCTTTACCGACTTCCATGTCTTTGGATTGCGCAATCCCAAGGAATCAGGCATTTTCGAATTCATGGATGCCTTGCCCAAAGCCATCTTAAGCTGTGAAAATCTGAAATTTGCTACCCCCAATGAACTGGCTACAGAATGCAAGCCCAAAGATAGTTTAGACGTTCCAGAGTATATCAGCTGGCGTGATGAAGGCTGCGATATTAAAGGCTGGCTTGCCAATTCCATGCAGGATGATGCCATAACCACTCTCTATGGTTTGGCCAAGCGTGTGCGTACTCTCAACGATCCTGAAATCACAGCTGTCTTTGAGAGACTGCAGACCTCAGACTACTTCCACCATATGTCAACTCGGTGGTTCTCTGAATCACAACCTGACCGTCCATCCCCCTTCTTAAGCCCCTATGATGCCTATATTTCATATATGAACATTTTGGAGGATTTTCAGTGGCGCTTGACAATTGCCGAAGATCCTTCGAAAAAAGAAACACAGACGAACATTCTTGAGGCGACACCCGCCGAGTATAGCCAAGCTCAAAACAATCAGTTGCATGATCAAAAAGTGGAGCAAGCTACTCCCAGTGCGAATATCGTTGAAGCTCCTGAGTCTAAGGCTCAAAAACCTGAGGCTCCCAAAATTATCTTTAAAACAAGCACTAGACGCTCCAGGATAAAGGAAGCAGAAGAAGCTGAGCCTAAAGATAGTAATGCCGACCCAACGCAAGCCAAAGAGACCTCGACTGTTAATAAACCGAAGAAACCGGCAGCTAGTAAGTCTACGCCTAAGGGCCTACCGAAGAAAAGTTCGGCTACGCAGAAAAAACCTAAGCCTTCCAAAAAGAAGAGTTAGGCGCATTCTCCCTTAAGGCTTGCGAAATGCCTACTGTCAAAACTGTTCACATCTCCGATCATAACTGATTCCAAAATCATCATCTACGCGCATATTTTTTTGCAGCATGGCAATCCGAAGGAGTATCAAGATGGAGTTTAATAATGCGCCAGTCACTTTATTCGAAGTTAGCTGGGAAGTCTGCAACAAAGTCGGTGGAATCTATTCCGTCGTCAGCAGCAAAGCCCTAAAGACCCACGACGTCTTCCATGACAACTACTTTGTCTTGGGGCCACTACTTCAAGGCAATTCCGATTTTGCAGAAACCAGTGAGCCTGTATGGGACAAAATCCGCCCAGCTCTGGCTGACAAAAAAATCGTTGCCAGCCTTGGACGCTGGAACATACCAGGCAAACCCTTAGCCATCTTGGTTGATTTTTCTAAACGCTATAACTCCAACCAATTGCTCTATGATCTGTGGAAAAACTTCGGTGTTGATTCACTGTCAGGCGCTTGGGATTACATAGAACCAGTCATGTTCTCCACCCTCTGTGGTGAAGTCATTGCGACCATCCATCAGACCTTAGTCACCCAACGCGATGGTCGTTCTGTGGGTCTGTTCCATGAATGGATGTGCGGTGCAGGATTACTCTACTTAAAGAAAAACTGCCCCGATGTGGCCACCGTCTTTACCACCCACGCCACCATGCTTGGTCGGGCCATGGCTGGTGAAGGTAGCGATATTTATACCAACCTAAGAAGTATAAATCCCGCCACTGAAGCTGCTGCCCACAACATCACCGCCAAGTGGAGCATGGAGAGCACCAGTGCTAGAGAAGCCGACTCCTTCACAACCGTAAGTAATATTACCGGTGAAGAGTCGGCAGCCTTCCTAGGCCGCCAGCCCACAACCATTACCACCAATGGTTTGGATATGCGGGTGATCCCTGACTTTTCCTCGGATCGCCATGTGGCTCTTGAGCGCAGAAGTAAAATCTTAAGCTTAGCCCGCCACTTCTTACGTGGCAATCTGCCCGAAAATCCCAAAATCGTGGTTATTTCGGGCCGCTACGAATATCACAATAAGGGCATTGATGTTTTCTTGGAAGCCTTATCACGTGCCAACAGGAATCTCTCTGGCAGCCATGAAAACTACATCTTAGCCCTCTGTCTCGTTATGGGCGGCCATACCGGTGTCAACGAAGTGGCCACCTCCGGCAACCCCCAAGTCAGCGACAACGGGTTACCGTTCTTATGCACCCACCACGCTTGGAATGCCCCCAACGATCCCATTTTAAACAACTGTCGCCGTTTAGGGCTCAACAATATGCCCGATGATCACGTCAAAGTGATCTTTAACCCTGCCATGCTTGATGGTCGTGATGGTTTCTTCAATATGACCTATGAAGAAATCCTCTCAGGCTGCGATGCTGGCTTCTTCCCATCTTGGTATGAGCCTTGGGGCTATACACCACAAGAATGTGCAGCCTGCGCTGTGCCCACAGTGACCACAGATCTCTCAGGCTTTGGTATTTGGGCCAAAGAGATGATGCAGGAAGAGAACTGGGATTGCCCAGGTGTTCATATTCTCCCACGACGCGGTCACAATTTCGAGCAATGCGTTGATGGTCTGCACAAAATCTTGCTTGATATCACCACAAGCAAACCTGAAGAGATGCTTGAGTGGCGTCGTAATGCCAGAAAGTTGGCTGAGAAAACCGACTGGAATCTTTTCTATGACAGCTACTATCAAGCTTTCTACACAGCACTAACCAAAGCGGACAGCCGTGTTGATCGGCCTCAGTCAGCTCGTGAAGAGTTAAACCGTGTAATCATGGCCTCTTCATCGGCTACACCTTTCTTGCGGTCCATTTTGGCTGTTGCTGACGTACCGAAGCCTTTATCACGTTTAAGAGACTTATCCAGAAACCTGTGGTGGTGCTGGAATAACAAGGCTAAAGCCCTCTTCAGTGACTTAAACCCGCAGGCCTGGGAAAGTAACCACAATCCCATTCAGGTCTTGGAAGAAACCGATCCCGAACGCTTAAATGCCATCGTCCACAACAAAGAGTATATGCAGAACTACGATGACGTTATTGCTGCGTTCGATTCCTACATGGCTGAACCACTTCGGGCTAGATCTGAAAATATCAATCCCCAACACCCCATTGCCTACTTCTCAACTGAGTATGGCCTAAATGAATCTGTGCCCATCTATTCCGGTGGTTTGGGTGTTCTTTCTGGTGACCACTTAAAATCAGCCTCTGATTTGGCCATCCCTCTAATCGGTATCGGTTTGCTCTACCGTAAAGGCTACTTTAAACAGCGTTTGGATGTTTCAGGCCGTCAGGTAGCCGACTATCCTGTCAACAGATTTGCCCATCTGCCCATTCGTCCCATCTTAGATGAGAACGATGATCCCGTGCTCATCCAAATTGATCTGCCTGGTCGGGCTCTCTTTGCCAGAATCTGGAAGATCCAAGTGGGCAGAATCTCTCTCTATCTCTTAGATAGTGACGTAGATAAAAACCGTCAGGATGATCGTGAAATCACAGCAAACCTCTATGTGGCTGACCGTGAAACCAGACTCTTGCAAGAAATGCTTTTGGGCATGGGCGGTATCCGCTTGATCAACCAATTGGGTATTGAACCTCATGTCTTCCACATGAATGAAGGTCACTCGGCTTTCTTGGTTATTGAGCGTTTGTTACAGTTCATGAATATGGGTATGTCGTATGCTGAAGCCAAAAACCGCGTCTGCGCCGACACCCTCTTTACCACCCACACACCAGTAGCTGCTGGTAACGAAGCCTTCTCTGTGGAGCTTATGCAGCGCTACTTTGAAGGAATTTCCCACCGCTTAGGTCTCTCCTGGCCACAGTTTGTGCAGTTAGGTCAGATGGAAGGCTCAAACCTGCAGAACTTCGAAATGACCATTTTGGCCTTGCGCTTCTCACTGTGGTCCAATGGCGTAAGTCGTCTCCATGGCGAAGTGGCCAGACATATGTGGAACAAGCTCTGGAAGAACTTGCCTTTGAGTGAAGTGCCCATCTATCATGTGACCAATGGTGTCCACACTGCGTCCTATGTGGGCAGCCAGATGGAAGAGATCTTGAATCAGTACTTAGGCGAAGATTGGATCTCTGCTGCGCCTGACTCCGATGTCTGGAGCAAGGTTGATTCCATCCCCATCGAAGACTATTGGGCAGCCAAGATGACTCAGAAAGAGGAACTCTTGAGCTTGATTCGCGACAGCCTGGTCGACTTTGCCCAGAAGTTCAATTTAAATTCGGCCCAGATCAAGGCCATGGAGCGGTTCTTACATCCCAACACCTTGATCATCGGCTTTGCCAGACGTTTTGCCCCCTATAAACGTGCGACACTGCTCTTTGCTGATCCAGATCGTTTAGCCAACATCTTAAGCGATCCTGAAAAGCCTGTTATCTTTGTCTTTGCTGGTAAGGCTCACCCAGCCGATGAAGCCGGCAATGATTTGATCCAACGTGTGGTGCAAGCTTGCCAAGAGCCCAGATTCATCGGCAAGATCTTCTTTATCGAGGGTTACGACTTAAGCATCTCCCGTCTCTTATCCCAGGGCTGCGACGTCTGGTTAAATACACCCAGACGCCCCTACGAAGCCTCTGGTACCAGCGGCATGAAGTTGCCTGTTAACGGTGGTGTCAACTTAAGTATCTCTGATGGTTGGTGGTGCGAAGGTTACGATCGCAGCAATGGTTGGACCATCGGTCCTGTGGTTAAGCTTGAATTGCCCACAGGTGCTCAAAACGACTACGCTGACGCTGAATCCCTCTACAATCTCTTGGAGCATGATGTTATTCCGCTCTACCATGAGCTTGATGAGAATAATCTCCCCAGCCGCTGGATCAAGGTCAGCAAAAACAGCATGAAGAGCTTGACCGCCATGTACAGCTCTGCACGTATGCTCCGCGACTATATGCGCGAAGGTTATCTGCCAGCTGCTGCCAGACGGGCTAAGCTTGAAGCCAATGATTGGAAACTCCTGCGTGAACTCACCCAGTGGGAAGCTGATCTTGCTACCCGCTTCCGCACAGTCAACATGGAGCAGATTGAAATCAAGGGTGCTGACGGTAACACCATGCTCTGTGGTGCCCCCATTAGCATCAACCTCCGTCTCCATTTGGGCGACATGAAGCCTGAAGAGGTCCAAGTACAATTGGTTATTGGTTTGGTCCATGGCAATGGCAACTTCATTACTCCGCCCAAGGTTCTGCCTCTCGAGGCGCGTCCGGCAAGTTTCGGCTCAGATGCAATGAACTACACCATCACCTACACCCCAACCAACAATGGTCACTACAGCTACGGTATCCGTATCGTGCCCATCCATCCGGCCTTATCCTCACCCCTTGAAACTGGCTTAATGCTTTGGGGCTAGGATTTTAGGAGTGGATGATTAATCAATTTAGTAGTGTGCGATTAATTATTTGAGATTAAGATTGAATGGGTATTGAATGGGTTTGGAAGTTGATGGGTGATAGGTGATAGATTGATTGGTTGGTTGGTTGAGAAGAGAAACAAATTAGGTGATAAGCAAATTATTTGGGATTAGGTTTAATCTCAGATTAAGATTGAACTGATTCTAAAAATGCTTTGTTCGTAAGGTGATAGAAGGATTTATAAGATATTAGAGAATATCTGAAAATATACAAGCGTTTTTGTACAGATCTATATCCGTCTATAGTGATTTATAGCGTGTTAGAAAAATATTCAGATTGCATGAATTTAAATTATACGACTCTGTGTGGGTATAAGTGTATGCTTATATGATTTGATTGTTTTATTAAATTTATTGATTGTTCAAACATCGCGTTAAAGATTGATGCGGGCTTAAAGTTAATCACTTTAAGCCCGCATATTTTTAGTAACTTAGAGCATTTTGACTAATGTATTCTTTTAAAAGCAATCCTTTTTAAAAGAGGCATTTTTACATTTCTTAAGGATGTTTCTTGAGAATATCTCTCATAAAACATTTCTTTCGAAAGTGGAAAAACACACAAGAATATAAAGGCTAGTTTTTAGTTATTGCATTTTTACCAAAATTTTTGACACGGATCTATATGTATATCCGTCTATTCTAGCGCACATAGCTTATTTATTTCAATATTCCGTGGGAAACATAGTGGGAAACGTAATAGAAATTGGTCTAGATAACAAGATATTTTCTTATGGTTCAAGATATGGATCATTGGTATCTAAATAATTTTTGACGTAATCGTAGACACCTTCTTCCAAAGATCCAAATTGACCAGGATAATCAACTTTTTCAAGCCAATCCATGTTGGCGCAGGTATAATTTTGATATTTAGAGTTTAGCTCATCTGGCATGGGAATATAGTCAATCTGGGCTGGCATATTTAATGCCTTAAAAACGGCTTTAACCAAATCATTAAAACTTCTGGCAATCCCTGTACCAACATTATAGATGCCATTGATTCCTGAATGATCTAAGAGGTGGTAGATTAATTTTACACAATCTTTGATGTAGACAAAGTCACGTTTTTGCTCGCCATTGGCAATGGATGGATCATTAGATTCAAAGAGTTCCATCCGACCAGTAGCTTTGATCTTCTGATAAGCTTTTGCCACCACACTTTTCATGTCCCCCTTATGGTATTCATTGGGGCCATAGACATTAAAGAATTTTAGGCTGCAGATGCGATCTTGGTAGTTGTTTTTCAATAGCCACAGATCCAAAAGCTGTTTGGAATAACCGTACATATTGAGCGGTTTAAGTTTAGGGATTAGGGCGTAATCTCCGCTAAAGCCTAAGCTGCCATCGCCATAGGTAGCAGCAGAGCTTGCCACAATGGTTCTGATATTATGTTCAAGGGCATAGCGACAGATATCTTGGCTATATTTGAAATTGTTCCGCAGCAAAAAGTCCGCATCGCGTTCTGTGGTTGAGGAGCAGGCTCCCAAATGCACGATGGCCCAGATGGGGGTTAAGAGTTTATTCTCCAACAAGAGTTTATGAAATTCTTCTCTTGGTATGTAGTCTGAAAATTTGAGTTTAACCAGATTACGCCATTTCTCACTTTCCCCCAAGTGATCCACAATCAAGATATCACTAAAATCTTGGCGATTGAGCTCCCAAATCAACGCGCTGCCAATGAAGCCAGCGCCGCCTGTAACAACAATCATGTGATCCTCCAAAAAGCAAGCAGCTTATTACGCGCTAATACTCTATATTTCAAAGAAATTCTGCTACACAAATGCTTAAAAGGAAAATACTGCCAAGGCAAAATTTTAGGATTTTGGCCAAAAGACAAGAATCTTGGCCAGCGAGCGTTTTAGATTTAGGATTTAGGCCAACAAAGGCACGTATCTTGGTGCACATAGAGTTTTAGATTTTTAGCCAGAAAGCCAAGAATTTTGGCGCAGCGAGAGGTTTAGATTCAAGCTCCAGGCAATAAAGACACTTATCTGGTGGATATAGAGTTTTAAAGATGTGCAAAGAAATGTTGACTCAAACTAGCCATGTAAAGATGGAGTGGCTAGAGACTCTTTCTGGGCTCTTCCAAGCTCTTCCGCATTAGACGTGCGCATCTGTGCTTTGAGTGTACCTTAAGCGACTAGGATCTAGTAATACTCGGAGAAAGCTAATTCTCCCAGACCAATCAAAAGAAATGATCGGCATGGAAAAATGCGCAAAATCTTTTGGCAAATTGGTTGAGGGTTCACTTGTGAGCCATTAAAGAAAGATTGGACTAATTTTGCCTAGTAAAAAGGCACGCTAACAATCGCTAAAGCCATCTTGTAGATGCAAGAAGTCGCAAGCTTTCTTGGCTAAAACGTTCTTGGCTAAAATTTTCGCACATACTCAAGCTAGGCAGCTAGCCCAAAATTTGCTATTTTTCGGCAGTCTAATTCCTTGAAACTATTGGAAAAGCGCTCATCCTTAACGATAGAGCATCTCTTGCGAGGTTTAACATGGAAATCTGTCTGGCCGATTTTGACGCCAAGCCCATTATGTTGAAACTTATTGACGGCAATGTCTATATTGACGATGAGCTCCAACCCATCAAATATGTGACCGAAGAGGAATTGCTAGCTTTTACAGAAGCCATTGAGGCCATTCCTTTTACGGATGATCCTGGCTATGAAGCTTTAATCAATGCCAAGCGCACGCAATTTGTTGTCAGTCTCTTAGGCCGTGCTGTGGGCGATGACTGCATAAATCTCTTAACCCACATTTTGGATCATCTGCACTTCCACGTGCTTGAATATCTAGGCGAGACAGGAGCCCATTAGTAAGAATTGACAAATCCTATAGAGCCATTAGTTCCATGATTTTATGGCCAGCCAATCTCGAGGCCCAAAAAAAACTTTTTATCGCAGATTTGGCTGTCAAAAATCTAACTGCACGGGAGCTTTTATGCCGAAAATCTCATAGCTAAATCCCTTAGATTTACCCATCTCCCAAAGAATAAAGCACCTTTAGACAATTTAGTTGACTTTATCCCCTTAAATCAAGGCTTGAAGGTTTTGGACCAGTTTTTGCATACTATGGTTGGGTAGGAAAAATTTAACTTAAAGTCTGCTTTGCCCATAGCCAAAACGCTATGGTTGCCAAAGCTAATTTTTCCACCTGATTTTAGTGCCAAACCTTCTCCAACTGAATTCAAAAAATGCTTTATCCGATTTTGGGATAGTCTGGGTAGATCTAGAGGATATAAGCCATGTCGCTGGTAATCAACAACAATTCGCTTGCAAGTAGAACAGCTAGTGGGCTGTCGACAAGCTATGCGCAATTAGCCAAGTCCACACAACGTCTTTCGTCAGGACTTCGCATTAACAGCGCGGCGGATGATGCGGCAGGGCTTGCTATCCGAGAGCTAATGCGCTCCGATATCACTGCCATGAAGCAGGGAATACGCAACGCCAATGATGCTATTTCCATGCTCCAGACAACAGACGGTGCTCTTGCAATCATTGATGAAAAGCTGATTCGCATGAAGGAATTGGCTGAGCAAGCTGCAACAGGGACATATAATTCTGTCCAGCGTGCCATGATTGATTCTGAGTTCCAGCAAATGGCATCTGAGATTGATCGCATTGCTAGGGCCACGGATTTTAATGGCATTAAGCTTTTGGATGGGAATTATTCAACTACAAGTACAGCTAGTACACAGGGAACAGCTACAAGTACTGATGGTACCACAACCTATGATATTAATACTCCTATAGATCTTGAAAACGGTACTAGCTCAAGAACTGCTCAAGCAACTGCATTAGAGCCTGTTATTAACTCAGGATCAGATCTTATATCACCAGAAAATTACGAAGGAACAACAACTGTAACTGTCACTAACACTAATACTGTCAATAGAACAACTAGTCTTGGAAATGTGACAATATCGGTAGAAGTAACTGGTTCTACAACAGGACTTCCTGATAACTTAGATGTTTACTACAATGGCTCTACATGGGCTATTGCTACAGCTGGATATACAGAAACTAGCGACATTGATGATTATAATAATATTGCTAACTATTATATGACAGGAACTAATGCGATATATTTGAATATTGGTGGTAACTCACACGCTAGCATTTATTTAACAGCATCAAATCTTTCTAATGTTACAGGGTATAATAATGCAGTTAATGTTCCACTTGTGACAGGTGAAATTCCTCAATATAACTATAAAATAACATATGCTAATGGTTCTACTCTTGAAGGAATCGTTGGTGAGACTGGATCTGCAATAACCAATACATGGAGTAATAATAGTGCTGAATTTACTATTGATTTAGGCAATGGGAACGAGATATCGCAAACTGTTTCTCTTTCTGGAACACGTAACGCTTATACTATAAAAAATTTTACAATCACTCTTAATGTAGCAAAACAATCTTCAAGCGATTCTGGAGGCTCTGATTCTACTAGTGTCTCTGAAGATATCCCAGACAATGTAGTTAAAATCCATTTCGGTTCCGGCAATGACTCCGCAGAAGACTACTACTACATCAATAAAAGTGATGCTACTACTTCTGGCTTGGGACTTTCTGGAGTATCAATCGAAACTCAAGAGAATGCACAAAAAGCTTTAGTTACTATCAAAGATGCCATTGTCAAGAAGGACAATATCCGCGCCTACTACGGTGCAATGCAGAATCGTCTTGAGAACACGATGTCAAATTTAACAACCCAATCTGAAAATTTACAGACGGCTGAATCACGTATATCAGATATTGATATTGCTAAGGAAATGACTAATTTTGTTAAAAATCAAATTCTCACTCAAGCTGCAGTTGCTATGTTATCACAAGCTAATGTTATGCCGCAGATGGCTATGAGACTAATTGGTTAACAATACTTAATGTATCTTTTAAGCATAAATAATTAGAATCTATCACATATAATCAAAACTTTTGATTCCATACATCACAATATCTTTCTATTTTTTGTTAAATGAATAATTGCCGACATCTATTTTTCACAACTTAAACTTCAAAAGAGACTAAACACAATTTCACCAACCAACGCAAATGATTTCGACCAACAACTTAAGACTACTAACTTAACACATTTGTGCATTGATCATTGATCGCACCCCAAATTTGGATTGATCTAAACCACTTCGACAAATATTCCCAAACATCTATCGTCCACTTGCATTTATTTCAAAAGATCAGCCCAATTTGATTAAACCTCTAAATTTCACCAGATTTTTCCAAAGTTCGCTCATTTAAATTTCCCCTTGACTTAACCTTCAAGGAAGCATAGAAAGAAAAGAGCTTCTTGTGTGGGCCTATAGCTCAATTGGCAGAGCTTCCGGCTCATAACCGGCTGGTTCCAAGTTCGAGTCTTGGCAGGCCCACCAGTTGAAGTGATAAAGTTATAAATTTGCGCCCAAAACCACATCGTTGTGTGGGATAAAAGCCGCTTTTTTAGTGCAAAAAATTCATTGAATCTATACTCTGAATAATAATCGAGATAGCTAAACCGCTAAATATTCACGGATATTCCCTAAACACTTGGCGCAAGATAGAAATTTAGATCAAAGTAAACAGAGTAATCAAAGTAACCCAAGACTTCCATACTCAATAAAAATCATGTTAAAAACTCATTGCTAATTGTAACTTAAAAGTCTAATCTACAATAACCTACTGTTACAATCTCCAAAAAAACAATCAGAACTAAAATTACAAGACTTCTGAAAAGAATTAAAGTAATTTTCTGCCATAAATATTTTTAAACACAAAACAAAAAGAGTCCTACAAATTATTGCAGGACTCTTTTTGTTTTTATCAAAAGTCTAGATGATATTCTTTTCACGATAACCTTTGCGTAAATCCAATAATTTCATGTCACCTGACGCTTCATTCATGGATGCATCAAAGATAACATATTCAAGATTTTCTAAAATGACACTTAAGCGCATCTGTTTAAACTGCCGAACAGTATTTCCTGAACTAAACATTGCAGCATCAGGACTATCGACCTTAACCTGAGTTGACAATGGGGCCCTAACAAATACCTTCACTTTTTCATGCTGCCAGGCCCAATTTTCAAACTCGAGTATATTCATGTGTCAACTCCTTAAATTTTATTAGAAGCTGTTTGATTATAAACAGCTGATAATTTCTTACTTAATTCCTCAGCCTGGTAGGCCGACTTCTTAACTAAGGCCAATAGTTGGCCTTGTTGCGTTGTGACATTGTCTAGTTTGT
Source organism: Desulfovibrionaceae bacterium (assembly GCA_017455745.1). GTDB lineage: Bacteria > Desulfobacterota > Desulfovibrionia > Desulfovibrionales > Desulfovibrionaceae > Desulfovibrio. The sequence goes on along the minus strand of JAFSZE010000015.1, from coordinate 44,054 downwards.
TAACTCGACCAACCAAATCCCTGATTTGGCTTGGATCAAAGACTGGTCGGCTTTCAAGTTTTCTTATGGCTTCAACCAATTCCGATGTGTCATTTTTGCTTTCAAGCTTGTGTAAGGTATAGACACCAAGTAAAACCCCGCCTACCCCAAGTATACCTAACACACAAAAGATCAATATTTCCCAAAGCATGTGTGAACCTTAAAGTTAAAGACTAATACTCGCCATCAAAAAGAGCTAATGACAATCCCATAAGCCAAGGCAACGAGATTTTAGCTAGCAGGCCAAATCGCCTACCTGAAGGCTTGAAGATAAACTAAAAAATACCCATTAGGCATACTCGATGAACTAACTAAAACACACGGAAATTAGCGAAAATGTCGGCCTAAGCTTTTTATCTAGCAAAAAAATAGCTTTCACACAAAATGTCAAAATAAGCCCCTAAATCAAACTCAAGAGATCTTCTCTTACGTTCCAAAAAGTCAAACGTTGCAAATGCCAAAGAAAGATTTAAGTGTTCAAACCTAGAATACAAACTACGCCCAAAAGCTACTTGCCATCAGCTTTTGGGCGTAGTCAAAAAATAAATTTTCACACCCAATTGCCAACTAAAGAAGGAGCGCATGACAAGCTCTTGCCGCGTTGGGAACCACTCCCAACTACCTGTCATGTTTTTTAGTCGCAATTGTCAGATATAATATGAGAGGAATCACTTCTTGCCTATCTATTCCTAAAAGATTTGCACCAAATTTTTGGGGCCAAAGGGTTGGTTCCAAAAGCGTGGGAGAAGTTGATTCCTTATAAGGGTAACTATGAAAGATCCAATTTACGACCGTTGAGCTCTCTAAGCTTGTTAAACAATCCCCGAATCATTTCGGTGATCACAAGCTTAGTCTCATCAGTCAGAGGCTTATTCTCCGACAATCCGAGTTTATAGGTATCAAAGCAGAGCTTGTAAATTAACGTACTGTACTGGGTGTTATGTTCCAAAGTATTCACCCAGTCAGCATGCGGAGTGCTTTGAGCTTCCTGCCAGACATAATCAATCAAATTCAAAAGCTCAGAACTACCGATTTCACGAGAAGCTTTGGAGACAATCTTAGCGCAAAGCTCCATCAACTGATGACGCGTGATAACCACGCTGTCATTTTTATTCAAGATGTTGATGCAAGTTCTGAGTTCTACTGTCGTTTCGAGGGCCTTTTCAATGGGTACCACGCAGCAGTAGATGTGGCAGAGACTCGGATCTTTCTTGGTGGGAATGATAACAGAAATCTTTGTTTCTGTTGCCGAAATATTCTCTTCGTAAATTTTAAGCGCACGATATGACAGATGCTGCTCTTTGCATTGAGCAAGTATCTGCTGCAAAATATCTTGTGGCCAGTGTTTTGTTTGGAATCCCATCTGTTCCTCTCCCCACAGATTAGATTTTTCCTCAATCCAGTCAGCTTAGTGACAACCGATTCCCCTTCTAAATCGGATTTTCCGTCAACTAAACTTGGTTAAATTGTTAAAGCTAGCCCGATTAGCTTAAAGAATGGATCTGGGGTCAAGGTTTCCCAAATACTTTTGCAGCTATTCCAAACTTGGCATATATTTTGCAATGATCTTGGTGAACGACAAAATCGGCAAAGGTTAGCAAAATTTGGGTCTAAAAGCGCAAAATTACAAGGAGATATGACATCCAAATCCTGAAGAAAATCTATCAGAATAGTCACAAAAGTTCAAACCAAGTCTAGGATCAAAAACCACCTAAAAATAGGTGGCCTAGACTCTTGCCGCTTTTGTGCAGCTAAACTTCTAGACCACTATTTCCCCTTAATTTTGGTAAGGGTGGAGAGGATTTTTTAAGCCAGGTTATGGCTTTACGTTCAAACAAAACTCTGGCCACAAGTGAGACCCAAAAATAGCTTTCTGGCCAGATTATGTGGAATTTAGCTTTGGAGAGGTGCATCCACAAGATCATTTTTAAAAAGCTATTTGGATCAAAACGCTAAAATTAGGCCATAAAGTTTAGCGCAAAAAATTCAATATTTATCTTGAATTATACCGTGCAAAGCTGCTCTTACTTGCCAAACAGCTCTTATAGGTTATGACTTAAAACTCTTATAAACTATGACTTGGTCCTTTTACAGGTCGTATCAATTTATTTGGTTGTCAAGATTTACCATATAGTTTTCTTTAAAACAAAAATTTTGAGCAAATCGACTTAAGCGATTATCTTTAGTTTCACAAAGGAAGTCGGTAAATCAAATCTTAGTCTAAGTTTTGGAAGCTTTAAATAGCAATAAATTCATCTAGAGAAAATATTTTTAAGTACAATCAAATATAATTTTTAAAGAGAAATAAACTTTTCTAAAATGTTTAAAGCAAAAATTTTTATCAACAATACCCTTAAAATAAATTATTTAGAATTTTATAAATAATTGAAAAAGCATTACCTAAAAACATTACTGAATCCTTTTTTGATTATAGGATAAAATGTCTTTTTTTGAGCAAAGCTACTCTTTAAAATATAAGAGAATCTTTGCTTTTGTGTTTATAAAATCATTCTATGCATTATAATTTAAGCCATAAAAGCTACAATTATCATTTTCTAAGTTCGTTCTCTCAAAGAATGTCTAGGTAAATATCAATATTTTCAAAAAATTTCTTTTACCAATTCAGATTTCTTAAATAATTTAGACGTCATATCTTTGATTGTCAATTTTACAACTTAAGATTATCTGACAAAAAAATGCTCAATTTTTTGACAATGAGCATTTTAGGCGAGCTAATCTGGATTAAAGTTTTTCTTGAGAGAGTCACAATTTAGTCGTTAGATTTGAAAGAAATTTGGCTTAAGCACTTTTTTTTAGGTGGCTTAAAAGCGGGATTCTTATGCTAACCTATGGAAATCATTAACTTTTTTCCCAAAAAGCCCAGGCCCCTAAAAAATCTAAATAATCTCGGCCCTTATGGCAAATACTCTCTCAATTGTGTCTCAGATTTTTCTGCCAAATAGACTCAGGTTATGTCTAAGGTCGGAAAAATTGTCCCACTCGAACATATATTTGCGCTTGATTTTAGGGTAGGAAAAGAAAGACTTTGCTCTAATGCCTAGCTGCCATGAAGCTAAAAATATCGAGATATTCTAGATCCTAGAAAACAAGATATACTGTCCTATTTCTCGACAAAAAGCAGAAAAAGATTAGTGCTACCCGCAAAAACCCTCTGCCGACTTTCCTCTAAGAACTTTTAAGAGAAACTAGCTAGTTAGAAGAAAATTTATTGCCAGACCTTTTAAGTTGCCTTCTGGTACACTTATTGCAAATAAGAAAAATATCAGGTTCTTTTTTTGGGAGGTCTTTATGGCTCTAGCATACGATCACAATCAAAATAATCCGAATAGTATTAATTCCATATACAGCAATCTTTCCACCTCAACTGAACGGCTAGCCATCGGCCTGTGGGTAAATTTTGCCTTCAACGATACTTCCAACCTAGCCATCAAGGAATTAATGCGGGCAGACATCGCCTCATTGCGTGAAGAAATTTGCGCCTCATGCCAGGATCTACCTCATACGGTGCAAGGCAACCTCCATAATGCTAGCCATAAAAACGGATCATCTAATCCATCTATAAAGACCTCTCCAGATACTAGGGTAAACAAAAGTTCACATATGCAATTTCAGGAAAAAATGGCCACGATTGAAGCAATCATTAGCGCCACAAAGAGCAAGCAGATGAACACCATAGCTGCCATTACCAACACAGATCAACATCCCAATATCGACTACTCCTTCGATTTCGAAATTTCATACACAGGCAATGCCAAGATCTTAAGCGAAGCTTATGCCATAAATAAACTCACCTTCCTAGGATCTGAGGATTCTTTTGAATTTAAGAAAGGGAGAGCCAATTCTGAAAGCAAGTTCTATCCCAATATCAAGATTGTCGATGAGCACCATGAAGATAACAATGGTTCTGTCTATTATACATATGATTTGAATTTTGGTGATGAAGATGACTCTGGAATTAAGTATACAGCTAAATTTGATTGTTTAGATTTTGACATTTCAGCTTTTAAAGTTAGCTATCAAAGAAATAGAATCCACTAAAAACATCACTTATAAATTTTGAGTATTTATTATTGATTATTATCGATTATTCTTCTTTTAATTTTTGCAAAATACCTCTGTATATCAAAATATATAGAGGTATTTTTTTATTTTACTCATAAAACTAAGACATATTGATGCCTACGAAAACATCTCTTTACATTAAATTTATACCAACTTTATCATAAATTTAAATTGATCTTAAAAGATAAAAAAAGATATAATGAGATGCAAAAACATCAAAAAAATATTGCTTTTCAGTAAATATAACTATATACTAAGAAAATAGTTCTATAAGAGCATCTAAAAGATTCAATGAATATTCATTCAAGCATCTTTTGCTTAAAATGTGCGCATAGATCAGAATCAAACCGTGCTAATTTTCTTAACTAGCCAAAATCAAAAAAGGTGTGTCTAAATTTGACACACCTTTTCCATACTCTCATCCATTGCTTTGCTTAGAGTGAATATTCATAGAGTCTCAAGCTGCATAATTTTTACTAGACATTCCAGTCACTCGATATCTATCTTTGCGCTTATTCTCAACCCTAAAGAAAAAATACCTTAAGTCCCAATTTATTGCCCAAAAAACACTGCTATTGATTTGATTGGTTGATTTGTTATGCTGCAGACAAGAGTCAGATCAAATACGACCAAAGACTATTTTGAGAGACAAAATTAGGTCAAACTAAAACTATCCAAGAAATAAACGAAAAAATACATCCCAGTCTAAAAGCGAAACATTTGTCCATCAAAAGTTTGACTTTTGGGCTTGCTAAGATCCTATCAAAATTTAAAAGGCTCTACCCAATATGCAAAAGACTCCAATTCTAAGCTTCACCTCAACCTCCCAAAAAGTCCGCGTAGCCATTGAGGCTGAACGTCTAGCTCAGGCATATAGGGTCAATCCTACGTTTGCCACTGAAATTTCCCGCATTGATCCTTTGCCACACCAACGCCTTGCTGTCTACGACCATATGTTACCGCAGAATCCTCTAAGATTTTTATTAGCAGATGATGCCGGGGCTGGGAAAACAATCATGTGCGGACTCTATATTAGAGAGATGCTAGCTCGCAAGCGTATCAAAAGGATTCTTATTATTCCGCCCGCTGGTTTGGTGGGAAACTGGAAAAATGAACTGTTCAGCCTTTTTCAACTGGAAGCGACCATTGTTACGGGTGAAATGATAAGAAGTAATGCTGACAATCCTTTTACCGCGTATGATCTTGTCATTTGCAGCATCGACACTATTCGTACTCCCAGGGCAATGACACGTCTTGGGGAAGGGACGCCATATGATTTAGCTGTTTTCGATGAAGCACATAAACTGACCTGTGACCGCACAGGCGATGGGCGAATAAGAGAATCTGAACGTTATAAGGCAGCAGCAGCCATTGCAGGAGCCGATTTGCACAAACCAGAATCCAAAAGGCCACTTCCATGGCACGTTACCCATGTGCTGCTTTTAACTGCAACCCCACACATGGGCAAGGATTATCCCTATTTTGCTCTTTGGCGCATACTTGAGCCACTACTTTTTTCGACTCCTAAAGCTTTTGAAATGGCTGATCTAACACTAAAGAGGGCTCATTTCATTCGTCGCACCAAAGAAGAGATGGTCACTTTAGACGGTTTTCCTCTCTATCCCATGCGTTGTTCAAGCACATTAAGCTACGCCCTTTCAGACGACGAACGAGAATTGTACGACGCTACAACCGACTATTTGCGCTATATCTATAATAAAGCCGAGATGTTGAACCGCACGGCTTCGCAACTGGCACTTTCAGTATTTCAACGCCGTCTTGCATCTTCTTCCTGGGCACTCCTTAGATCAATGGAACGCCGTAAAGAAAAAATAAATGATTTGATAAAAAAAATAGAAGAACATATAATTTCTGAAGAAAAACTTCTTCAACTTGAATTAATATCAAACAATAAAAAAAAGATTATAGAACCTTTTTCTCGTCCAACTGATGAAGAAGAACCATTAGGTAATAATGAACAAGATGAAGTTGATGAGGATATCGTTCTTAGTAATATGGTCGCTTGCAATTTACAAGATTTATACTATGAACGTGAATATGTTGACAATCTTGTTAAAAAGGCCAGAAGTGTTTATAATAAAGGAAGTGAATCTAAGTTCGAAAAGCTTCGTGAAATTATTGAATTACCTGAATATCTAGATGAAAAGCTGCTTATCTTTACTGAGCATAAAGATACTCTCGAATTTTTGATTAAAAAATTGGAAGCTTTAGGCTATGTTGATCGTATAGCATTTATTCATGGTGGCTTAAACTATGGGGAACGGCAGAAACAAATTGCATTCTTCCGCAACCCAGACGGCGCACGGATTATGCTTTGCACGGACGCAGCTGCTGAAGGCGTAAATTTGCAATTCTGCTGGATCATGCTTAATTACGACATACCTTGGAATCCAGCACGTCTAGAGCAACGGATGGGGCGCATTCATCGTTACGGCCAAAAGCACAATCCTGTATTTCTCCTAAACATGGTCGCATCTGATACTCGCGAAGGTAATGTTCTAGCACGACTCTTGGAAAAATTAGAAGCGATTCGTCAACATCTTAATTCAGATAAAGTCTTTGACAGTATCGGGCGTGTATTCAGTGAGGTTTCCATATCTGAATGGATGCGTCGGGCCATGTTTGCCGTTAAAGAAGGTGAAGATTTGGATGCCGTTGGCAATGAGCTTGATGGAGTCCTAACCGAAGAACAGATTCGGGCAATTTCAGCCAAAGAGAACTCAATTTACGGTACCGGTGGAGATGTCAAAGTAGAACTGCCTCGCCTCCACCAAGCTATGGACAATGAGTATCTTCGCAAACTCCTTCCTGGTTACATCCATGCTTGGATAGAAACAGCGGCTCCACTTCTTGGACTTAAGATCGACGGCAATCTTGACTCTGTATTTCAATTGCGTAGCTTGCCAAAAACTAATCTTGATCATTCTTTCTTGTGGAACGCCATCAAAGCACAGGAAAAAGAACATGATCCAAAGCTAAGTCTGCATCGAGATATATCAAATGCAATCTGGGTACATCCAGGGGAACCTATTTTTGAAGCCCTACGATCTCTCGCCTGGAATGCACTGCATAACGATGCACTTACTGGAGCAGTCTTTCTGGATTTTGAAACCAAAAAACCTTATATACTTTACGCTGCCCGTTTTAAGATCCTACGCAGGCGGAAAGATCATGAAGAATGTTTGGAAGAAAATCTTCTTTGTCTGCAACATTTTGGCAATAATTGCGTAAAAATTTGTCCTGCTGAACAATTTTTAGTCTTGGCTGACGTGGAAAATATCTCTTACACACCATCTGCAAGGCGTTTAGCTGGTGAAGCAGACTCCATTCAAAAAGATTTTGCTTCTTTCTTAGAAAAGAGAACCTTAGATAGTGTCAATAAATTTAAAAAGCGTGAACACAATGATTTGCCTAAAAAAGAGAAGAAATTTAAACTGAGTTTAAACTTTGAGTCTGCTGAAATTGCAGAACAAATTAAAAACCTAAAAGAGCAGATCAATCAAGAAAAAGATGATCCAGCACTTAAAGCAGCTATGGATGAAGCACGTCGCCGTATGGCAGAAATTCAAAAAGAACGTGCGACACTTTTACAATCTCTCAAATCCGATATTGAAGAAATTGCTTCTGGTGATATTGAACCTCTTGGGTATGCATTGGTTATGCCTGCCAGTAAGGATTCATCTATAAATCCATCCATAGGCCAATTTCTCCCCACCCCCATTGAAAATATCGCTATGCGGGCAGCGATAGCATGGGAAAGTCAATTCAGCGATGTCATTCCTGTTCATACTCCTGAACTGGCTCTTGCTGCAGATCTTGAAGCATATCCAGGATTCGACTTGCTTGCTTATGAGCATCAAACCAAAAAGCGCAAGTGTATTGAAGTCAAAGGGACGGGCGAAAAAGGAAAAATATGGATGACGCAAAACGAAGTTGCCCGTGCTGCCATCTTGCGCGACGAATATTGGCTATATGTTGTCTACAACTGTGCCACAAGCACGCCAGAACTGATACGACTGCAAAACCCCTTTGAACATCTGATTATGCGATCATATATGAGTACTGTTACTCGTCAAGGGATAACGATGCAGCAAATTGTCACAGCAGGAAATAAATAATATGTCCGATCAACGTCTTATTGAAGTTGAATTTCCCTTGCGCCAGACCTCTATTGATTCTGTGCATGAAAAGAATGTGCGCCATGGGCATCTTTCCACTCTCCATATATGGCCTGCACGACGTCCTCTAGCGGCAAGTCGGGCTGTCGCTCTGGCCACGCTTCTCTCATGCCCCGACGATCCTGAAAAGCGCCATGCGCTGGTAGAACGTATCGGAGGACAGATCAATAAGATAGTCAAAAACGAAAAAAAGAACGGGCAGACCATTCAAAGTATCAAAGAAGAGACTGTCGGCAGTATCACGAGATGGCTTGGCACTCCGCCAAAATCAAACAAAAAAGCTATCGCCGAACATCTTCAATTGGTGCTTAAGCGCGAAGCAGAGCTTGAATATTTCCGCCAGAAAATTCGTGAAGAGTATGGCGGACGTGCTCCAAGAGTGCTTGATCCATTCTCAGGCGGAGGGGCTATTCCCCTAGAAGCCATGCGACTTGGCTGCGAAACCTTCGCCATTGATATCAATCCAGTTGCCTGCTTCATTCTTCGTGCAACCCTCGAATACCCGCAAAAGCTTGCGGGCATGACCTGGCCAATCCCTAAATTCGCCCTAAAAGATTCGGAGTTCATGAAGGATTTTCTTCTTGCTCATCCGCAATATACACCAACACAACAAAACAATCTGATTGACTTAGGAACAAAAGAAAATTGCGACGACACGATGCAGGCCGATCTTGCCTGGCAGGTACGGGCCTGGGGGCGACATGTCTTGGCCGAATCGCGCAAAGAACTCGGTAAATTCTATCCAACATATGCCGAATTTGAGCCCTGGGATCTTAAAAAAGCATACCCATACGAACCAGTTGCGCCTAAACTTGTACCATTGGCAGAAGACGGAACTCCAGATATGGAGGCCCTCAACGGCAATTTCTCTGCTGAATATCTTGCCGATCCTGGCAACGCACGCTGGGTTAAAAAACCGACAGTTGCCTACCTCTGGGCCAGAACCTGCCAGTGTTCGTCCTGCAGGGCCCAAATTCCCCTGCTAAAAACAAAATGGCTCTGCAAAAAGGATAACAAGCGCGTACTGCTTACCGTAACACCCAATGATGATAAAAGCGGTGTTATATTTGGTGTACAGGAAAACGTGCCTATTGTTGGTGCCAATAGCCGCCAAAAAAAGGCTCATGACGCCGAAATTGGCAAAGGTTGTATGTCACGCACTGGTGCTACTTGTCCCTGTTGTGGCGCAACCATGACTATGGAAGATCTACGCAATGAAGGCAAAGCCGGACGTTTAGGCATGATCCCAACAGCCGTGGTCTATGAACAAACCAATGCCGATGGTAAACGATACAGATTGCCGACAGAAAAAGAAATTGAATGCGCATTAGCCGCCGAATCGGAATTAGATCGCGTTTATGCTGATATTCCGTTTGGTATTCCAGAAGAACCAACACCAAACGAAGATGCTCTTGGTATGCGTATTCCGAAGTATGGTTTTTCGCGTTGGCGTGATCTTTTTACACCTAGGCAACTACTGGCTTTGGGTGTATTTTGCCGAGAAGTTCGCAAGGCCATGAGAGATTGCCTAAGTCTAGGATATCCACAGGATTATGCGGAAGCCATTGGGACATATTTGGCTATAACTATTGATAAATTAGCTGACTATAGTTCATCGCTTTGCATCTGGGTAAATTTGGATGAGCTAATTGGACACACTTTTTCAAGATTTGCTTTGCCTATTATATGGGATGTTGCTGAAGTTGTAACGATAAATGATATAGGAAGTTCTTTCCTTGCTCAGATGGATTGGGTTGCACGTTTTCTTGATGAAAATTTAAATTCTTTTGAATCGATTTGCCCAACAGTTATAAATCAAAGTTGCGTTCAATCTTTACCTAAGGAAATTGATTGTATAATCACTGACCCTCCTTATTATGATGCAATACCATATTCAGACTCCATGGATTTCTTTTATGTTTGGTTAAGACGTATAAGTAATGGAACTATTTTAGATAGAGGTGATTTCCGCAATCCTCTAGGTCCAAAGTGGGACAATGAAAAAAAAGACGGTGAACTTATTGACGATGCATCGCGCCATGGCGGCAATCGCGTAACATCAAAGAACGTCTATGAAGACGGTATGGCCGCAGTTTTTCGACGCTGCCACGAAACTCTTACTGCCGATGGACGACTTGTCGTTGTTTTTGCCAACAAGCAATCAGACGCTTGGGAAGCACTTGTTTCAGCAATTATTCGGTCAGGATTTATGGTCACGGCATCATGGCCAATAGCTACTGAACGCGCCGCACGAATGCGTGCCAATTCTTCTGCTGCTCTTTCATCTTCTGTCTGGCTTGTCTGCAAAAAACGTGGCCCAAATGTCCGTCCTGGATGGGATTCAACAGTGCTTGAAGATATGCGCAACAACATTACTGGGCAACTTCGAGACTTTTGGGATGCTGGTGTTCGTGGACCAGACTTTGTCTGGGCAGCAACCGGCCCTGCCCTAGCTGCTTACAGTTCCTACCCAGTTGTTAAAAAGGCAGGTTCATCTGGCATTTTGACCGTGTCAGAATTTCTTACAGAAGTGCGGCGTCTTGTCGTCGAATTTGTCGTAGGGCAAGTTCTTACTGGTGAAAACAATCAGACAAAAGAAATGGGCGAGCTTGACAGCGTAACTGCCTATTATCTGCTGCATCGAAAGGATTTTGGATTTGCCGATGCACCTGCTGGTGCATGTATCCTCTACGCTACTGCCTGTGGTCTGTCTGATACTGAACTTGCCTCTACATGGGACCTTATCAAAATGGGCAGCAGTTCTGCCAAAGACGACACTGAAGACGACTTTGAAGATGAAGTATCCTCCGATTCCGGTGGCAAAATGCGCTTAAAGAAATGGAATGAGCGCAAGCATACTTCTCTTGGTCTTGAAGAGCGTAATGGCAGGTCTGTGCCAATTATCGACCGCATTCACAAACTCATGCATCTTTGGGAAGCTGGCGATCAGAACAAAGTCGATGAATTTCTTGATTCTTTTGCACTTCGCCGCAATGAACTCTTTCTGCGTGTGATACAGTCACTTATCGAACTTTCCGAAAAAGACGAACGTGCTCTACTTGAATCTATCAGCAATCATATCCAAATTCATAACACCCAAGCCAATCGTTACACCCAAGCCAATCGTTATCGGCAAGATAATTTATAATTGCTAGGAGAACTGTCATGAAAGCTATACCCGTTTCTTCAATTCCATGGCATAAAGTGGTGACATTGCGTGATGACCTGTTGACGGGTGAACTTGCTGTAAATCAGTTCGCTGCTGATCTAAATGACGTTCTGATGCAAAGCGGAAGGAATCCCATTTATGAAAATTGTGAATCTTTCTTTAGTCTAACTTTTCCTGCAAAAAATCTGCGAACTCTAGTAGGCGATGTTGTCCGACGTCTTGCCGGTAAAAATGATAAGGCTATACATCAACTTGCACTAACATATGGTGGCGGCAAAACACATACGCTAATCACTTTGGCCCACTTGATGCGCGACCCTGATAATTTGCCAGATACACTTGCAGTTCGTGAATTCAAAGTTGCAGCCGATATACCTATTCCAAAATCTCGGGTAGTTGCTCTGTGCTTTGATAAAATTGACGCTAATGATGGACTTGAAGTGCTTTCTCCAACTGGTGTTAGCAAAAAATTTACATATCCATGGAGTATTCTTGCTTGGCAAATTGCTGGTGAAAAAGGTATAGCTGAGCTCAACCAAAAGCATCCACGGGATGAGCGTGATACACCTCCATCTGAAGATCCGCTTATAAGACTGTTAGCGCCTGCCATGCGCGATAATATTCCTCTCCTCATCCTTATAGATGAAGTTTTAATGTATGCAATTTCAAAAACTGGTTCGAACAATAATGATCAAAATACAAATTGGCGTGGGTATTTAATTAATTTCTTTCAAGCATTGACACAAGCTGTATCTAAAACTCCCAATTGCTGCCTTGTTGCCTCTTTGTTAAGCAGTAATCCAGACCATAATAACCAGCTAGGATTCTCTTTAGAGAGTGATATTTCAAATATTTTTGGTCGTCAGCAGCAAGGAGTTACCGTTGCTGTAGAAAAAGATGAAGTATATGAAATTTTGCGCCGACGTTTCTTCACCCCAGACTCCATACGTGACCCCTCCATTTTTCGTGAGCACATCCAAAAAGTCGTGGCTAATGTCGCTAATATAGACGAGTATACAAAAAAACACTTAAGAGAGCAGGAAGAGTTATATCAAAAGTACTATCCATTTCATCCTGAACTCATGGAAATTTTTTATTCTAAATGGAATAATCTGCGTAGTTTCCAGCGTACAAGAGGTCTACTGCGTACTTTCGCCTTGGCTCTGCAAGACGCTGTACACTGGGATGAGTCGCCCATGATTGGAGCAGAAATCTTTCTTCCGGCTAAAATCAATGGAGATCTTCCACCTGCAACGCAGGAACTTGTAACCACTGCTGATCGTGCCGTGGACACTCCCAGTGCCTGGGGCAGCATTCTGCGTACAGAGCTTGCCCGGGCTGCAGAAGCTGATGAAAGCTTTGGGCTAAAAAATCGTGAAATAGAACAAGCTGTTATCGCTGTATTTCTTCATTCGCAACCAATCGGTATGGATTGTCCGAGCAGCAAACTTTGGCCTCTGGTTAGCATGGAAAAGCCTCAGAAAATTGATCTCTGCAAGGCTCTACGCCAGTGGGCCGATACCAGTTTTTGGCTTGATGATCAGCTCTCAACTACTGAAGGCACGCCCCAGAAATGGAAACTTGGTAACAAGCCTAATTTAAATCAAATGCACGACTCGCAAAGAAAGCTTTTAAGTGCTGAAGAAAAATCTGCTCGCTTATTGCAATCTATCAACAATGAAAAATTCTTCACGTCAGAAGTTGATACTTGCGTTGCAACACACAAGTTGCCAACTTCTCCTGCCAACGTAGCGGATGATGGCAAATTTCATTTTGTTGTTCTGCCGCCTCAAGGTGCTTGTGACGGTTCTACACCATCGACCTTTGCGGAAAAATTCTTAAAAGAAACGCTCCATCCAGATGCCCCACGTATACATTGCAATGCCATAGTCTTGCTGGCCCCATCAAAAAGTGGTTTAGACATTGCCCTAGAAAGAGTTGCTGACGTCATTGCCTGGCAAAAAGTTAAGAATGAACTACAAGAACAGTCTACCAGAAGCTTGGATCAAGCACGTTTATCCACATTAAGTACTCTCTTAAATGCTGCCAATGGCAAACTCGCTGATGCAATCAAACAAGCGTGGTGCATGGCTATAACTCTTGATGAAAAGAGAACGCCAAAAGCCTATAAGCTAAATCTTGGTTCTTTAACACCTTTTGTGGCCATAAAAAAAGATCAGCGCATACGAATACAGTCATCCGCTATGAATGCAGAATCTCTTTTGCCTGGCGGTCCATACAACCTTTGGGGGCCAAAAGACCAATACAGACCAGTAAAAGACATTCTAGGCACATTCACTAAGCGCCCCGATATGCCAAAAATGCTTTCGCTTGATCCGATACGCGAGACCCTGAAAGCTGGATGTTTGGACGGCATTTTCGTGCTTAGGTTACCGAGACCTGATGGTTCAAGTCGTTCATGGTGGAAATGCCCTCCAGATGAAAAGAGTATGCAAGACCTAGCACTTGAGGTTTGGCTTCCAGAAGCTGCAAAGTTAGAAACCATAAGTCCAGCCATCATTCTGCCAACTTCTGACATGAAATTGTGGTCGGATAATGATGAAGAAATTAAAGTTGAAAGAGTCTTAGAACATTTTTCGGGCCAAAAAAACATCATAAAACAGATGGATGGCTATGAAGAACATCTGCCTGTTCCAGCAGCCACAAAGGATGCAGTCTACGCAGCCATCGAAAAGAATGTTGAAAATGGAAATTTGTGGCTACTTAATACCACAACCTCAATTTTTAAGGAAAAAATTCCAGACGGTGTTTTAACAGATACTTCCAGACTACGCCGCCCGCCAGACTCGATTAATGGTTTTGCGCTCACTCCAGAAAATCTTCCCGATGCCTGGACAGATAATACATCAACCGTGAAGCGTATAAGAGATATTCTCTCAGAGAAAAAAGGACTTCCACTTCCTTGGGTTACGATCAAAGAGGCGATCACATCTGCTATCACTGCTAAATGCATCGAAATAGATCCGTCTGGCGCGCCATGGCCTTGTGATGCCACATCAGCAGAGTATGTAAAAATTCGAATTCCACCATTAAACCCATCGGTTACACATACTGAAAAGAAGCATTCATCTGAATTTTTAAAATTCTCCATTACCCCAGAGCAACTTTATGATCTTAAGGATATGACAGAAGATATTGTTATTTTGCAAGGAGAAATTCAGATGGATATAAAATTTAATATTTTAGTTCAATTTGATCCAATAGGGTCATCTGGGTCTAGTTCTGCCGAAAAAAATACCTTAGAAGATATTATTAGAGCAAAAAATGCTTTAAAAGATATTTTGGAAAAAAAGTTTAATGTACAAGATACTTAATCTACCTTAGAGCTACTTGTCAAATACAACAAAGAAAGTGTTTAGTATTTTTATTGTGTATGTTGCGCGTATAAACGATCTAAATCATCTGCAAAAATGATCTTCATAGGCCAGTTATATCTTCTTGGATGAGAAAAAACTGTTTGGTGAACGTGTAGCCATAAACTCCTAAAAGTAAGACTTTCAAAAAACAAAACGCCCCTTGGCCATAAAAGTAGAGGCCAAGGGGCTAAAGTTTTTATAAGATAATTTTATCGCAGAAAAAGTTTGATTGCAGATGCGTATCATTTAGCTGATTAATCGCATTGCCATCTGAGGAAAAGAATTTGCTTGAGTCAACATAGCAACTGCAGATTGAGTTATAATCTGACTTCTCACAAAATTCGACATTTCTTGCGAAACATCCACATCTGAAATTCTTGATGAAGCCATTTCAAGATTCTGAGATTGAATTTGTAAGCTACTAATTGTATTTTCTAATCTATTTTGTAATGCTCCTATCTTCGAACGTATTTTATCCTTATTTTCAATTGCGACATCACATGCAGCAAGAACTTTTTGAGCATCTTCTTGGACCGTAATAGACGGTCTTGGTATATCACAAGATATCCTTAAATCATATTGATTACATCTACCATTAGCATGTCCACCAATTAAAAATACAAGATTATCCGTAACTTCTTCTATAGTAATTATTTCATCTGCGTCATAAACTTCATTCTGAGATGTTATCATATTTACCGTTAAACCATTATGACTAACACTCTGACCTGCCTGATTAACTATACTTTGTCCATTATATTGTGCATTTTGGGCGAATCCTGCCCCATTAACGACCTGATCCCCAGTCATATTATTCCACCAATTTTGACTGTATCTTGAATCATCAAGTGAATATCCAGTAAGCTGTGTACCATCTGATGAAAAAAGATTGACATGAGGCTTATGTTGACCACCATAATTACCTTGAGATACGATCTCAATATTTTTCAATCCACTTGGAATGACATAAGCATCCAAACCTGTATTCCAATCTCCAGCAATCTTTTCTTCCACTTCAAAAACATATCGTCCCTCTATAATTTCTGCACCCGGCCAATCAACATCTACTGTAGGCGGAAAAAGAGAAGTTACATGACAATCATCGATACTAATATAATAATAATCTTCTGCGGAATCATTTCCTGCCCCAAAATGAACCTTAAGAGATCCTGTAGATGTAAGCGAACTCCCGTCATGATTTCCGCAAAGATTGCCGTTTAATAGATGGATTCCATTAAAATCTGTAGCATCAGCAATTCGGTCTATTTCATCAGCCATCAGCTGAAATTCTTCATTTAAAATCAGTCTTTGAGTAGAGTCATATGTTCCAGTAGATGCTTGTTCGGCCAATTCTTTCATGCGAATAAGTTTTTCATCAATGATCCCAAGGGCTGCATCAGCAGTTTGAAGAAGAGAGATGGCGTCATTGGAATTGCGGATACCCTGTTGGAGAGCAGCGATGTCAGATCTTTGGAGCTCTCGAATAGCCAAACCTGCAGCGTCATCATCGGCAGAATTTATGCGAAGACCTGTACTCAGCCTCTTAGTGGATTCAGATAAATTACCATAACTTAAACTGAGCTTACTAAAGACACCTGAGGCTATCAAATTGTGATTAATAGCAAGAGACATCTCTAACACCCAACAAAGTTAAAACCTTTGAAGTTAGATACTGACTATAGTCATTTATACAATCAATCGCATTGCCATCTGAGGTATATTATTTGCTTGTGAGAGCATGGCCAGAGCTGATTGGGTCAGTATTTGATTCCTAACAAAATGCATCATTTCTGTTGCCACATCGGCATCTGAAATTCTTGTTTCCGCTGCTTGTAAATTTTCTGCTTGAACTGACAGATTTGTCAGAGTGTTCTCTAGACGATTTTGCATTGTGCCATAGTAGGCACGGATTTCGTCTTTTTTTACTATAGCATCATCTATTGTTTCTAATGATTTTTGCGCTCCCTCTTGAGTGTCAATTGTAACACCGCTAAGTCCAAGACCATTTATTGTAGCATCGCTTTTATTTATGTAATAATAATCTTCAGATGAATCATTGCCAGTTCCAAAGTGGATTTTGACTACGTCGTCTGGGATTTCAGCAGGTTCATCTGGATCTTTTATTTTATTAGTTACAACAAACATAGCGCCTGATAAATTTAAAGCATTACTGTAACTTTTACTAAAAGTATTCCCATTTCCCATGTCGATCGTGAAGTCAACCCCATTACCGTTTTGGGTAGCTGTAAGAGATCCTGTTGCAGAATCAGGTGATAAACTAAACGTTGGAAAACTTGTGCTATTTGAATTATATACATTAACAGTCGTAGATTCTCCAGTCAATGGGGCATAATTTGTTACAAGATTGTTGTTTGAATCATAAACTGATAGTGATAAATTTATAGTATTACCAGCATCATTTATGATTAAAGCATTTATATTAGATGGATCATAAGTATATTTACCAGCTCCCATGCTATAAGGATTTGATTCATACTGAAATGATTCAACTGTCCAATGTGAACCATTCCAACCGATAGTATAAGTTTTAGATGGGTCTACATTTGATCCATTTGTAATACTAAGTGTTAATCCAGCATCAACACCATCAAAATATGAATATTTAGAACTTCTTATTTTATAAATCGAATCACCAATTGGAATTTGAGATGGATCGCCAAATGTACTACTATCAGCATTAGTAACTGACGTCACATATTGATTTCCATCAGAACCGGTTCCAGTAGTAGAACTAACGCCATTATAATCCAAAATCTTAACCCCATTAAAATCCGTCGCCCTAGCAATCCTATCAATCTCACTGGCCATCTGCTGAAATTCAGAATCAATCATTGCCCGCTGAACAGAATTATAGCTTCCCGTTGATGCCTGCTCAGCCAACTCCTTCATCCGAATCAACTTCTCATCAATAATCCCTAAAGCACCATCAGCAGTCTGGAGCATAGAAATAGCATCATTGGTATTGCGCATACCCTGCCGAAGTGCCGCAATGTCTGCTCTCATAAGTTCTCGGATAGCAAGCCCAGCAGCATCATCAGCGGCACTATTGATCCGCAACCCAGACGAGAGACGCTCTGTTGTACGAGACAACTTCGAGTAGTTTCTTGTCAACTCATCCGCCGTTGTTAGGGCAAGTGGATTATTATTGATTGATAGCGACATGGCTTAAATCCTTATAATATACCAACAATACTATCTAAGATCAAATAAAACTTTCTTCTAAATTCAATTACAATATGTTGGGTAATAAAATTAATTGCATTTATTAGTGTTAGGTTTGGCTTAAACTTAAAGCAAGATTAGCCCTGACAAAGGCTTAAAACTAAATATGTACCTTCAAGATATCATCCCACATTTGGCCAGATCTCATTTTGGCCAGTGTAAAGGCCATTGCCAGTCTAGACAAACCTCAAATTTAAAGCAAAGGATTAAAAATTTTATGCAAAATCGATACCAAGTCAGTCAGTAACACCGCAAACACTTCTACTAAAATTTCGAAAAAACCAAAGCTTAACTCACCTCAAAAAAGTTAAACGTTTTCACATAAAACCTACTTACACACTAAAAACAAAAAGTTAAACCGTAAAATCTAAAATTTTCGCAAAATTCCAAGTAACTCAAAAAGAGGGTGAGGTAACTTTTTGGCTAACTTTCCAGTGTCAATCTACCCAAACTATATCGCACAAAAAAAGAAAATTTTTAGGTTCGAGAATAGCTAGCTGGCCCAATGGTATAAAAATCATTGCCTAAAATATCCATGGCACAAATTGCCGGAAAATCGACCACCTGGACCCTAGCCAAAGCATTTTTACCCAAATCTGGCCAGGCAATAACCTTGTAGGATTTAATACTCTTGGCAATCAAAGCACCGGCCCCACCTAGGGCAGCCAAATAAGGTACCTTGTAAGCTTTTATGGCACGCACAACCTCTCCACTACGCACTCCCCTGCCAATCATGCCTTTTAGCCCCATGTAGATTAACATAGGGGCATACTTATCCATCCGACTAGCAAAACCTGGCGCAGCAGATCCTAAAATCATCCCAGATCTAGGTTCAGATGGCGACACATAGTAGAGGACCTCATTGTGCAAATCACAAGGCAATTTCTCTCCACTCTCCACACAGTCAACCAAACGCTTAAGAGCCAAGTCATAGGCCAATAAAAGATAACCTGTAATTGAAACCAATTGGCCTGCCCGCAAACTTCCGGCTATCTCCTCATTAAAAGGCGCTGTGATGGCTAGACTTTTTACCTGGCCCATCTCTATCCCCTTAAAGAATCATTTGAGCAGATCTAGCCGCATGACAGTTGATATTTACGGCCACAGGCAAAGATTCCATATGCGTTGGCCCCCATTCCACATTGACCGCCAAAGCAGTAGTTGATCCACCAAAACCTTCAGGGCCAATGCCACTCTGATTGATGGCATCCAATAAGTCGCGCTCAAGAGCATGATATTTGGGATGCTGATTGGCAGAGCCCACACTGCGCAAGGCAGCTCTCTTGGCCAACAAACAACACGCCTCCGTATTGCCACCTATGCCAACCCCAATCACCCACGGGGCACAAACTTGTGCTGAAATTGCCCTAATGGCCTCTAAAACTTTCTCCCGCACACCCAAAAGACCATAACTCGGATCAAGCACTCGAAAATAAGAGCTATTTTCAGCACAAGCCCCTTTAAGGCCAAGCAAAAGATGTACCTTATCGCCTTCCACCATGCGCAAATGGATGATGGCATCAGTTGCACATTCTTCTTCCCGCTCAAACAAAGGCTCAGCAAGAACACTTTTTTTAAGACTGCCTACCTTATGGCCATATGCCACCCCTGTCTGGATGGCTGCATTAAAATCACCACCAACTATCTGAACTTCTTGACCTAAATCAACAAAAACAACCACTTGACCTATCTCTTGACAGATAGGCCAAGCTTCAGTGGCGGCTATCTGGGCATTTTCCAAAAGCTTGCCCAAAATTTCTCCAGCAACTTTGGATGGTTCATGGAGCCTAGCTACCTCCAAAGCAGTGGTCACACTTTTAGGCAACTTGCAGGAAGCCATAATGATCAACTTGCCAACTGCTTTAGCAAGTTCAGTGGCAGAAATTTCGCGCATACAAGGCCCCTGAGAGACAAATCAAAATACCAAAGAGTTTTGGGCAAAGGCTTAAAAAATCATTAAGAGCAGTCTCTACCCCCCTAAAAACTAGCGGCGTATAAAAGTCTTGGAACTGCCATTGGGCGGAGTCAAAGTCATACTATTGCCGTTAAAATCAACACGATAGCGCCCGGTTGTACCAGCGCCACGCCCCTGCAAGATGCGATAATCCATAAAGCCATTGGCATAGGTGAAGGTGCCCCGCTCTGCTTCCTGGTTATTAAGCCTAAAAGAATAGGTATTGCCGCTAAAAATCATGCTAAAGGTGCCATTGGCTGCATGACTAATCCAAGTGCCCTCCAAGGGATTAGATGCACCAAAACCAGGTATAGCGTTTGGAGCAGGAGCAGGCCCAAAACCAGATCCAAACTGATTATTGCGAGGACTAGAGCCATCAAAGCCAAAGTTGCCTTGATTATTTAATGGGTAATAGGTCAACCTTACATCATTATCCAAAACCAAGGTTTGCCCCTGCAGAACATAATAAAACTCTAACTTCCGGCCATCTTGCAAATTCAAATAAAGCCTATTGCCTCTAGTAGCAAAAATTCCATAGTACTCTTGATTGCCAACACCTAGAGCACAGAAATTCTGCGTAAAGAGTAAAACAACAGCCTCAAAGCCCTTCTGGCCAAGCCAAGCACCTTGCAGAGGCGATCTTGCGCCTTCCTGCATGGTTCTCTCCATCTTGGCCAACAAATTTCTGGGATCATTATTGGCAAAGGCCCAAATGAGATTAGCCGAAAAAATAATCCCCAACGCCAAAAAGATCCCTGTAAGTTTAGCCAATTTGCGCATGATCACTCCAGATCCTAAACTTAAAAATGTTTGCTTAGCTTGTTAGCCAAAAAAGCCTGTTCAACCCAATCTAACAAATCCAAAGACTAGCCAAAGAAAGACAAAAAGAGCTTAACTTAAAATAAATGACATTTGCTAGCCTAAAAAAAGTTATCACACCCCAAAGATCATCTCCAAAAAACTATCTTCCTCCAAATCTACACACTAAAAAGCAAAAAAAGACTTCTCAAAATGGAGCAAAAAATGATTCTAATTCCCAAAAATTTCAAAATACCCTTGACATTTTCCAAAATAGCCTAAAATTAAAGACGTAACTGCCAAAAATATTGTGTACGACAAAAATTTTGCCTCTAAAATCACAAACAACATCACAGACCAAAGCTAAATCTTTGCCACTATTGGCAAAACCTGACCATTTCTAAGAAATACACAGGAAAATCTTTGCTACACCGCAAAAATAAACCTCAAAAAAAACAAATCAACAACACTCTTTAACCATCTTGCCCTCAAAAAACACAAAACCCTCATCAACACTCCCAAACTTCTACTCACCCAAAAATCAAAAATTGCTACTGCATCTAACTTTATCACCAACAAATCTTGAACCTACACACTCTTCCAACCTTCTTAACTTCCCACAAAAAATAAACAAACCACCATAACCATCTCGACCACTCAACCAATCTTGAACCTACACACTCTTTCAACCTTCTTAACTTCCCCCCAAAAACAAACACCAACAACTATCTTGGCCACTCAACAGATCTTGAACTAAAACTACTCTTCCAACCTTCGTTGCTTCTCCCAAAAAAACAACAAACACCAACAACTATCTTGGTCACTCAACAAATCTTGAACATGTATAACTCTTCCAACCTTCGTTGCTCCCCCAAAAAAACAACAAACCACCACAACCATCTCGATCTCTAAACAAATCTTGAACCTAAACAAATCTTGAACCTACACAAATCTTGAACCTACACAACTCTTCCAACCTTCATTGCTTCCCCCAAAAAAACAACAAACACTCATAACCATCTTGACATCTCAACAAATCTTGCACTCAAACAACTCTTCCAACCTTTGTTGTTTCCCCCAAAAAAAGAACAAACACTCATAACCATCTTGACCCCTAAACAAATCTTGAACTCAAATAACTCTTCCAACCTTTGTTGCTTCCCCCAAAAAAAATCAAAAAACAAACACAACCATCTTGCACTCAAAACACCACCAAAACACTTCCCAACACCCACACACTTCTACTCATCCAAAACCTAAAAACAGCCACAGCATCTAACTTTAAGAACAATCTTAAACACTCAACTCTCAAACACAAATTTTAAACAAACAAATCTTGAACAAACGCTCCTGTTTGCAGTCCAAATGCCAAAACTACTCTTCCAAATATTCCCAAATGAATCCTGAAAAGAATCCTCGAACTATGCACAGAGAAATCTGCACAAAAGAAATCTGCCTACCTAGCACCTTTAGGAAAGAGAACCACACCTACTGTTTTAAAGATAATGTGAATATCCAAGAGCAAAGACATATTTTTGATATAGTAGAGATCATACTCAAGCTTAAACCTAGCATCTTCTTCATTGGCCCCATAGGGATAACAAACTTGAGCCCAACCAGTTAAACCAGGCTTTACGGTATGGCGCATACTATAGTAAGGGATATCTTCTTTTAACTTCTGGACAAAAGCCATTCTTTCAGGACGTGGTCCAATAAAACTCATATCACCTTTGAGGATATTCCAGACCTGAGGCAATTCATCAATTCTAACTTTACGAATAAACTTACCAAATCTAGTCACTCGACTATCATTGGCACAGGCCCAAACAGCTCCATTCTTCTCGGCATCATTGCGCATGGAACGAAATTTATAGACCGTAAACTCCTTTTCATGAAGTCCAACCCGATCTTGCCTGTAAATAACTGGGCCTGGGGATTCCAAACGAATAATGATGGCTGTTAGCAACATGATAGGTGAGGTCAAAATCAAGAGCAAAAGCGAACAAAACACATCAAAGGCTCGCTTTAATCTGCGCAATGATCCTCTGGTATTTAAAGTGAAACCTTCGGCTAATAACAACCACTCTTCAGTGATTTGAGATAAAGGCAATCTTTTAACCACATGCTCATAAAACGACCGAATATCCACAACCATGCGGCCACTAAGCTTTGCCATCAATAACTCATGGGCAATTTCATCATCAATGGGCGCGTCTGGCAAAAGAACAATCATGGTAGCGTGTTCTTTTTCAGCAATCTGCAAGGCATCAAATGGAGCTCCAAGACAAGGCCCTGATTCAGTACCTTGACCAGGTTCGCCCACATAGCCCAAAATTTTGGCTTGAGGCAAACCTTCACTTAAAAGCTGTCTAACCTTTCCGGCTCGATCAACGCCAACCAAAAGAATTCTCAACGGATGGGTTAGCTTGTCCGCATTGCGGAAGTAGAAGAAACGCCAACCAAGACAAAATAAGAACGATAACCCAAACAAACAACATAAGGTTATCCGATCAAACCGCCAGTGATCAAAGGCATAAGAAGCCACACTGCTCGATAAAATTCCTAAGACACAGGCCACCAATAATCGCCCCATGGTCTCCTTGAAATCTTCAAAGCCAACCTTGTAGGCATCAATGATGTAGAAAAAGAAAAGATAAAAGAAGACCGTAAACATCGATGCGCCGGTGTAGTCTAAAAAGACATTTAAATCATCGGCAATGGTGATAAATTCCGTCAAGGTGAGTGCTAAAATCAGACAAATCCCATCTAATGTCTGTAAGAGCGCTCGGCGGTAGGTGCTTATCATGCCAAACTCCTTGAAAACACGGCTAACTTTCCATCTTCATATCGGTCATAATTTTTTTAGCGACAATCTGCGCATCAAATTCTTCCCGCGCAAGTTTTCCAGCCGCCTCACCCATTTTAGCAACCATCTCCGGATGCAAAATGCAATCTTCCATGGCCAAACTTAAAGCTTTTGGATCTTTAGCTGGTACTAAAAGACCATTTAGACCCTTTTGAACAACCTCACGGCAACCAGGCACATCGGTCAAAAGACACATTCTACCACAACTCATGGCTTCCATAGCTGCTGTAGGCAGTCCCTCACGCCAGGAAGGCAAAACTAAAACATGACAATTGGCTAAATAGCTGGCAACATCATTGGTTGAGCCCAAATACTCAAGTAAATTAAGACTCTCCCATTTCCTAATCTGTTCTAAAGCTACTCCGCCCAAACCATCTTCTTGGGGCCCCAAAATCTGCAACTTAAAAGGCAAATTTTTTTCCCTCAGATACTGACTTGCTTTGGCCAATTCAAATAAACCCTTAGCCTCCAACAATCGCCCCACAAACAAAAAAACTAGGGGCTGCTTAGAAGATATAGCCGGTAATGGCTTTAGGGCAAAATGACTGGTATCAACACCTGTACCTTTGGCCATAAAGACCGATACCTTAGGATCCAAAATCTTATTTTCCCTAAAAACAGCTAAATCATCCCTATTTTGGAAGAAAATGCCTTGAGCCCTCTTTAAGGCCACGCGATACAGACCAACTACCAAAAAGTTTAAAATCCGTTTTAAGAGCGTATCTTTCTCAAAGGCAAACCCAAGTCCTGTGATGGTGGCGTAATACTTAATTTTAGGAAAGAATCTTGCTGCTAAGGCACCATAGATCACAGGCTTGATAGTTGTGCTAAAAACGATATCTGGCTTTTCCCCTTGAAAGATATGATATAACTCAAGATAAGTTTTGATATCATTGAGTGGATTTAGACTTTTTCGACTAATAAAATAAAACCTAAGCTTATCGGCACATCCTTTGAGCCTTTCTTCTTCCTCAGTTGTGCCATGAGGTATGCAACAAACAACCTCATGGTTTGCTTGCTTTAAAGCATGCATCAGTACTGTCCAAAAATTAGCTACAGAGCGTGCTTGATTGCCAATAATCAGAATTTTCATATTAATATGCGCTAACCAAAAAAAATATTTTATACTAAAAGCTTCTTATAATATAATAATTTTAACAGCATGAATAAAATATTCTACTTGGTTAGCAGCCTCCATTTATATACTTTCTTAATGCGATTCTTTATTTAGAATATAAAAAATGAATTAAGATTGTTTGATAAAACGTATGTACTATTACTTCGCAAAAGTATCATTTTCACTCAGAATACATTTAGACTATAGCTAATTTAAGAAAAGAAGACTTATAGCACAATATTAATGACTATTCATTTTAGCAAGATTCCCTAATGGTTCAATAGCACAATGTTTTCCACCAACTCCTATACCAAGACCATATATATTTGTATACTGCATCTGAATGAATTCATTGGCATATTTTCTATCAATGATTTGCTTTGCAGCCACATGGGCCCCAGCCGTTCGTTTAGAATTATCATTTTCAGTTTTTTTAAACTCTATAATTACAGCAGTATTTGATCTTGGATTATCAAGAGTTATATCTGCAAATCCATCTCCAGATTCTTTGTCATGATTTGCTCTAATTGATTTCTCTGAAGCAACTATGCACAATAGTCCATGAATAAAACCATGATAAAACGACTCATACCCAGTATTTCTAAAAGAAATAAATTTTCCTAAAAAATCATCAATAATCAGTTTTATCTCTTTAGTGTTATTTATCATTAAATATTTGATAAGCTTCCTAGCTTTCTCTAGCCATGTATCATCAGATGTATCGTATAACCCTTTTATTTTCTCTTCAAAACAAGTATAAATTTCAAAATTTGGAATTCTAACCGATATTTGACCGATGAATGGCGAATCATCTGTAAATGTCAAATAACCAGTCTGGAGAAGTAATGTCATAAATATATCAAATGTTACACCTTTATTTCTAATATCTGGGTATGTTGTAAATTCTTTAAGGATAATTTTTTGTGGTATATTATTTAATAGTAATTCAATTTTGTTAATATCTTCACTAAAATTATTATTCATAGAACGCTTAAGATATAACTCTATAACATCATTTCCAGATGTATTAATCCAGTAAGGTCTTGGCGAGATATTATCCTTATTGTTTCTAGCATAGTTTACAAACTGTAACAGGCTCCATGGACAAAATAAATGCTGATTACCAATACGATAACCATCATACCACTCTTTAACTATACTCTCTTGATCTGCAAGATCTACATCTTCCAAAAGTTTTTTTGTCTCGGTTAGCGTAAAACCAAAAAAATCTGCATATTGATCTGTATCCATGCCATTTGTTACAAAATTATTAGCACCTGTAAAAATGCTTTGATGGGCGATTTTAAGACATCCAGTTACAATTCCTTTAAAAAGCCATGGATGCGAATTTTCCTTAAACGTTCTAATACTAATTTGTTTGATATTTTCAAGCATTTTATCATAATAAGGCTCCTCGGCAACCACAGCTTTTTGCAAAGGAACATCATATTCATCAATGATTATTAATACTTTACGATTAAATTCTTGGTGCAACATTGTACCAAGAAAAGGAATAAAATTCCAAATTATATACTCAGCTGTTGATAAAACATTATCATCTTTCAAGTCTAGAAATACATGATTACAAAAATCAAGATAACTAGAAAAAGTTTTTCGATCATATGTATTTATTTTAGTACTATCTTCGAGAAAGATAAAGTTACGATAAAGGTCAGAAATTGTTAAAAGGAATGTTCGTAGTGCATTTGTATATGATCTAGCTTCAATACCCTTAAAAGATACAGATATAACAGGATACTCACCCATAAATTTGGCTCTAAGATCTTTATACTCTTGACCAGATATGGCCAAATTGCGTCCATTATCAAGAAAGATCTGTTCTTGATAGCTTTTATCACCTGGATTTTGATAATTTAGCTGGCAAAAAGATCTTATCATACTCATGTTTAGTGTTTTACCAAAACGTCTTGGTCTTATAAAAAGCGGAGCCTTCGATTGATTATCGCCCATGAAGATTTTTTGCAAATAAAAAGTCTTATCTACATAATAAAAATTATTTTCCATATGCTCTTGAAAATTTTCTGAGCCTGTTCCTAATATTATATTATCCATATGGTTTGTCCCTGTGGATATTTTTTAACTATAATGATTATTTAAAAAAAGATAATAAAAACATTGACTGCGTAATGCTTAAAAAAATAGTAAAATCATTTGTTGTATAATATTGAAAAAACAATGAAGTACTGATTATGCAATATTTGCAAAAAATAATGTTGTACAAAAAAACTATCCATTATACGAAGTTAATTCATGATTAAAAAAATGTGCAATTTTCATCTTTATCTATGCCTTTATTTGGATCTATATTAGTATCTATACTATTTATTATTCTTAATCGTTATAGATTACACTACACCATTTTTATTTCCATCTTTGTTTTATTGTCATTTATAGTTTTTTATATTATCTTGATATTTTTTGCTATTATCATTAATTTTGGCTTTAGTTTGATGCTGTATATCAAACAATAGACTAAATGAATCATTTTAAAAATTTTAAGCACCCAAAATACACTATTTTCACACAATCCATATTAACATAAGTACCTTATCTAAAGAGCTTTGTAAGCCTATACCGCTAAATCATTTATTTAGTTATTTATTTAGTCAGTTAAGTCTAGACTAGTATTGATTTTAATTTTTATATTAACTTTATTGATAAACATAAACATAAACATTAGTATTGATATGAATATCAATATGAGCATAAATGTTAATTAGTATTGATAGTATTTTAGAACACAATATACAAGAAAAAAATATTAGCTCAAATTTACAGAAAAAAATCTTCTACAGAAATCTTGCCACACCACATCTAGCTTCATATAATTTAACCTAATGGCATAACCAACTCACTGCCATAACCCTAAATTTCATCCTCTTTATCACTTAGTTGACAAATAATACTCATGATTATATTATAGAAACGTCAGACATAGCTTTAATAATGCCAGTTGCAAAAGCATCTTGGCAACTAAAGTTCCTGCTTCTAAATTCTAACTAAAGCACATTTATCTCGAGGTTCGCTCTATGTCTAAATATACAGATCTTTGCACAACTCTAAAAGAAAATCCAAGACATTGGCTCGTAACTGGTGTAGCCGGATTTATCGGGTCTAACCTCTTAGAAGCTTTGCTAAAACTAGGCCAAAAAGTGACTGGCTTGGATAATTTTTTGACCGGTTACCAAAAAAACTTAGATATGGTTGAAGGTATCGTTGGCCAAGAAACCTTTAAAAATTTTACCTTCATCAAAGGTGACATAAGAGATCTTCCAACCTGCCACAAAGCCTGCCAAGGAGTTGATCATATCCTCCATGAGGCTGCACTTGGTTCTGTGCCTAGGTCCATTGATGACCCAACTCTAGCCAATAGCTGCAACATTGATGGCTTCGTAAATATGTTAGTGGCGGCTAAAGATGCTCATGTCAAAAGCTTCGTCTATGCCGCTTCCTCTTCAACCTATGGAGACTCAACCGATCTGCCAAAAGTTGAAGACCATATCGGACATCCTCTATCCCCTTATGCCGTAACCAAATATGTCAATGAACTATACGCTGATGTTTGGTCACGTTGCTATAATTTTACAACAATTGGCTTGCGCTATTTCAATGTTTTTGGCCAACGCCAGGATCCCTTTGGTGCTTACGCTGCCGTTATCCCCCAGTGGTTTGCTAGTATGCTCAAAAAATCAACTGTCTACATCAATGGCGATGGCGAAACAACACGCGACTTCTGCTACATCGACAATGTAGTCCAAGCAAACCTCTTAGCTTCTCTAGCCCAAGAAGAAGCCCGCAATAAAGTCTATAACGTGGCCTTTGGTGAAAGAATTACCCTAAATGAATTATTTGTCGCTATCCGTGATGAAGTCAAAAGACATAACCCGGATTGTGCCAATTTGGAACCCACCTATCGCGACTTTAGGGCTGGTGATGTACGCCACTCCTTAGCTGATATTACACGTGCAAAAACACTTTTAGGCTATAATCCAAAATATAATGTACGCGAAGGTCTGCGTTTGGCTGGTGATTGGTACGCTAAAAATTTATAATCCAACCATAAAAAAAAGATTTGCAAAATAAATGTCTAGCAAACATACAGCTTAGGTTAAGCTATATTATTTTGCATAATATCACATAATAGTGATATGGAATTATGTGCGTAAACTAGGCTTTTTGATCTAGCTTTATAATGAAATCGCACAGATTTTGATATTGCGGAATGTTATGGAATATCGTGTTATGCTATGTGTTGATAAAAATATAACCATTTTGATAAGACAATCATCTTCACACACGATTAATAATTTATAAACAAAAAGCTTGAACTAACAAAATCTATAAGATTAATTTATGTTGTGCTTAAAGACAAATTAGAGCAGACTATATTGTTAAAATTTTTTTGAATAAAGAATCTTTGCTTTATCTTTAGACACAACTTGTTAACCATACTGTTTTATAGATCTTTGTTGGCTTAAGTATGTTACAATAAGATGTATTCAAATAAACCATATTCTGATGAGATTATTGACTGCTAACTACAACCACCATACCAGACTATAAGAAAGTATCCCAAATTATTCGAAAGCACACCTAATATTCAGCAATATATTTCAAAAAATTATCTACTGTCATAAAAGCAATCTCAATTACATAAGATTACCTTTGTAACCTCAATAACATTAGTTTTTTAGCAATTTTAGTAATTTTAGTTGTTTACAGTCTAGACAATATCAACATTTTGCCGATTATCAACTAAACTAAACTTAGCTAGATTAGATTAACACAATCTATTCTTAGCAAATTACTCTAAGTACTTTAATAACCTTAAAAATATCTTCCTTGAATAATCTTCCACACAATCGATCGAAGACTTAGGCTATTAATATGGCCTAAGTCTTTTTATTTTTAATTCTACTTTTCCTATTTTCTTTACAGTTTTATTTTTATAGCTTTCATTTTCATCACTCTTCATACAGAAAAATGCTTTAAGGTATAAAAAATCAAAATACATGATAATAAATTAAAAACATAAATCAAAACAAGACTATATAAACTTACAAATTTCAAATTTTGAATTTCAATGTTCAACGTTCAATGTTCAATGTTCAACGTTTAACGTTTAAACTTTAAAATTCCCATATCTCTAAAGCAAAGCTGTCAAATCATAATCACTACTTTCAACAATCTCCGCATTAACACATGAGCCAACCTGAATACCATCACCACTAATATAAGTTTGTCCATCAACTTCTGGTGCCTGAAACCACACACGTCCATTAAATAAACCTGGCCATTCAGGATTAACGCTATCTATGAGTACATCATATTTTTGGCCCACATACTCTTCCAACAAATCAGAACTTACACATCTCTGGGCTTCTAAAAGGATCTGTCTGCGCTCATCGGCCAAATCTTTTGGCACTTGGTCTTTATAATCATAAGCTTTTGTGCCTTCCTCGCGCTCATAACTAAAAACACCTAAATGCAAAAAGTAACCTTCTTCCACAAAGCGCAACAAATGCCGAAAATGCTCCTCGGTTTCTCCAGGAAAACCCACAATCACTGTCGTGCGAAAAATAGCCTTGGGCAAATACTTCCTCACCAAATCAAGCACATATCTAGGATCTCTGGCAAAGGGGCGTCCCATACGCTCTAAAATTTGGGGATGACTGTGCTGAATAGGGATATCAAAATAAGGTAGAAGCGGAAACAAGTTATCCGCCATAAATTGCAAAAAATCAGGCGTTAGTCCAGCAGGGTAGAGATAAAGTAAACGTAACCACAAAAGATTAGGCAATCGTACAAGTTCCCGAATAAGATCTTGTAAAGATTCACCCTTATCCTGTCCCCAACTAGCCACATCTTGAGCCACACAGATTAATTCCTTAACACCATGATCCAAAAGCTCTTTAGCTTCACCAACTATTTGAGATGATGAAACACTTTTAAGTGTTCCACGAATCATGGGAATGGAACAAAAAGCACAATTATGCCTGCAACCTTCAGCAATTTTAAGCCAGGCATAAGAAGGTGGAGTTGATAATAGACGTCCAACCTTGGGCGTTTGACTTAGATCACACCCTATAAGCTTGCGGACATACTCTGGCCAACGATCAAGATCAGATGTGGCTAAAAAGAGATCAACCTCAGGAATCTCAGCTGCCAATTCCTTAGCCCCATAGCGACCAACTAGACATCCACCCACCACAACTAGGGGTTTATTTGGCAACTCCTTAATCTCATCCACGACCTCTAAAATGGCCCTAACCGATTCGCGAACAGCTGATTCTATAAATCCACACGTGTTAATAAAAACAAGCTTAGCATCCGCTAATTCGCTAACCGTTACAATATCTAGGCCCAACGTACCCAAAAAATGCTCGGTATCAACAGTATTTTTGGGACAGCCCAAACTTAAAACCCAAACTGGCAATTGTTCCATGAATTTTCTTCCGCTATTAGACAAAATTTGCAGCAAAAAATGCTTTTCACAAAATTATCTTGTTAGTTTAAAAGAATCAACACTTTTAGCAAAGATAAAAATAATGCACATTAAAAAAATTAGCAGCGTTTAATTTGTAATTAAACAAACATCATGACATTTCATTACACTCTTACTATATTTTAAAAACCTTTTCATCTCTATACATTAATCTTAATCTTAATATTTTAGTCTTTTACATTTTTTACAATTTTATCATTTTATTCTCTTACATACATTAGTATATTAACCCGACCTAATCTTCGCATCTTCATTTATCTACATCTTAGCATCTTAAGTCAATATAGCCTTAACATCTTCATTTCCCTATAATACATTTCCATCATAATATTGGAACAAATCTCCATGTATGCATAAGATATACAGAGATACTCGTATAACTATGTTCCAAAAATATGGGAGAAATGTAATATCTTACAATCTTCACATCCTTCAGTATACACCACAGAAAACATATCTCATCCATATTTTTATCTTACGCTACAACATATTATCACAAAAAATAATATTAAATCTTACTCTATAATACATCATCTTAAATAATCCAAAACTATCAGGGATAATTTTAAACAATCCAAAAAGTAATTACAACGATTCAAAACAATCTTAAACAATCTAAAAACAATTACCAACGATTCAAAACAATCTTAAATAATCTTAAACAATCTAAAAACAATTACCAACGATTCAAAACAACCTTAAATAATCTTAAACAATACGAAACAATACAAACTAATCCAGAATAATCATAAACGATCATAATCACTCTTATCCCAAATCCTCTATCCAACAATCTCAAATCTAAAACCAAATCTAAAACCAACTCCAAATCTATCTCCAAAAAATAAATCTATCTCCAAAAATAAATCTCTTCCCAAAAAAGATGCCTGAGAATTAAAACTCCCAGGCATCTTAATAAATCACGCTAAACGTTAGCTAAATCTATAATAGCAAAAAAATTAATCACTATTCAAATCCGAATTAGCACATTTTTCAAACCCGACTTAAGAAGCTCTCTATCCCAAACGCTGGTTGCATTCAAAGTTCTTTATAGTCAAAGATCTTTTTGCGCAAATTAGATATGGCTGAATCTGTTTTTCTTCTTGGATTTATGCTTCTTGCCACCGCGATTTTCATCACGTCCATGATCATTTCTAACCTGAACATTTTGTTTGGCAGAAGCATCGGAACTTGCAGCTTGAGCTTCAGCCACATCATCTGAGGCTTGTTCCTTAACTTCTTCTTTGACTTCTTCAGCCTCAGCTGCCTCTGCCTTAGCTTCTTCAACCTTAGCTTCTTCAACCTTAGCCTCAGAAACTTGAGCCGCAGCCTTAACTTCTTCAGCCTTAACTTCTTCTGCTTTGACTGCCTCAACCTTGACTTCAGTCTTAGCCGCCTCAGCCGCAACAGGTTCAACCGTAGCAGCCTCAGCCTTAACTTCCTCAGTCTTAGCAGGTTCAGCAGGCTTAGTTTGAACCTCTTCTGGCTCTTTAGGCGCAGAATCAGTCTTGGCTTGCTCTTCTTTGGCAACTTGCTCTTCTTTAGGAGCCTGAGCTTCGCTAGGAGCCTCTTTTTTTATGGGTTCTTGGCTTTCATTCAGATTTTTTTTTTTCACCCTCAGCAGCAGGCTTTTCTGCTACCTTGGGTTTAGCGGATTCTTTTTTGGCTGGCGCCGGTGCTTCAATGATTCGGCCATCAGGCTTTAAATACGTCAAAGCACGGGTCATGCAGGCTTCCATGCAGGCTGTGTATTCAACGCCCTTTTCGGCCCGCCAATCAGCACAAAGATCGCAGCGTACAGCAATCTGTCTTGGGGGCAGTGGGGGCAGATTTTGACCGGCCAAGGCCAAGATATGTTGCTGCTCTTCGGTTTCAAAAGAAACACAGCCATAGGGGCAAACCGACATACACATCATGCAGCCAGCGCACAATTCCAGATGGATCTCAAAAGTACCGTCTTTATGCTGCGCCAAAGCACCTGTGGGGCAAATATTGCAGCAAGGTGCTGGATTACATCCGTGACAACGCACGGATGTTTTAAAGTTATCGCCTTTGATGGCCCAGCCACGCGGGGCGTATTTATCTTTCTGCTTCATGGCCGTCTTAAAATCGAGGTCATGATGGGCAGCGATGCAAGCGATCTCGCAGCGATGGCAAGCCTTACATTTGCTGGCTTCAACCTGAACGTGTTCTTGCATTGTTTTATTCCTCGGTGTCGACGCGCAGAGAATAAAGCACAAGGCCATGTCCGCCGTCGAACTGGATGTTATCACTCCCACAAGCCGGGCAGTGGAATTTCTTGGTTTGAACTGTAAAATTTTCCCCGCACTCACAACAGGTGCAGTTCAATGGGGCAGTCTTTAGGGTCAATTCCGCTCCCTCAGCCAGGGTGCCTTCGGCCAAGAGCTCAAAACAGGAAGTCAAAGTCTGTTTTTCGACACACGAAAAAAGTCCCAATTCACAGATGATCTCGCAAATACGCCTGATTTTTTTACCAGGCAAAGCTTTGCTATTTTCGGCATCAACAGTTGAGAGCACAAGCTTAAGCAAACCCTCAACCAAACTAGCTTCATGCATATAAACTCTTGGCCAAACGATTAACTATTAGCGTTCAGTGCATGACACGCACGGGTCAATGCTATTGAGCACAAGGGCAACTTCAGCGATCTGACAACCTTTCATCATCACGCCTAAGGCCTTCCAATTCATATAAGAGGGCACACGCCACTTCAGTCTGGCTGGCAATTCAGTGCCATTGGTTCTGATGTAGTAGGCGACCTCACCTCTGGGCGCTTCAGTGTGGGCAAAAGCCTCATTGACCGGAATCTTGCCCATATGGGTACGTACAGGTCCTTCAGGCATCTGTTCGCAGCACTGACGGATCAATTTGACCGATTCAAAGAGCTCGCGCAGTCTGACCATGGTTCTTGAATGTACGCAACAACCATCTTCCACAATCAGATCAAAATCAAGATTGGGGTAGGCAGCATATGGTGAGTCAAAACGCACATCCTTACGCAAACCAGAACCACGGGCCACAGGACCAACCACACCTAAAGCCTCAGCTTCTTCGGGTGGCAAAATACCTAAACCTTTGGTTCTTGTGAGCATGATGTGGTTGGAATCAAAAATGTCCAAAATCTCACGCATCTGCGGCTCAATGACATCGAGCTGTTTTAAGATGTACGCGATCAATTCAGCGTCAACATCACATTTGACACCGCCGATGCAGTTGGAGGCCAAGTTCATGCGGTTGCCATAGACGGTCTCTTTGACGTCTTGCATGATCTCGCGCACTTCCATCACATGCATAAAGAGGGATTTAAAACCAGCAATGTGGGCCTGAATGGCTGTATTAAAGAGATGTGACGCAATACGTTTGATCTCTTCAGCCATCACGCGCAGATATTTGGCCCGCTCTGGGATCTCAAGTTGCAGAGCATTTTCCACAACCATGCTGTAGGTGAAAGAGTGACTATTGGAACAAAGTGAGCAGACCCGCTCGGTCAAAGTAACGTTTTTGACCAGATTGCGCTGCATGGCCAACTGTTCCATGCCGCGATGGACATGGCCAGAGGTTAGCTCCACATTCTTAATGTTCTCACCATCAACCGTTAGGTTGAAATAGACTGGTTCCTCCAGAGCCACATGCACCGGGCCCAGGGGCATCGTATAAGTGGCTATGCTCATGCTGAGTGCTCCTTGCCTTCTAGAATGCGTTCCCAAAGATCCTTGGAGCTTGCGCCATTCATCATGATGGATAGAGGAATAGCTTTGGAGAGTTGGCCAGCATCCAATGTTTCATCTAAGAACAGACGTTTGGGATTGGGATGATCTGTCACCTTGATCTGATAGAGTTCCATCATCTCACGTTCATGCCAATCGGCATTGGCAAAGTCGGGGGTAATGGAGGGGACAATGGGCCACTCGGCATTCTGGGTCACGGTCAGATTGTAGACTACGCCCTCCACATCAAAGTGGTAGCAGAGCTCTTTAACAATCTGCTCCAATTGCTTGTCTTCATAGGCCGAGATCATAATGAGCCTTGCTCTAAAGCCCTTCAAGATCTTGGCCGCGTCTTTGATCCGGCTGGAATTCTCCAGTTTGAACCAGTGGTAACCATTACCATAAAAATCCGTCGTATGCCTAATCTGCTCTTCACCGGCACAGAGGGCAGAGAGAGCATCGATCAAGCGCGGATGGCCCTTGACTATATCTTGCATAATATATCCTCAGACTTCTCTAGGCCTGAACAAATTAGGCGTTAGCATCAGTGGTTTGTTCAACGGCAGCTTTTTCAGCAGCTGCCGGTAATCCGGCACTGCGTCTAGCATCTTCCAACTGGCGGCAGGCCGGGCAGAGATGCTGCACATGCTCTAAATCAATATCAGTATTGTTGACATAGAGTTTTTTCAAAATCTGTGTGGGCACCGGTCTAATCTTCTTGCCGCAAACGCTGCAAGGCTCATAAGCGATGGCCTTCTGCTCAACCACTTTATATTTGTCGGCCTCTTCATGG
Source organism: Desulfovibrionaceae bacterium (assembly GCA_017455745.1). GTDB lineage: Bacteria > Desulfobacterota > Desulfovibrionia > Desulfovibrionales > Desulfovibrionaceae > Desulfovibrio. The sequence goes on along the minus strand of JAFSZE010000015.1, from coordinate 8,164 downwards.
GCCGAATGCCAATCTTTGATAAGAGAAATGGCGCCTACCGGGCAATACTGCCGACAAGCTGCACAACGACAACAAGCGTTGTGCCAAATGGTTATGGTGTGGCCATCATCGGTATGTTGGATGTTGATGGCACCAGCCACACAGTAGTGACTGCAGATGCCACACCCCATGCACAACTTCTCATCCACAACGACGCGACCCCGTAAACGCTCAGGCTCCATCTTGGTGGGTGCCAGGGGGAAAGGATCGGTGCTTGGGCCTTCAAGCAGGTTGCGAAACAAAACTTTTAAAAAGGCCGCCATCTTATGCCTCCAGACCCAATTTTTGCTTCCAGATCTTAAGACCCAAGGCCACAGCCTCTAAAATTGCCTGCGGTCTTGGCGGACACCCTGGAACATTGACATCCACGGGAATATATTTGTCGAGAGGACCGGTTATGGAATAGCCTTCCCTAAACACTCCACCTGAAATGGGACAAATACCCACGGCTACCGTGACTTTGGGTTCAGGAATTTCATTCCAGACGCGTAACACTTGGTCGTGGATTCTAGCCGTCAAGGGCCCTGTAATCAAAACGATATCGGCATGGCGTGGGCTGCCACAATAACGGCAACCTAAACGCTCAACGTCATATCTAGGAATGAGGGCTGTGGTGGCTAACTCCACATCGCAGCCATTGCAGGAGCCAGCGTTGATCCTAAACAACCAAGGAGAACGCACCGAGTTTTTTTTGAGCAATTTGTCAAAATCCATTCTTGCCTCCTTAGATCAACCAAACCAGCAACAGACTGCACAAAGCCAGCATAGTTGGCACTAAGACAAAAAAGCGGAAGGCTTGATCTATACGGTAACGACCGGTGGCTGACTTAACCACAGTTAGCGAGACTAACATCAAAACCAAGCACTTAAACAAGAACCATAAGAGATTTAAGATCCAAGAATCGGCGATTGTTCCAGGGAAGAACATGGCCACGCCCAAACCTAAGACCACGAAGGTCTTTAAGGCTGAACCCACATGGAAGAGGGCCAATAAGGGGCCACCATACTCAAGCAGGGGACCTTCAACCACTTCGGTTTCGGCTTCAGGAATATCAAAGGGTGGAACGCCCATGGTGCCAGGCAAAAAGATCAAGTAGGCTAAAAAGGCTGGAATCATAATGGGATTTAGACCCAAAGATCCATTGGCCTGCTGCCATTCAACGATCTTTAAGAGTGAAAATTCAGCACCCCAGTCGCCGCCATTTAAAGCCTTGCCAATAAGCATAGCTACTGACAAGAGGATCATTAAAAGCGGGGTTTCATAGGCTAGCATGATGATCATCTCACGCGAAAATCCTACGGCACCAAAAGGTGAACTTGAAGCTGAACCGCCCATCATCATAGCGATGGCTGGGATGGGCAAGAGATAAAAGAGCACCAAGAGGTCGCCCATATTATAGAGGCCATCAAACACACCTGGCACAGGGATAAACGCTGCACACACGGCCATTCCGGCAAATCCAACTACCGGGGCCATCAAAAACGCCTCTTTGCAGGCGGTATTGGGGATCAACGTCTCTTTGGTCAAAAGTTTAGCCGTATCAAGCCAGGGCTGAACCAATGGCGGACCCACGCGGCGCTGGAGTCTAGCTTCAACCCGGCGATCCAAGCCTTTAAAGAAAAAGCCAATGATCAAGGCGAAGATGCCGCCTGGGAAAATGCACATATGTAAAATGCCAAGTAGCGTATCCATTAACGCGCCTCCTTGGAAGCTAAGGAGAGAACCAGATCCTTCAGTGCGCCAAAGATACTTGAGGGATTCATGCGGGTTGTAGCCTGACTCACGGGCACACCGCAAGTGTAGACATCGATTTCACGCAGATGCGTAAAGCGGCGCACGAAATATCTGCCGGCAAAGAAGGCAATAGCCATCATGATGAACATACCGGTAGCATTCCAGGTACCTGGGCCAGAAAGCACACCTGAGAGACCCACGTCGAGCTTTTGAGCACCATATTCGCCTAAAATGGTATTGATGGGAGCTAGCACTAAGCCTGGGAAGATACCTGTGACTAAGCAGCCCACACCCAAGATGCCCATGGGCACACGCATAACTAAGGGTGCTTCATGCACGTGATCCAAATCTTGTGCAGGCTGACCTAAGAAGGCCGCATGCATAAACTTGGCAATATAGGCTAAGGTTAAAACGCTACCCACAAGGGACAATAAAGCCAAGAAGGGTTGGCCAGCCTGCATTAAGGCATGGTAGATCAACCACTTGGAGGAGAAACCACTAGTTGGCGGCACACCGACAACTGATAAGCCTGCGATGGCAAACATGGCCAAGGTGAAGGGCATTTTGCGACCAATGCCGCCCAACTCTTCCAAGGTCTCACGGTGAGTTGTGAACATCACAGCGCCGCAGATCAAGAAGAGCAGATCCTTGAAGAAGACATGGTTGACAATGTGGAGCATACCACCAGCATAGCCTAAGGCTGTGCCAGCACCAACGGCCAAAACCATATAGCCTAATTGGCTAACGGTTGAATAGATAAACATGAGTTTCAAGCCGTTGGTCATCATGGCCTTAACGGCTGCCATGATGATCGTAATGGCACCGATCCACATCACAATAACATTTAAGACCTCACGCTCAGTTGTACCAAGCAGACCGGCCAACATAAAGCCGCCGCCAAGGAGCATGAAGAGCTTAATCAAACCAAAGAGGGCACTCTTAAGTAAGACCGATGAGATGAAACCTGACACAGGGGTAGGTGCCACAGCTGGGTGCATTTGCCAATCAATACGGAAGGGCAGCTGCGCAGCCTTCATGACAAAACCGATGGCCAAAAGTGCCATACCAATAAAGGCACCGTGACTGATATTGGGTACAATGCCCTTGGTCAAGAGACTGATATTGAATGGGGCGAAGGGGCCAATGACGCAGACTGCCAAGAAAAGGAATCCTGCACCGGCCATATTGAACATGAAGTACTTGAAGGCTTCCCGCATGGAGAGATTGTCACCCTCATGGGCTAAGGCCATATACAAGCACCATGAACTCATGATTTCCCAGAACAAGAAGAAGCTAAGCAGATATTGGCTAGCAGCCATACCGACTAAGCCACCGCACATACATGTAAAGGCTGAATAGAAACGCCACTGCGTGTGACTATGCTCCATGTAACCCACAGCATAAGCCATATTGACAGCACCAATGACGGGCACAATAAGGGCAAAGCAGAAGGAGAGCATATCAAGATTGCGGCCAAAAATAACGACTAAAAGGGCTGTTAAAAGAAGTACAGCGATACTGGTGTGGCCTGCCTTAACTCTATCCTTGGCAAAGAAGGCCGGAAGAATCGCACCAAACACAGGCACAATAACATAGATGGGCCACGGCACACTTAAGCTAGCCATGATGGTGCTATCAACAGGTGTATGGCCAAAGCACATGGTGGCCACATTGGAAACGAGATACATGGGCGCCTGGGGCACTAAGGCCATCAAGAGCGAAAGCACAGCCAAAACGGCCATGGCAATACGCATGGTTAAGGGCGCCTCAGCCACAGGTGGCAGATTACTGGGTCTTTTTTCAAATACAACGGTCTTTAAGATGCGTGTATAGTAAATGGCTCCAACCAATGAGCCGGTGAAGATCAAGATGGCTAAGCCCATATGGCCAGCATCAATGGCGGCTTGGATCATCAAAAGCTTGCTGTAGAAGGCGCCAAACGGCGGCAAGCCCATGATGCTGACAAGACCCACAGCCATACATGCGGCGGTCCACGGCATCAGTTGACCGATGCCCCTAAGATCGGAAAGCTGTCTGCTGCCGGCACGCAAAATCAAGGCACCGGCGGAAAGGAAGAGCAAGTCCTTCATGATGGCATGGTTCAACATATGCCAAAGGGCACCAGTTGTAGCCAACCATGTACCTAAGCCTAAAACCAGAGCGATTTCGCCCACCTGACCCAAGGTTGAGTAGGCCAACATACGTTTGATATCGGTTTGGATCAAAGCCATGATCTCGCCATAAATAAGCGTAGCTACGCCCATGGCGCAAAGACCTGTACCAAACCAACTCATGCCAAAGAGACCATGAACGTTGCTTGAGGCTTGTCCGGCTCCGATCAAGACGATGCTTAAAAATCCAAAGAAGCCCATCTTGGTGATAATACCAGACAAAGGACCGGAAACCGATGATGGAGCGGCTGGGTGAGCATCCGGCAACCAGGAGTGCAGAGGCACAAGACCGGCTTTGACGCCAAAGCCCACTAAACACAAGAAGGCAGCAACTTTAAAGACCCAAGGAGCTTGGACAATAGCTGTCATTTCGCCCGGCTGGGCCAAGAAATAAAGTCCTGGCAGCATAAAGAGGGCGCCACCAGCACACATCACATAATATTTCAAACCAGCATCAAAAGCGGTTTGTTTCAATTCATGCACAACTAAGAAGTACGATGCAAAGGTCATCAACTCCCAGTAGCCATACATGGAACCAGCATCTTCAGTGGAAACGATGCCAGCAAGTGAGGCAAAGGTTAAGAGTAAGAAGAACCAATACCAACCCTTGCGCTCATGGATGTAACCAACGGAATAGATGCTAACAACAAGGGCGATAACTGAAATCATCACTAAGAAGAGCTGACCCAAAGCTTGTGCTGGCCAAATAAGGACGGCCAAAAGCGCTAAAGCTGAGGTCACAACTCCAAGATAACCGGCAAAGGAGATGCGTAAGAGATAAGCAATACCGGTAATAAAAGCGCCAATATAGAAGATGCAGTAAGCAACATGGGGGCAAGCGCCATGGGCCACTAGATCTTGAGGAGCAACATAACCTGTTAAAGCAACCCTAAAAATACCAAAACAAGCTACAACTACACCTAAGATAATCGGCAAAATATGACAGTCTTGAGTAAAACTTTTGCTAACCGGGCAATCTTCGTCACCATCAAGCCAGATCTGCCGTACAGCATCCACATGGAGCCAGATGAAAGCTGTGGTGGCCGCAGCCATAAGGATTACAGCACCTAAACCAACACCACCCATGGAGTCCAAAAGGCCATCGACGATGAACGCACGACCTTCAGGCAAGAGGAATGGTGAGCCGCCCACGGCTGCCAACATACCCAAGGCATACAATGCGCCTGAGTAAGGTTTGATACGACCAACACCTTTAAGCTGAGAAAATTCTTTTTTCTCGCCATCTAGTGCTGATAGGCCGAACCAGGCCAAAAGACGCGCAGCCAGCTGATACATGACAAAGAGCCAGGCACCAGTTGTACCCAGAGCGGTCTGAGTAAATATGGCCATGAGGAGGATACCGGCATCATGCAACGCGCCCCAAATAATGAGACAGCGTGGGTTTTTCCGGTGTTGCACAGCCTTTGCTGTGGCAAAAAGCATCAATGCGCAACCGAAAAGAACCAAGAGGCCGGCCAAAGACAAAATCGATGTCATAGACGCCCCGTGTTTTATGGCATTTCGCCTTACATTGGCCAGGAAGCTAAGCCAACCTTACCAACCGCACGCGAAAGCCTGTTAGACCAAAAAGCAACTGTGATTCCAGAAATAGCCAATGCTTAAACTAGCAAGGCAGCATTTTTGAGGCGTACTTTTAGCCTAACCTTAAAAGCCTGACTAAAAAGACGCAAAAATAGCTATCCTGGGGCCAAAATTGCGCCCTAAAAGCAGCCTTGCGCTGTGGAGCCAAAGAGAACACTTTTTGGCTAAGAAAGAATTTTGCTATAAATTGTAGAACAGAAGCAATTTTTTCGCAAGATATTCTAACATTTCTTTTGTTTATGGCGCAGTGTATGTACCTCTTTTTGGTAAATAGAGGTTTCCATGATCAAAAGTTGGCAATAAAAAATAGTTGTTTGAAATTATTTTAACGTTACTCTGTAAAAAAGAAACAAAAATGATTTTTCTAAGGATAAACAGCGGCATTAGGGAAAAATTATCCAAACCATACCCAACTTAAGAGAAATTCAGGCTGTGATTTAGAAAATTGGTCGTGGAAAGGAAGCAGGCTGCCCACGCACTCGCTAAATACAAAAAAGGCAGGCCTAGAAAATCAAGCCCGAAATGTTAGTAGGAGTCACGGCAGATATGACTTAAGCAGGCACAATGGTTTTCCCTTAAACTTTCCTTCTTGAAAGAGTAGAATTAATTCCATGTACTATATTAGTAAATGCATTTATCATTACTTTATTAACCGTAAATAGAACTACATATTCTACTTTCATGTATCTAGAATATAGATAATGTTACAGGAAATATATCGTATAAAAAAATATCAATAAAATTTATATCGTACTCTATTGATTTTATTAACATCTCTTATCTATCTCTCAACCCGATTTTTTTATTGTATATATTTTTAATTTTAATTTAAAAATTTCTTCATTAAGATACAAAATTTTCTGTTTGAGTCTAATATTATCATGTTTGAGTGTTGTGATTATAATTTTACCATATTCTCTTGAAAGTTTATTAGCATACTAGTACCTGTTTTTAATACAATCGTTGAATGATTTAGATACTTTATTAATATCGATATACTATGGAAAGAAAGGCAAGAAATCATAATTCGGAAATATATTTAAAATAGCACTATATCGATATAAAATATGATATAGTGCTAACAGTTTCCGTTATATACAATTAGTTATGCAGGTTAAATTTATTTAATGCGATATATAATAACCTAAAGGAGTATGTTCATTAACAATTTATCAGTAATAGATTCAAGATATGCACATTGTACATTTGTGTGTTTGGGCTCTAGATTAAATTCAATAAAATGTCACACGCGAAAATATATTTGCTAAATCATGTACAATATTTTTAATACACCGCTACATCCTTTAACTTATTTCTCAACTAGGTTATTTCATCATCCATACTATTTATTTCATTATACTTACTTCTTATTGATAATTTTAATCCAGCTAGTTAGCTTTTAAATTTTTTAATTATATTTTTTTATATCATCTCTTAAAAATGTATTAGCATACTGGTAAATATTTTAATAAGCCATTTGAATAATTTAAATGTTTTGTCAATATCTGATATTTTATAGTATAAAGTCAAAAGAGATAATTAACAAATACATTTAAAAATAGTAATATATCAATAGAAAACATTATATTGTGCTAATAACTTCAGTTGTATACAATTAGTTATACATGGCACGGATTGAATTTATTTTAATTAATATATAACAACTTAAAAAAATATGCTTATTAACGCTTTATTTGCAATAGATATAATATGTGTATACTCGACATTGTAGTTTGTTATCTAGATTGAATTAAAGAAAAATACATCAGTCAAAAAAATATATTTTCTAGATCAAGTTAAATATTTTTAATACACACCAGATCCTTTAACTTATTTCTTAACATGGTTATTTCATTATCACTACTCCTTATTTTATCATCCTTATTTTTTAGTTGGTTTTTGAGTTCTGCGATTATATTTTTCGCACGATCTCTTGCAAGTGCATCAACATACTCGTACATATTTTCAATACACACCTTAAATGATTTAAAGATTCTGTCAATATACGGTATGCTATAACTAGAAAAAGAAAAAAATTGTAACTCGCAAATTATTAAAAAATAGCACTATATCAATATAAAACATGATATAGTGCTAACACTTTCAGGAATATCCAATTAGTTATCCAGATCAAATTTGTTTAAATCGGTATATAATAACTTAACGAAGCATATTTGACAATAATTTATCAACAATAGATACAATATATACACATCATACATTCGTGTATTTTGAATCCAGGTGGAATTAAAGAAAACACATCAGTCGAAAAATATATTTTTTAAATCGTGCCAAATATTTTTGATACACACCCATCTACTTTAACTTATTTGTCAACATATTTATTTCGTCAACCCTACTCCTTATTTCGTCAGACCTAATCCTTATTTCATCAGACCTAATCCCTATTTCGTCAACCCTAATCCCTATTTCGTCAGCCCTAATCCCTATTTCGTCAACCCCACTTTTTATTTCATCATACATACTTTTCATTTCATCAACCATACTTTTCATTTCATCATCCATACTTTTCATTTCAGCATCCATACTTTTCATTTCAGCATCCATACTTTTCATTTCAGCATCCATACTTTTCATTTCAGCATCCATACTTTTC
>JAFSZE010000138.1 GCA_017455745.1 Desulfovibrionaceae bacterium | reverse complement strand
GCTATCCATTTTTTGAGACTATATTGTGGTTTTTCATCTGGTGGGCCTAGCTTGATGTCACCATAGCGGGAACAAGCAAAATAGACGCAGATAAGACAGAGACCAACGGTCAACCACATATACAGAGAACCAAATTTTAACGACAGTGCGCCATAAACACCGCCGATAAATTTTTCTGCTTGGGTTGGCCAGATTACCATTGGCAGAGCTACGGCCATAATGAGAATTAGAGCTGGCCAAAAGATACCTTTTTCTGGACTTAGGTCATTGGGCTGATTGGGTGTTGGTGTTGGATCATTGGGCATAGGGTCCTCGCATGCAGAGTTTGGCGAAAGAAAACATAGCCATTCTGCAAGCGGTATTCCATTTGTTCTTTTGTTCACAAGTGGTGCATTTCTCTATATTTGTTCTAATCTCTTAATTTTACTTACTACCTAATTGTCTTAAATAACGACAGTTTTGTCATATGGCCTCTAAGCTGCTTTGAGTATGGTCAAAATGGCTCTAATGAACTCTTGAAGCTACTTTTTTGTCGTAGGTCTAGATTTTTTTTCTTAAATAAAAATTGGAAAAAGCCCTATGCAGCCATAAAAATTAGAAATTATCCTTAGCGACACCTCTAACGAGACCTTCTTGAATGAATCCACGACAAATTTGTCATGGTGTAAGATCTAAGATCAAAAATCGAGCGTGGATTTTGCTTGCAGTGATATCTAGCCAAGATTCTCTAGAAAGTTGGTATTAAAGCATAGACATGGCAAAAATGTCATTACATATGACAATTTTGTCGTGGGGAAAAAAAAGAACTTTCTGCAAGTTTTTACCCTAAAATCAACGAAATACCGCCTATCTTGCGCTCTTTTGGTCTTAGTCTCGCTTAATTTTAAGTTAAGCCTCTTTCTGATCGACATGATCTTTTTATTGAGATCTGCTGCCCTAAATATCGAATCTCAGCCAAACGTAGGCCAAAATTAATCATTTGGCATATTTTTTGATATTAGGCTTTGGCACGCACTCCGTGCAAACTCCAAAAAAGAGGTTTTTTCATGTCGCAGAAAGCCAAAAGGGCCGCACTCATCGGTTTTGATTGTCTCATTCCCAGACGCTTAATGAAGCTCTTGGATGAAGGGGGGCTAGATAACTTTCGCCGTTTTAAAGAGGAAGGAAGCTATATTCCTGAGGGCTATAACCTCCCCACAGTTACGCCACCCTCATGGGCAACCATCTGCACTGGCGCCTATCCCCGTACGCATGGCGTCGAAGACTATTACTACTATCACAGAGGGGAATCACTCGATTATAAATTTACATCGCAGGCTTTTGGATCAGAGATTTTGACCGCTGAAACCATCTGGGACTGTTGGGATAAGGCTGGTAAAAAATGTCTGGTCGTCAACTATCCTATGAGTTGGCCTTCACGTATGCAGCGCGGCATCATGGTTATGGGTCAAGGTCTTTCTCCTGCTGAAACACGTTGGCCTCTCCATGGCAATGAACATAAAGAATTTTTGGCTTCTGAATCTGTAATTTCGACTGAATTTTATTCCATGGGTGTCCAAGGACAATTCGATGATGCTGATTGGGATAATCTGCCCGATGACATGGATGAACCTCTGTCCATGAGTGTTAAGATGCATTTCAAGGAAGGCGTTGAGCCGGTCGCTGATCAAGTTTGGCATATCTTGGCTTGGCAAAGCGGCGATGACGGCTATGATCGCATTACCTTGTCACCAGAAAAAGACTACCAAAAAGCCTTTTGCACCATCGGTTTGCGCGAGTGGAGTGAACCTATTGAACATGATTTTACCATTCAAGCCGACGGTCGAACTGAGAAAGGCGTTTTTCGTTGTAAGCTTATGCAGCTCTCTGACGATGCTGAAGATTTTAAGCTTTACGTTTCTGGTATTGCTGGTCGCTGCAAATTTATTGCACCAGAATCTGCTGCCGGTCAGATTGATTTCTCCAAACAGATCACAGCCAATGATATAGGTCTTGTGGCCTATCTCCATGGCATTATTGATACCGAAACGGTCTGTGAATTGGTTGAATTTCATAGTGCCTGGCTTTTAAATACCATTGAATCGCTCATGAAAGCCAATCCTGATTGGGATCTCTTTTATATGCATTCCCACCCCATTGATTGGTTCTATCATGGCTGGCTAAGCGATCTTGATAGCAGTGATGAAAAGGTTCGCACTGCTGCTGAAAAAATGGAGCGCCATATCTATACAGTTGAAGATCGGTTGCTTGGCAGACTCATGGATTTAATGGGCGATGAAACGCTCATTTGCTGCTGCTCAGATCATGGTGCAACCCCCATGGGCCCAATTTTAAATACAGCACATGCCCTTAAAGCGGCAGGCCTTTGCTCCTATGAGCCCAAGAAATCAGAGAATTATTGGGATATTTACGAGGAAAGCGAAGGTTTCAACTACGTGTTAGATGTGAGCCAATCCAAAGCTGTTCCTCAACGTTATCAAATGCGCCGTAAAACCCCGCCCTTTAGGGCTGGGGATATAAGGCGCGTCCGGCGGTAGCCGGACATTTGTTTTTCCTTGTGTTCGACAAATCAATATCGTATAATACAAACATGAAGTCGGTAAAATATCATTC
>JAFSZE010000137.1 GCA_017455745.1 Desulfovibrionaceae bacterium | reverse complement strand
GCATAGCTTTAGATTTAGGCGCAGTCTTTAGATTTAAGCGTAAGTCCGCGATTCTTTTCTCTCTCGTTTTGTTTTTCTATTTTAGCCCAAATTTCTTAGGTGTTTTTCCCTTTTAGTCTTTACTTTTCTCCTAAATGATTTATTTTTGATATATCAAAACAATTTCAGCCAATCCCGCAGGATGGCGCTGAGATCCATCTTGGGAGCAAAAGCTTTTTAATCCCCAAAAGAGCCCTGATCGGACTAGGTCGTTTTGATAGGCGAGTGGGGCCAAAGGCTTTTTGGAGGAGTCAATTTTTTTATGACGCAGGTTCGGGAGAGGCAAGGACCTAAGAAAATAGCGCCTGATCTGGCCAAAAAACGAGGTTTTAAAAAAATTTTTTTAAAAAGGGTAGACAGTCCGCTTGTAAGCATTATGTTATTGCTGCAAGTTAAAAAATGACGGCTAAGTGTTACTTTGTTTTGCGCCGTTCAAGAGGAGAATAAAAAAATGTCAAAGATAATAGGTATTGACTTAGGCACAACCAACTCGTGTGTCTATATTATGGAAGGTAGAGATCCTAAATGTGTAACTAACCCTGAGGGTGGTCGTACGACCCCCTCAGTGGTGGCGTTTACCGACAAGGAACGCTTAGTTGGCGATATCGCCAAACGTCAAGCAGTAACCAACCCTAAACGCACGATTTTTGCCATTAAACGTTTGATGGGCCGTAAATATGCCGCACCTGAGGTGGATCGCTGGAAAGAACATTCACCATACCTAATTTCCAAATCTGCCAATGATGATGCTGGTGTTGAAGTTGATGGTCGCGTCTATAGCGCACCTGAAATTTCAGCCATGATTTTGGCCAAATTAAAAGCAGATGCAGAAGCTTATCTTGGCGAAAGCGTGACAGAAGCAGTTATTACGGTTCCAGCCTACTTCAATGACGCTCAGCGTCAGGCCACCAAAGATGCTGGCCGTATCGCTGGTCTAGATGTTAAGAGAATCATCAATGAACCAACAGCTGCTTCCCTAGCTTACGGCGCGGATAAAAAATCCAACGAAAAGATTGCCGTATTTGACCTTGGTGGCGGTACCTTTGATATCTCTATCCTGGAAGTTGGCGACAATGTCGTCGAAGTGCGTGCCACCAATGGTGACACCTTCTTGGGTGGTGAAGATTTCGACCAACGTATTATCCACTTCTTGGTTGATGAGTTCAAAAAGGAAAACGGCATTGACCTGTCAAAAGACAGCATGGCTTTGCAACGCTTAAAAGAAGCTGCTGAAAAGGCCAAGAAGGATCTGTCCACCCCCATGGAGGCTGAGGTCAATCTGCCCTTTATTACCGCCGATCAAAATGGTCCTAAGCATTTGATGCAGAAGATTTCTCGCGCCAAATTGGAATCTTTGGTTTCTGACTTGGCTGAGAGAACCATTGAGCCTTGCAAGAAAGCTTTGGCTGACGCTGGACTAAGTGCTAGCGATATCAGTGAAGTTATCTTGGTTGGTGGTATGACCAGAATGCCACTTGTCCAACAGACTGTGGCCAACTTCTTTGGTAAAGAGCCCAACCGTTCAGTGAACCCTGACGAAGTGGTGGCCATGGGTGCTGCTATTCAAGGCGGTATCTTGGCCGGTGATGTGAAAGATGTGCTCTTGCTCGACGTCACACCTCTGTCTTTGGGCATTGAAACCATGGGTGGTGTCTTTACGCGCTTAATTGATCGTAATACAACTATCCCCACCAAGAAGAGCAATGTCTTCACAACCGCTGCCGACAATCAACCTTCAGTGTCCATCCATGTGTTGCAAGGTGAGCGGCCCATGGCTCAAGACAATATGACCTTAGGTCGTTTTGATCTGACCGGCATTCCACCAGCACCCCGTGGCGTACCGCAGATTGAGGTGACATTTGATATTGACGCCAACGGTATTGTTAATGTCTCAGCCAAGGATATGGGCACAGGCAAAGAACAATCCATCAAGATTACAGCCTCTTCTGGCCTCTCCGAAGAAGATATCAACCGTCTGGTCAAAGAAGCCGAAGCTCATGCTAGCGATGACAAGAAAAAGCAAGAGTTGATTGAAGCCAGAAACCAGGCCGATAGCTTGATTTACTCCACCGAAAAATCCTTAACCGATTTGGGTGACAAGGCTGACGCAACTCTTAAGAGCACTGTGCAGACCAAGATTGCTGATTTGCGTAAGGTCATGGAAAATGATGATGTGGCTGCCATTAAAAAGGCCACTCAAGACCTCTCCGAATCTTCACACAAGTTGGCTGAACAGCTTTATCAGAAACAGGCTCAACCTGGTTCTGAGCAACCTGGTGGCCCGCAGTATGGTCAATCCAATGCCAATAACGATGGCGACGATGTGGTTGATGCTGATTACACTGAGGTTAAGAAATAATTGATTCAAAGCTACTTGCTTTGAAAAAAAACGTTTTTGCCTACAGATTAGAAACGTTTTATAAAAAGCGCCGTAAAACTCCAACCCTTTATGGGTTGGAGATAAAAGGCGCAAAAAAAGCTTGAAATTAATATATAAGTATGTTAAATTAAATAAAATTTAAAAGGAAGGAGGTAGTTATGTGTATGGAGTTATACGACAGCAATTAAAACATTTAAATAAAGTAGAATATTTAAGTTTAAAAGAATTAGCACATATTGCTAAAAATTTAAAAAATGAAGCGTTGTATAATATTAGACAACATTTTTT
>JAFSZE010000136.1 GCA_017455745.1 Desulfovibrionaceae bacterium | reverse complement strand
TGCTAATTCTTTTAAACTTAAATATTCTACTTTATTTAAATGTTTTAATTGCTGTCGTATAACTCCATACACATAACCACCTCCTTCCTTTTAAATTTTATTTAATTTAACATACTTATATATTAATTTCAAGTTTTTTTTTGCGCCTTTTATCTCCAACCCATAAAGGGTTGGAGTTTTACGGCGCTTTTTATAAAAGGCTTTTTGTTTTAGAGGTCTTTAAATTTTTCAATTATTTGGGTTAGTTTGGCATTGGTCAGTTTTTCTATTTGGATCTGTTTAGTTAGCTTATCGATTAGAGTTTGGCTTTGGCTTATGGTATCGAAAAATTTGGTTAAGAGGGCAAAACAGCCTTGATTTAGGTAGTTTTGATTTTCAACTTCCCCCATCCAACCGCTGCCACCAAGCTTGATCCAGCGCAAATAATCCCTTTGCCACTCAGGGAAACAGGCTTGGGTTAAGCCATCATTCCAAAGCTTATAGGCACCAAAGGCATGGACAATGGGAGCATAGAGGGAGGCTTGGTTGCGGGGGTGACAATTGAATTTTATGGGTAGCTCTTGCCACTCAGAGCTTTTTTCCTGCTTTAAAATTTGGGCTAGGAAATTAAAGGCACCTTGATCAGCAAAGCGATTAATTTCTTTGGTTGCATCAAGATATCGATAGCATTGATCGAGATAATATTTGGGATTACTTAGACGTTGGCCAAAAACAATTACACCAGAATTATAGTTGGGAGCATTTAAATCAAATTCAGGTAGGCTAGGAATTGACGGCGCACTAAAATTGATCTTGGCTGTTTTAGGTTTACGCATTTCATAGAATTCTGGATCTTCCTTTGCCAGTGAGAATGGTCCATAGTCCCAGAGTTCGTCAATCTGATCTTGAATAATGATATCAGAATCTAACCAAATGATTTTTTCATAGAATTCTAATAGTTCAAAGCAGAGGAATTTGGAGAGCGCAAGTGGAGAGAAAATTTTGAGAATATTTTCTGCTAAAGAATTGGAACGATAGCTTCCATGACTAAGATGACAACCAAGGTCTGTGAAAATTTGTTTATCTTGCGGCTTAAGCTGGCCATCATGGAAGATTAAGAGATCGCTTTTTAAATTGGGATTGTGGCGCTTTAAAGCTAAGATCACCGTACCAGCAGCAAAGGCCCATTTACTAGTTACACCTAAAACGATTAAGCGCTTATGGGCTGGCTGGTATTGGAGAATGTGCCTATTCATGCAATTAATCGGGGTAAACTTAACTATTTTTCTTGTACATCGGAAACCAAATAGCCGCCTTCAGTAGTTAGAGAACTGTAAAGCTTTTTATGCTCTTCTTCCATAACCCTCAAAATGCCTTGTCCTAGATCAACTGTTAAGGGCGGGACAAGTTTGCGGCCAATGCGTGGCATGAAAGCATAGGGGGTGATTTGATAGTGACCGCTATTGGGATCATTTTGATAATGAATATCCAATTTTTTGCCGAGCATTTCAGCGATCATATCAAAGAGATCACCCACATGCATGGGTTGATTGCCAGTGATGATGATATTTTGATTTTCAAATTCAGGATCAAGCACAGCTAAAGTGGCACTACTAGCGTCATCCACATGGACATATTCGCGGATGGCAGTTGGTGCGCCATAGTAAGTGATACTGCCTGTGGTTAGGGCTTCATGGATAAAGCGATGAATGGCGTTGCGGTTGTCGGCCCTAGGTCCATAGAGCGAGCCATAGCGGAGGATTGTATAGGGGAGATTATACTGGGCTTGGTAGTTTTCAATATAAATTTCGCAGGACTGCTTGCTGCAGCGGTAAAAACCGCCAGATTTGCCGTAGACGTAGAGGGAAGAGGCAAAAATGTAGCGTTTGACGTTAGCCTTGCGGCAGGCTTCTAGTACCGTGACATTGCCTAAGACATTAATGCGTGCGGTCTCAATGGGATGATTATTGGCTTCGCCTATGTCAGCGATGCCAGCATAATTGAAGACCACATCAGCTGATTGGACAGCCTTTTGGACCAAATCTTCATCTAAGATGCTGCCGATGAGCATGGTCTGACTTTCTTTAAGCCAAGGCGAGGGTCTTAAATCGACAATAGTTACTGCGTGACCAGCTTCTGACAATTTGTCGCAGATATGCGAGCCTAGAAAACCTGATCCGCCAAAAACTGTGATTTTCACTATTTAACTCCTGCCAGAAACTTGCGGCATTAATCTAAGTTGGGCCGTTCAGCGCTTTGCCACAGAAAGACCGAATCAATGCCATATGCAATGAATCTAGCTCCCTGTTTGATCTGGCGGGCCAATTCGTCGGGATTGGGTTTGACGATATGGGGGCCCATGGGAATGTTGCGGGTTAGGCAGAGATTATGGATCTTGTCCATGACCGCTTTAAAGTCTGGATGATCAAATTGTCCAGTTAAACCCATACTGCCTGAGAGATCATAGGGGCCGACCATAATGGCATCTAATCTTGGATGAGCCAAAATTTTAGGTAAGTTATCTAAGGCCCTAATGTGTTCAATTTGGGCCACGATAAAGAGTTCTGGCGCCACATTTTGGATATAGTCTTTGAAATTTTTGCCAAAGACATTGGCCCGACAATAACCTACGCCGCGATACTCAGCGGCAGTTTTTTCTGGATCGCGCCAGGTGTCTTGGCCTGGATAGGTGGCTAAATCAATGGCCGTGTTTAACTGCTCGGCACTTTCGATCATGGGAAAAATAAGCCCATGGGCGCCGGCTTCCAAGGCAGCTTTGATCCAAGTCTTTTCAGCGAGAGGTAGTCTGGCAAAAGGTACGGCGCCTCCAACTTCAATGGCCCGAAAAATATTGGGAAGTATTGAAGGGCCGAATGAGCCATGCTCCATGTCGCAAGCTACCCAGTCGTAACCTGCCCGGGCCATAAGTTCCGCTACATCGGGGGAAGGCAGTTGCAGCCAAGTACCAACTGTGGCTTTGCCACTAGCCAAACCATCGCGAATATCGTGTATTGTCATAAAGCTTGTGACTCATCTCTTGGGATGAATCCTACCTCCTAATGGGAAAATATGCACAGGTCGAGATTTTAGTTCACAGTGCTTAAGCCTGCAAGTTTTTCTCTTGGGAGCATTTTTTATAAAGCCGTATACAGCGGCAATTTTTGTACTTTTCCTTTACGCTAGACAAGAGAGTTTAAGCTTAGTACATTTTTTACGGCTTGTGGAAAAATTTGCCTAACCTCGACGCTAAACTTCAATAAAATCAGGCAGTTACGCTGATATTTTCTGTTGGCAAGTTTCTTGCACCTAGAGAGGAAAACGCCAACCCTGGAGGCGAGAGATGGAAATTGATACCTACCAAATGGAAGAGTTCTTGCGGATTCAAATGCAGCCGACCGGCCAAACACCTAAGGCGCAATCAACAGTAACAGCACCCAACACCTTTGATTCGATTTTAAGCGAAGCTATTGCAGCTCAAGATAATGCTAAGCAAAATGCTTTAGCAGGAATTGTGCCTCACAGTGCGGGCCAATCAGAAATGATTAGCCAAATGCTCATCAATGGCCCAATCGCTGATGGCGATGCCCATAGTGATATGCAGCTTTTGCAGACGACTTTTGATAATGCTTCAGGCACCCTAGATCTTTGGGATTCCTATGCTCAGAAGTTATCTTCTTCCAATAACGGTGATTTGCGCGAAGCTTATTCACTCTTGGAGCATATTGGTACTCAGGTCGAGCAGCTAAAGTCCAATGCATCGAATTTGCGTACGCCTAACTTTGGTTTGAACTCTTTTATCAATGAAATGGACATTATGGCCACAACCGAAAAAATCAAGTTTAATCGTGGTGATTATGTCTAATTTCTGCGCATCTTGCAGAAAAAAGCTACGGGAATCAGGGTGCCCCGTAGCTTTTTTTTTGCACTTTATTCAGAGTGTGCTTGGTCTAATATTTATAGTGGCCTCATATTTATTCTTGCCTAATATTTATCGATAAAACGGCTTAAGCTAATTAGCGTGGATAATGCTTATATATTGATAATTAGTCTTGTAGAAGTAAGTTGATATAAAAAATAAGTACAAAAGTTAATATTTCAATCTGAATATTTATGTTTTAATTTAAATGTTTCTGTTTCAATCTGACTCTGTACTTAAATCATCTATTATTAATTATTAAAATTAGTAATATTTCTTGTATATTTTTTAAGTTAAAACTTTATCGTTCTATAAAAATGATGTATAAAAATGATGTATAAAAATGAATATAAAAATATATATAAGAATGTGTGGACAAATCTATTAGAACATTTATTTAAAAATAGAATATACACATGATTATTAAAGGTATGGTATTATGTATATTGATACGATAGAGGCTGAAAATTTTAGAGGTTTACCAAAATTATCACTACACTTGGATAAAAAGCTCAACATCTTCATTGGGAAAAATGGCGTTGGCAAGTCGAACATACTTCATTTGCTCAAAATCATGATTTCACAGTGTCGCCTTTTATCTGACGAAATGATCTTATTTAAGCAATCAGATATTACTAATGGAAAGAATTCTCTTTTAAGTCGTATCGTATGCCGACTTGATAGTTTTGATTCATTTATTTTGGCTCAATCCGCAATGGACGGCACTTCAACAAATACAAAATATTTTGAAAACAATAGCGGTAAGTTCGATGATTCGGACAAGCAATTAGGCTCTCTTTATGAGCTTTATTCTTGTTTGAAAAATGAGGAGTTATCATTTTCGAAAAATTACCAACTGGTTGTTTTTTATCCAACCAATAGGTGGATTTTAGAGATACCTGAATGTATCCATGAATTTAAAGTAGCTATGCATCCTTTTGATGCCATGGAAAATGCGCTTTCAAGCTATCTGGATTTTCGATCTTTCATGGCATTTTTGCGTCAGTGCGAGCTGGCGTCTCTTAAGGCAGGATCAGTTTGTTCAGACGAATTTTTTCAATGGCAAGCACGGCAGGTTCAGCTGTTAATACGGCTATTCATAAGGCAATTCCCAAATTCAATAGCGTGCATCTGCAGAAAAATCCGTTGCGTACATCTAGCGTTAAAAATTATCTTGAGTACGAGTTCTTGCAACTTTCTGACGGTGAAAAGTGTCTCGTAGCTTTGCTTGGTGACTTGGCCCAACGCCTTGCCATTGCGAATCCGGCATTGAGCAATCCGTTGGAAGGCGAGGCTGTGGTCTTAATTGATGAATTAGAATTGCACATGCATCCCATTTGGCAAAACAGGTTAATAGATAGTTTGCAAGAAATTTTTCCAAACACCCAATTCATCGTAACTACGCATTCGCCGCTGATACTGTCGAATGTTCATCCAGAAAATGTTTGGGTAATGCGTGATGGTTCGCATCAACCGTCTCATCCTTTAAGATCATATGGCATGGATGCCTCAGAAATTTTGTCGGAAGTTATCAAATGCGCCGTAAAACCCCGCCCTTTAGGGCTGGGGATATAAGGCGCGTCCGGCGGTAGCCGGACATTTGTTTTTCCTTGTGTTCGACAAATCAATATCGTATAATACAAACATGAAGTCGGTAAAATATCATTC
>JAFSZE010000135.1 GCA_017455745.1 Desulfovibrionaceae bacterium | reverse complement strand
TGCTAATTCTTTTAAACTTAAATATTCTACTTTATTTAAATGTTTTAATTGCTGTCGTATAACTCCATACACATAACCACCTCCTTCCTTTTAAATTTTATTTAATTTAACATACTTATATATTAATTTCAAGTTTTTTTTGCGCCTTTTATCTCCAACCCATAAAGGGTTGGAGTTTTACGGCGCTTTTTATAAAATAAGGAGAAAATTTAGCCGAAATTGACGATAGCTGCCAATGCTTGGGATAGAGACTCTCGAAACGCTTTCACAGGATTAAAGATCAATTGTCAAAGATCGATTGTTAGAGCTCTGTTCTTAATGAAGTTTTTAAACTAAAATTTGGCCAAATTGCAAGATTATCCCCAAAAAGCCTATATTTTTTATGAAACATTGCTAAAATCAAAGCCAGCCAAAGGCTTAAGTTTACAGATCAACTAAACATTCAGAAGGGAAATTATTGTTTGCCCATGCGTTCACGCAACTCACGACGCAAATCGGCTTGCTTTTCAGCTTCACGTTCAAGACGCTCAGCCATGGCTTTTTCCTTTTTACGCTGCTTAATTTTATTCAATCTGGCTTCCTGATCCTTTTCACGCGAAACTTTAGCTCGCTCAACCAAACGTTCCTTGCGGGAGTCAAAAATAATCGTTGTGCGCAAGGCCGATACACCCAAAGCCACCACCGAAACAACCACCGCTAGCACTTCCAAAATGGAAATTTTATTGGCGCTAATCAAGGCTTTGAGCCAATTTAAACGCAATGCATCGCCGAAAAAGCCAATTATAATGACAAAGGAGATACAAAGAACAAGACCGATAATTTCGGCCACAAAAAACGTCTTGCCCATGGTCATGACAAAAAGTGTGGTGTCACGCACCAAGCGCAAACTCTTTAGACGACGTTGGAGTCTATGTAATAAGCGGTCTAGATCGGTAATGGCGCGATTGGCCTGACGGAAGATTTCAACCACCTTAAAATCGCTCGAATAGGCCCAGTTTAGAATGCCAGCAGCTTCATTAAATTCTTTGCCAAAGTCTTTTAAGGCTGCTGGGAATGGAAACCAAGAAAATTCATCGCGCACACTTTGCAGGGCATTCAAATAGCCCTTATAACGCTCCCTTAAATCATCAACCTCATGATCAACACTGGCCACAAGTTCCTCTTCTAGACCAGGTCGCAATTCGATCAGCTTTAAAAAGGCTATATAATTTTTGATGGTGGCAATACGTTCAACATTGCGCAATTTGGGATCAAAACTTTTACGAAAAAGATGGCGTTCTGGGAACCACTCATCAAATTTGATGCGCATGGCCTTAAGCCGCCCCTGCTCAGCAGTGGCCTGCTCTTCAGTCAAGGCCCAGCGGTTATGCAGGGTCGATAGAATCAAAATTCGCCCACGTTCAAGACCTGGATCAATCAAAAAGCGGTTAAAATAACTAGGATCAAGATTGATGATCTTAAGCATTTCATCCAAAGTCTGTTCGACGAAACCCATCTTGACACGACAAACCAAAGCCCGATAGCGACAATTCAAGGAATCGGGCATAATACGGGTAACTTTGTGATAATGCTGAATGGCATCGCCAAACTGGCCTAGGACTTCTTCTACACGCGCAGCTAAAAATTCATTCCAAGCTTCTAGCGGCACATTGGAGGTCAACATGGCTGCGCGATTAAAGGCACGCAAGGCAAACCGATAGTCCGGTTTCCCCAAGGCTGCAAAACCAGCCAAAGTATGTAATCTAGGATCTTTCGAATGTTCTTCAATCAAGTCACTTATACGCTTAGAGATCTGATAGGTGCCATCATCAGTAGACTTAATCAAATCGTCTAATATTTCCCAGGCCATACTATCATCACGTTCAAGCTTACGATCATCAATATCGGGATCTTTCATCCGATAGAGCCAAAAATGTTCTACATTCTTTAGATGTGTATATTTTAAAATATCGAATATAGCCGTTAATAGAGTGGCAGAATGTTCTTCGTTTTCTAAAATAGTCTTATAAGCTGCGTAACCTTGGCTCTCAATCAATTGTTCTATTTCTCTAAATGACTCATTGATCTCGGTCAAACCAAATCTACCAATTTCTTCCCAGATATCAGTACTATCAAACTTCATCCGCAAAGTTGGACATTCATAAGGCGTGTGATCTGATAAACCGCAAAAGAAACACTCCTGTTTGTCGTCTACAGTCTCCGTCAATTTGCCAGCCATCAACACAGGAATAGTTTCCTGCTTGACGTTGTCATCGCTCAATTGGATATTGCACCACTCATCCATCGTCATTTGATCGCTAGTGAAGTGCAAATCGCGAATTTCAAAGCCTTTGCCCAGCAAATAGGTATTGCGATACGAAATATAGGGGAACCCTGGAACCAGACGGTCCCAATGCAAATTAACTTTTTGTGGCACATCGCCACTAAAGTTTAAATTGCCACGATCAACTACAGCCACAACGCACGGCCAGCACGTACCGGCAGCATCCATATTGCGGATAAGCTCCAGGTAGTCGCGCATAAAGGCACGAAGCATAAGCAGATTTTCGATGGCCAAAACCACAAAGAAGTTTTCCGAAATGGATTTAACTTTGTGTTCTTCAAAAAGCTCGGCCAAGCGCTTATACATCGTATACCAGCCGTCAATAAACTCTTTATCGACGGGATTGCCTAGGGGATGTAAGACAATTATCCAGCTCTGCTTGGAGGCAAACGGCATACGCATATCGACTTGTGGCGTGTACCAATCAGCACTGGCCATGCCGCGTCTGGCCCGCACAAGCTCAAACTCAATGCCTGGAAAATGCTTGCGGTTTTCACAAGACTTGCTATGCACCCAAACTTCTAGCTTATCTGGGACGACCAATTCCTGGTTTTGCAGGGATGCATCCATCAATAAGCTTATGGCGCCCTTACGATCTAGTTGTAGACGGCCAGGAAAGACCTCTACCGCTACTGGTAGCTCATTGAACTTGCCCCAAATGATCAAACGTGCGGTGACTAAAAAGACATCTTCGGTGAAAAAGAACCAAATGGCCTGGGCTTGATCATCATGGCTATAAATCTGCATACCACCATAATTTTCAAGCGTCTGGTTAATAGCCGCAGGCAAAGTGCCCTGCCAGCATATCCAAAGCAAGCTTCCCATGGTACTCATGCGGATTTCAGGGATTCCAACCATAGTCGGTATGAGCTGAGATAACTGCGCCATGTTTTTTTAAGCTTAAGCCCAATTTAAAATGCGCCTTCTACGCCTTAGCTTAAGCCTTTCCTCCTCGAACAGATGGATTTTTTGAAGTTTGTGGACTAAAAAAGCACAAACCACCAGTCAACACACACCCAAAAACAGCACCAAAAAGCGCGATAGCTGGTTAAGGCAAAATTTATGGCCTGGAAAAATATAAATTATAAAATGTGAGATATTAACAAAAACTGAACTTTGTTTTAAAACTAAGCACAAAAATCCATAATAAGTGTAAAAACAAAAGTAATATTTCTAGAACAAAAAATTTAGACATAAATAAGATTATAATATTGCTAGCTGTTACATAAAAAATTAACTTATATATTATTACAAATATTTATATATCTGTTAGTCTTTATCTTAAGTTGTAAATATTCTATATAGCAGATCAAAGTTATAAATTATCCTAAATTATAAATACAAAATCAATACAAGGTATGATCATTTTTAACACATATCTAGGAAGGACTAAAATTAGTCAGAAAAAAAATAATTATATTTACTTAAAATTTAAGGCAATTACTATTGTTTGCAAGAGATTTCTAGCAAAACTTAACCCAAAGCACTATCCCCAAAAAGACAGGCTCTGCGCCAAAAAAGAGCAGGCGCTAACCTAAAAAACGCTCAAAAACCTAAAAACGAGAAGGCTCGGCGCTAAAAAACGCAGTAAGACAAAAGAAAAAAGATTGCTGGCTTAAAGTTAGCCGCGCAGCAAAAGCTAGAAGTTGGCTTAAATTTTACGTCTAGCTAGCTGGTTTGAGCTAGCCTAATTGGTGCCAAGGACAAAATTTAAGGAAAATACGATCTATTTATGTCTAATTGGTCCAAAGGCCAAAATTAAGGAAAATAAAGGGCATTTTCCAAGTTGCAACTTTTTGAGCCTAAAGTGTGACAGCAAAATTTACCTGCATATTCTACCTTGACTGATAGCTAAGCGCAATGCAAGGGGGGCCTAGAAAAATTAAGTATGCTTAAGCGAAAAGCAAGATTTGTAGACTAAACGGCCATTTTTTTTCTTGAAAATTCCTAGCTATCTTGCTATACTAGCCGTTTCCCCAAACGTTCAAAAATTAGAGGCAAAAGCAAGCTTACGCACAACTTTTGCCTATCCCAAGCTTAAACCATCTCTAACCAAATAGGTCTAGGCTGCAAGATGGCCGCCAGATTCTTTTCTGCTTGCCAAAAGCTCTAGCTAGAAACAGAGTTATTATAAACAAAAACAAGCCAAAAGTCTAAATGAAAAAATTTGACAAATTGAGGCTCACAGAGGGCATGGAACCACTAAAAAGCAAGACTCTGCTCAAACTGCCCCAAAAATAATAGAGAGTACCAAGGGTAAGAAAATTTATTTGATAATGGACTTAAGACATCAATAGCCAAACCACTACCAAATAACAATAAAGTAAAATAGCTATACTTTGTAGAAAAATTTTTTACTTTTAAATACATTCATTAAATATTTCACTTTTAGATTTATAAAATAGAATTTTTCGTTTAGAAAATTTTTATACATTTGACAATTCTCGTTTTTCCATATTTTAACATAGTACTATAAAGTATTCTATCAGCCTATTACATTTTAATATGATTTTTGGAATACAATTCATCACAAATTAGCTTTAATTATCTCAGATCTACTCTCTTCCAATATTTCCTATAAAAAGTAATATACATAGAAAACTTTATACATATCTAAAACTTAGGCATCAGAAAACAATGAGCGTAAGCATTCCTTTTTTTACTCCCAAGCAGATCAGTAATTTGCCAGAAATAACTCCTGACAATTTAACGGAGATAAATATCCGTCCAGCCAAAATCGGTGATGTTCATGGCATGAGCGCCTTGATCAATAATTATGCTTCACGCAATGTAATGTTGGCTCGAGGTCCCCTCTATCTCTATCAGCATCTCCAAGATTATATTGTTGCCACGACCAATCTCAAAACAACAGGCCAAGAGTGTGTAATCGCCTGTGGTGCCTTGCAAATTCTTTGGGCTGATTTAGCCGAAATTCGTTCTCTTGCTGTGCATAAGTGCTGTCACTCCCATGGCTTAGGTCGGAGAGTGGTTGAATCCTTAATCAACCGTTGCCGCGAATTAAATGTTCCTAGAGTTTTCTGTTTTACCCTTGTGGACGACTTTTTCCGCCATTGCGGCTTCAAGGAATTTAAACGAGATCTACTGCCACCTGTTGTTTGGACCGAATGCAGCAAATGTCCCAAATTTTATCAATGCGATGAAATCAGCATGATCTATGAGGTCAACTAGCCTAAAAGATCAGTATAAGATAATTTTAGTGATCACTCAATGGCTCAAAAAAACTTATTAATATCAAAAAAAGATAATTGACAATAGATAACAGCAAGCTGAACAAAAAAATTGATAAAAAAATAGTACAAATAGCATGAAATAGATGGTATAATATAAATAAATTAGCACTGTATAATGTTATATATAATTGTGTAGAATTAAATATATAGTCCATATTT
>JAFSZE010000134.1 GCA_017455745.1 Desulfovibrionaceae bacterium | reverse complement strand
GTTGATATACATGGCCTCAACTAAAGAGAGGTCAAAGAGGGCATAACAGCAGCTATCACACCCCTTGTGGCATTTAACGCAATTAGGGAATTGGGCTGCAAGCTTAGCAAAGATTTGATCAGTCTCTGATCTCAACTGTTCATAGCTCGCAAAGATGGGGGCAAGATCAAAGGTCATAAAATTTTTAGCAGAAAAGTTTCTGCCAATCTCCTTAAAAAATGTTGATAAATGGAGATTAAAGGGATCTCTCTTTTTTTGCAAAAGAGTCGTAATCTAGCACAAAAAAGCCGCCAGACAGCGATCCGACGGCTTTTGGGCACATTGAGCACGTGTTTTGCGTGCACTGCACTAAAATTTCTTAGGCTTCTTCAACAGTGATGGCGTCTGATTCACAGACTTCGACACAGGATTCACAGCCTAAGCATTCTTCTGACTTAACGGGTTCAGATTTGCCATCTTTTAATTCATAGACTTCCACAGGGCAAACATCCACACATTCGCCACAGCCAACGCATTTGTCTTGATTAACAGTAACATTGTAAGGCATAAGGCACTCCTTAAGGAAATTTTTTTTCGATTGTGCAGCGATAGTTTTGATTGCTACCGTACAAGTAGGGATAGCTTTTGGAAAGGTTGCTGTCAAGATTGAATTTGTTAGCAAGTTTTTTTGGGGGCTCTTAAGCTAGATACGTATAGGATTTTGGGCAAGATGCGTGCTAAATTTTTTTCATAAGCAGTTATTCACAAACTCTTAACAGATAGTGTTCGGCTTTTTTTCTCTTTTAATCAAAAATGAAAATAATTTTCATTTCTAATTTTTGAAAAGATGGGTCTAGCTTAAAATAATCACAACTGCATACGGGCATAGTAGGGGCGACCTGCGCGAACAATCTGCAAGAGGATTTGGTTAGCCATGCGGTATTTGCGAAAAGCCTGCCAAAGATCTTGAAGATTGCGGCAGTTTAGGCCATTAACATTGGTTAGGAAGTCGCCAGGTCGTAAGAAATTGGCTGGGCCTCGGCCATCCACTTTGGTTATGACTAGCCCGCCTCTATGTTCAGCTACACTTATGCCCCATCTAGCTTCCAGTAAACTTCTGGCTGTTTGATCATCAAAGGCTTGAGGCTTAATTTTTAGATTTTTACTTTGACCTCGGCTCAAGATTTTTAAATTAAGTTCTTCCCCTGTCTGATTGCGCAAAATACTGATATAGTCCCTGCGATCGTTTAAGATCGTATCATTAATGGCTTCGATGATGTCGCCAGGCATCAATCCTGCCCGATCTGCTGGCGTGTTTTTATAGACAGATGTGATCAAGATACCTTGGCTATTGTTTAAGCCAAGTGCCCAAGCTGTTTGCCCATCCAAATCTTCAGCCAAGATTCCTAACCACACAGGATCTAAACGCGTTTGACTGATCAATGTTTCCATGACGCGTTTGGCCTTATTGATGGGAATGGCAAAACCTATTCCTTCGCCTCTGGTATCGACAGCCGTATTGATCCCGATTAGTTCGCCATCCAAATTGATCAAGGGACCGCCGCTATTTCCAGGATTTATGGCAGCATCGGTTTGGATTAGATCGGTTAAAACGCCTTGTTGGCTTTTTATAGTCCGCCCTTTAGCTGACACAACACCGGTTGTGACTGTATGGCTAAAGCCAAAAGGATTGCCAATGGCCACAACCGTTTCGCCAGCAACCAAATCATTGGAATCGCCTAGCGATAGTTCGGGTAAATTTTGTGGCGACTCAACCACTAAAACTGCGATATCAAAGTCAGCTTCAGCCCCTTTGACTAGTGCATTATAGCTGCGACCGTCTTGGAGATGAATTTTGATCTCATCGCTCTGTTCAATCACATGGGCATTGGTCAAAATAAGACCCAATTTTCCATCAACAATGACACCTGAACCTAAGCTTGTGCGTTTTTGGATGCGCGGTCTTTGGTAGAGATCCGGTGCATAACCTTTGAAAAAAAGTTCCAAGGGCGAAAGATTGCGTCCAAGAAATCTTGTGCAAGTTATGTTAACAACTGCCGGAGCCGCCACGCGCACAGCTTTAACTACCGGTGTTGAACGCACACTATCTGGTGCGGGATTGGCTAAAACTAAAGTGGACCAGAGGAAGATGGATATGGCAAATATTAAGCAAATGTGGCGATGGCCCATAGCAAACTTCCTCCTAAAATTTGAGTACAATAAAAATAATTGTCTAGCCTAGTTAGACCTAAAAATTTACTTTGACTCGTTAGAACGCTTCGAGGCTACAAAAAGCATGGAAAGAAAGTTGCCTTTTTTTTGGAAGCTCTTTTGGCTGGCTTTAGCAATTATCGCCATAGGCTTCGTTTATAAATTGTTTGCAGGTTCTAAGCCCAAGCCTGAGATGATGCGTCAACCCTTAGCGCCTGTGCGGATAGCTTCTGCCTTAACCCAGGATGTGCCCTATTTTTTAAATGGCTTAGGCACGGTCTTGGCTTCAAGCGATGTTTTGGTCAAAAGTCGTGTCAATGGGCAGCTTATGCGCATCCATTTTCGTGAAGGCCAGCATGTAAAGGCAGGTCAGCTTTTGGCTGAGATCGATCCGCGTCCTTTTCAGGCAGCCTTAAACGAGGCCAAGGGCAAGTTAGCTGCTGATGAAGCACAGCTAGCCAATGCCAAGCGCGATTTGGAACGCTACACATCTTTGATTCAAGGCGATTATGTGGAGCGGCAAAAGTATGATACCCAGAGAGCCTTGGTGGCTCAATATAGCGGGGCTGTGGCTGCTGACAAGGCTGCGGTGGAAACAGCCAGATTGCAGCTAGAATATAGTCGCATCACTGCTCCTGCTGCTGGCACGGTTGGTTTGCGCAAAGTTGATGTGGGTAACCAGATATCCACAACCGACAGCAATGGCATTGTTAGGATTACTGAGGTCAGTCCCTGTGATGTGTTGTTTACCTTGCCAGAGACAGCTTTGCCCATGCTGATGCAGGCTTTAAATCAAAAAGGTGCATCTTTGCCAGTGCAAGCCTGGGATCGTGAGCAGAAAACCATCTTGGCCCACGGTACACTTCTCTCCCTAGACAATGAGATCGACCGCGAAACAGGTACTGTTAGACTTAAAGCTAGGTTCGCCAATGACCAAAAAACGCTCTATCCCAACCAATTTGTCAATGCCAGAATCAGGGTTACAGTCTTAAAAAATGCCCTAACTGTGCCTGCAGCAGCCATTCAGGTGGGCTCAAAAGGCCGTTATGCCTATGTCTTCCGCGAAGAAACACCTTCAGCCGCAGGTGCAAGCTCTGCTAGCCAAGGGCCTTTTAATGGCGCAAAAGAAGCTTCTCTCGCTAGCAGCATTAATACCAGTCACGATATGCCCAAGGGCACTTCCAAAGATAAATCTCTAGGGCCAAATAGCGAAAGGGCCCAAGGTGCAAGACCCAAACCAAGGATTGGTGCTGTGGAAATGCGTGAGGTTACAATTGAGCTTGAGACGCCAAGGCTTGTGGTTGTAAGCAAAGGTATAAATAAAGGTGAATCTGTAGTTATTGACGGTTTAGATAGGCTAAAAGATGGCTTAAAGGTTAGGGTGGCAGCTAGCCAAGATACGGCCAAAGCTGAACCCAAGTAGCGATTTTTGTTGTGATTTTGGCCCAAGCTGCACCTAAATAGCGACTTTTGGCCAAGGCAGAAGAGTTTTTTGATAACTTTGTCCTAAGATAGGATGCTTGCCAATGAATCTTTCCAAAATTTTTATTCTTAGACCTGTAGCCACATCGCTGCTTATGTGTGCGCTTCTTTTGGCCGGTATCCTAAGCTATATTTCTCTGCCCATCTCGGCCTTGCCTGAAATCGACTACCCCACCATTCAGGTTCAGACATTTTATCCTGGAGCT
Organism: Desulfovibrionaceae bacterium; assembly: GCA_017455745.1. GTDB lineage: Bacteria > Desulfobacterota > Desulfovibrionia > Desulfovibrionales > Desulfovibrionaceae > Desulfovibrio. The sequence continues at coordinate 7,351 of JAFSZE010000134.1, read as the reverse complement.
AGTGCCGAGGTGATTGCAGCCAAAGTCACAGCCCCCCTTGAGCGGCAATTTGGCGCCATGCCAGGTTTAAACCAGATGCTTTCGCAATCATCAGCTGGCGCTTCTATTTTAACTCTACAGTTTGAGCTGGCCAAAAAGCTTGATAGTGCCGAGCAAGAAGTGCAGGCAGCCATCAATGCTGCAGGCAGTCTTTTGCCTAACGATTTACCCAATCCGCCCATCTACAATAAAGTCAATCCCGCAGATCCGCCCATCATAACTTTGGCTGTCACTAGTCGAGATCTACCCATGACCAAGCTTGAGGATCTGGCAGATACACGGCTTGCCCAAAAGATTTCCCAAATTTTGGGTGTTGGTCTTGTAACAATTTCAGGTGGTGAGAGACCTGCTGTGCGCGTTAAGGTCAACCCTAAGGCTTTGGCCAATGCTGGTTTTACCTTGGAGGATGTACGCCAAGCCTTGATGGCCGCCAATGTCAGTGGCTCCAAAGGTAGTTTTGATGGGGTTTTGCGGGCTAGCAGCATTGATGCCAATGATCAGCTGACCGATCCCAAAGATTATGCCGAAACCATTATTGGCTACAAAAATGCCGCTCCGCTGCGGCTAAAAGATGTGGCGAAAGTTGAGGATGGTGCTGAAAATATTCGTCTAGCGGCCTATGTGGCCAATTTGGCTGACAATAAAAATCTCTTTCGCCAAGCCATAATTTTGCAGGTCCAGCGTCAGCCAGGTTCCAATGTCATTGCTGTGGCCAATCGGGTGAACAAGCTCTTGCCCACTTTGATTCAAACCTTGCCTGGCAATGTTTCGGTCCAAGTGATTACTGATAAAACCGAGGCTATTCGGGCCACAGTTTTGGATGTGCAGTTAGAGTTACTATTGTCTGTCTGCCTAGTTATTTTTGTTATTTGGCTCTTTTTGCGGGATTTACGGGCTACCCTAATTCCAGCCCTAGCTGTGCCGCTTTCTCTGATCGGTTCTTTAAGCGTCATGTACCTGTTTGGTTATTCACTAAATAACCTAACCCTTATGGCCTTAGTCATTGCTGCTGGCTTTGTGGTTGATGATGCCATTGTGGTCATCGAAAATATCGTCCGCTATCACGAAGGTGGGGCCAGTCCGTTAAAAGCTGCTTTAACCGGTGCTGGCCAGATCGGTTTTACGATCATTTCTTTAACCATCTCCTTGGTTGCTGTCTTAATTCCCTTGCTTTTTATGGGTGATGTGGCGGGCAGGCTTTTCCGAGAATTTGCCGTAACCTTAGCGGCAACCATTTTGATTTCAGGTTTAATCTCGCTGACTTTAACCCCCATGCTTTGTGCAACCATCCTGCGACCAAGTGGCGGAAATTTCTTGGCTGGAGCAGATCAAAGCTATTCGGGTGGCCTATTTTTTAAAAAACTTTTGGCCTGGTATGAGGGAAAATTAAACTTCATTTTTCGGCATCGGGTGGCCACTTTGCTTGTGGCTTTAGGCACGCTTATTTTGACCTGTTTGGGCTATATCTATATTCCCAAGGGCTTTTTCCCGGTACAAGATACAGGAATCTTGCAAGGCATTTGCGAAGCACCCCAAGATACATCGTTTAGTTTTATGCGCTCAAGACAGGAAGAGATTAGCCGTCTTTTGCTGCGTGATAATGCTGTTGAGAGTGTGGCATTTTTTGTGGGTGTTGATGGCATCAACCAAAGTCCTGGCACATCCAGATTAACGATTAAGCTTAAACCTTTGAGTGAACGGAATTTGCGAGCTCAAGCCATTGCCAATCGTTTGATGCGCAAATCTCAAAATCTGCCCGGCTTAAATTTATTTTTGCAGCCAGTGCAAGATTTAACTATCGAAGATCGCATTTCCAGGTTTCAGTACCAATTGACGGTTGAGGCCATAAGCCAAGAAGATTTAGAGCAGTGGGTACCACATATAACTGAAGAGTTGCAGAAAAAGACAGCCATAGGTTCTGTGGCCCATGATCTGCAGGCCAAAGGGAGGCAGCTGTGGCTTGAGATCAATAGGGATGCTGCTGGTCGCCTTGGGATTAGCATGGAGGATATTGATAATGCTCTCTATGATGCCTATGGCCAGCGTCAAATTTCAACCATCTTTACCCAGACCAACCAGTATAAGGTCGTGTTGGAGGTGGAGGAGAGTTTTAGACGCGGACCGGTTGATTTGGAAAGCATCTATGTGAAATCAGGCACGGATCTGATTCCATTATCAGTACTTGTGGTAGCCAAAGAGCGGGCAGCACGTTTAGCCATTTCGCGCCAAGGTCAATTTCCAGCTTCAACTATCTCTTTTACACCTAAACCAGGCTATGCCTTGGGCCAAGCTTACACCGAGATTGAAGAGACTTTGGCTAGCTTAAATCTCCCCAGATCCTTGCATATTACTTGGCAGGGCGCAGCCAGAGCCTTTGCTGGCTCAAGCCAAAACCAGCTCTGGCTCATTTTAGCCGCAGTTGTGACTGTCTACATCGTCTTGGGCGTGCTCTATGAAAGTTACATCCATCCCATAACCATTATTTCAACCCTGCCATCAGCTGGAGTTGGGGCCATTTTAGCTTTGTTTATAGCCAAGATGGATCTAGGTATTGCGGGCATAATTGGCTTAATTTTATTGATTGGCATTGTGAAGAAAAACGCCATTATGATGATTGACTTTGCCCTTGAGGCTGAACGGGTTGAGGGCAAGCCGCCGCTTTTAGCCATCAAAGAAGCCTGTCTTTTGCGTTTGCGGCCCATTTTGATGACGACCATGGCCGCTTTATTGGGCGCACTGCCATTGATGCTTGGCACAGGCATGGGCTCAGAGATTCGCCAACCCTTGGGGGTCACGATGGTTGGCGGTTTGATTTTAAGTCAAATCTTAACGCTTTTTACAACGCCTGTGATCTATCTTTGGTTTGAAGATTTGAGCCAATTTTTCCGTGGCCCAAAGGCCATCAAAGATGAGCAGGTTTGTGCCAATTAGGCTAGGGTAGCGTAAGTGATTTTTTCTACTGCTAAGATTTAGCTTGTAAGATTTGAACCGGATCTTTTTTCTAGGGGCGTGGTTTTGAGTAATTTAGCCTTTGAGCCCAAGCTGGCATTTACGTTTTCAGCCTTTTTTATCGTAAGGCCTGTGGCCACCACACTTTTAACCATAGCCTTAACCCTGGCAGGTCTGGTTGCCTTTGGTCTTTTGCCCGTGGCCCCGCTGCCAGCCATAGATTTTCCGGTTGTGATGGTTAGAGCCTCCCAGCCTGGGGCTAGTCCTGAAACCATGGCTGCCACTGTGGCTACACCCTTGGAACGGGCCATGGGTAGAATTTCAGGCATCAACGAGATGACCTCAAAAAGCAGCCTAGGCCAAACCAACGTTATTTTACAGTTTGATTTGGAGCGTGATGCTGATGGAGCAGCACGCGATGTCCAGAGTGCCATCAATGCTGCCCGCAGCACTTTGCCAAGCCTGCCTAGCAACCCCACCTATCGCAAATTCAATCCAGCTGGGGCGCCGATTATGATCTTATCGTTGGCGTCCTCGCAATATACACGAGCCCAGCTCTATGATTTTGCTTCCACAGTTTTGGCCCAGAAAATTTCCCAAATTCAAGGCGTTGGCGAAGTAACCATTGGCGGTGGCGCCATGCCTGCGGTTAGGGTGGAATTAAATCCTGATGCTCTAAATCGGGCCAATGTTTCCACAGAAGATGTGCGAAAAGCCTTAGTTGCAGCCAATGCCTTTGTGCCCAAGGGAGTTTTGGAAAATAAACGCAATTTTTGGATGATCGAAGCCAATGATCAGTTAGATGAGGCTAGCGATTATGCCAAGATCATTATCAAAGAAAACGAGGGCCACATCATTAAACTTAATGATGTGGCGACCATCGAAAATTCCACCCAAAATGTGCGCAACATGGCCTTGGCCAATGGTCAACCAGCAGTGCTACTGCTTGTCTTTTTGGCATCGGGTGGCAACATCATTGAAACTGTTGATCGGGTTAAAAGCCTTTTGCCAAGTTTGGAAGAATGGTTGCCTAAATCTGTGGCTTTGGAATTGCGCACAGATCGATCCACAACCATTCGTTCGTCTTTGCATGAGGTGGAGAAAAGTTTAATTATTTCGGTTATTTTGGTCGTTTTAGTGACTTTTCTTTTTTTGCAAAGTGTCCGCGCAACAATTATTCCGGCTGTGGCTGCACCAGTATCGTTGATAGCTACCTTTGCTGTGATGTATCTGCTTGGGTTTAGCTTGGATAATCTTTCGCTCATGGCCTTGACTGTTAGTACAGGCTTTGTGGTCGATGATGCCATAGTTGTGCTTGAAAACTGTATGCGCCATCGGGAAATGGGTGCTGCGCCTATAAAAGCCGCTAAGCAGGGGACAGCCGAGGTTGGTTTTACGGTTATCTCAATTTCCTTGTCTTTAGTGGCTGTTTTTTTACCCATCTTGTTTTTGGGCGGCTATTTAGGTCGTCTTTTTCGGGAATTTGCCGTTGTTTTAACCTGTGCTGTGCTTTTTTCCATGGTGATCTCGTTAGTAACAACGCCTATGATGTGCGCCCGCTTTTTAGGCCAGAAAGATCTTAAGACAAAAAAGCAACCTAGTGTGCTTATGCGACTGTGGGTTAGATTTTTGCGCATTTTGCAAATCAAATACACGGAAAGTTTAACCCATGTCTTAAACCATCCCAAGCTAACGCTTTTGGTTTTCTTTTTGGTCATAGTTGGCAATGTCTATCTTTTTATCATCATCCCCAAGGGCTTTTTTCCAACACAAGACACAGGCGTGATCATGGGCGGCTTGCGCACGGATCAGAGTGCCTCTTTTCAGAATATGAGTGAAAAATTGACCCGTCTTGAGCAGGTCATAAGAAGTGATCCGGCTGTGGCCCAGGTTTCACTGCATTTTTCTGGTAATCGTGGCGGTGGGGGTATTTTTATTTCCTTAAAGCCATTGGCTGAACGCAAGGTCGGGGTGATGGAGGTCATTGGCCGTCTTAGGGGCAAAGTAAGTCAGGAGCCTGGTGTGCAGATTTTTATGATGCCAGCCCAAGACATCATGATGGGTGGCCGAAGCGCCAGATCCCAATATCAGTATACGCTCCAATCGGATTCTTTGGCGGATCTTAAGTTTTGGGGCCAAAGACTCAAAATGGCTTTAGAGACAAGTGATATTGTCCAAGATGTGGATTCGGATTTGGAGGATCACGCTTTAGAAACTGAACTTTGGATTGATCGCGATCGTTTGAGTGCTTTGGGGCTTACTATGCGGGATGTGGATGCGGCCCTTGGCAATGCTTTTGGCCAAAAGCAGATTTCAACCATCTATCGCGATATGAACCAGTATAAGGTCGTTTTGGAATTTGCCCCGCGTTGGCTAGAAGATCCGGCATCGTTAAATAAGGTCTATCTGCCAGGTCCTCATGGGATGGTGCCACTTTTGGGGGTCGCCAGAGTTCAACCATCCTATAGTCCATTAAGTGTGGCCCACCAAAGTCAATTTGCCGCTGTTACACTTTCTTTTAACCTAAAACCTAACCGCACTTTGGCTGAGGCCAAAGAGACCATTGATGATTTAAGGGTGACACTTGGTGTGCCCTCAACCATCATCGGAAGCTTCCAAGGTACAGCCAAAATGTTTGCCGATTCGTTAAACAGTCAGATTATCTTGATTTTATCAGCCATACTCTTTCTGTATATCGTTTTAGGCATCTTATATGAAAGCTTAATCCATCCTTTAACGATCCTCTCAACCGTGCCGTCAGCAGGCATTGGTGCGCTTTTGGCTTTATTTGTTTGTGGCCACCAGTTTAGTGTGATTGCCTTGATCGGACTTTTGCTTTTGGCTGGCATTGTTAAGAAAAATGCCATCATGATGGTGGACTTTGCTCTTGATGCGGCCAAAACCAAGCATTATTCCTCCAAAAGGGCTATTTTTGAAGCCTGTAAGCTTAGATTTCGGCCTATCATGATGACAACAGCTGCGGCTGTGTTTGGAGCCATCCCTTTGGCCATGGGTCAGGGTGATGGGGCTGAGCTTAGACAGCCTTTGGGTATAACTATTGTGGGCGGCTTGATTGTGAGTCAAATTTTAACATTGTATACTACACCTGTCGTTTATCTCTGGCTTGATCGTTTTAGAAAGAAAAAGGATCTGACAGCTTATTTTAAATTGGATGTGTGTGGCCGTTTAAGGCAATTTTTGGAACACACTATGGATCTATCTATAAATAAGTTGTCGTTTTCTAGAAGAAAAAAATGGCACACAGAGCTTCATTTCTGCATTTAATTTGCACATTGTTTCCAGATAGCGCTTACGTTGTTATATCCGCCTATTTTAGCGGAGAGAGCTTATTTGTTCCACAATTTGAGCGTAATAATCCCAAGGCTTTAGATGGCTCTTAAATTTAGGAAAAAAATTTTTTTCTTGGGCTAGATGACTTGAGATATTTTCAGTGTTAAAAAGTTGCGCCAAGCAAAATTTTGAATGCAAGCCAGTTAATTTATCCGTAAACTTTGGACAAAGTGTTAAATCACAGATGTCCATAGCCAACAAGTTTTGTGTTATTTTATCAGGTAGTCTTATTTTACTTGAAAAAATGATTTTCTGTCGTGTAACTAAAATATGATCTGAAAGTTATATGGCATATGGAAATATGTTTTAAAAGGCATAAATATGTTTTGTAAGATATATTTCTACTGTTAGATTTGAAAATAGCCTAAATAGGCAGCAAAATAATACTTAAAAGTTATATTTTTTCTATGACAAAAAGCTTTTTTGTCTAACCTGTATAATTTTTCTTTACAAGAATTTAGTTTTGGGATATATCAATCTTCGGCGGGAGATATTTAGCTAGTTTGAGCCTACTCTAGACAGTTTATTGCATTTGGCCAAGAATGTTCGAACAAATCGGTGGCTCTAAGTTTGCTAGTTTTGTCTCTATGCACAGCAATGTTTCAAAAATCAGTATGATTTAATATTACATCTCCTAGTTAATGTTGGAGCAAATTATGCTGCTATCCATCAGATAGCTAGAAATGATACATAACAGTGCTCAAAAAATCTAAGGAAATGTGATATTGAGATAAATCTATAGTTGAACTGTACTATAAATTTATACTAGATATTGTTTGTGATGTGTATTTATTTAACAATGCTAGTTTGGCTGTATTATTCTTTTGAGTTTTATGTGTTTGAGTAGCAAATAAATTTGTTTCTGTAGTCTGTTTCTATTATGTTTACCGTGTAATGCTGAAATTAATAAGCCGTATATGTTATGATGGGCTGATACATACACATAGTTTTGTTTCAAAAAATTAGCAGAAATATAATATATAATTTAAATTTATAATATTTTTTTTATTTG
>JAFSZE010000133.1 GCA_017455745.1 Desulfovibrionaceae bacterium | reverse complement strand
ACTCCTTTAGTGGTCGTAGAACCGCAAGAGGTCTATATAAAACTAAATCTGGTAAATTATTAAATGCTGATGTCAACGGAGCATTAAATATTTTACGGAAAAGTAAAGTTGTGGATCTTTCGATCCTATACTATAGAGGCAATGTGGATACGCCTGTAAGAATAAGAATTGCATAAATTACACTTCTTATGAAGCCACACCCCTTTATGGGGTGCGGTAGTTCACCCCATCCCAGTGGAATATCTATGAAACGAATTTTCTACTTGTCAATAATAATTATTGCAATTTTGGGCCTTGTCATCCAATTTGGTCTAAAAGGTTCAATTGAAAAAGAACTAACGCAAGTTTTGACTGCCAACATGACCAATACTGGCTTTACCTTAAAAGAGCCTTTAAAAGTTGACGTCTCGCCACTAACTAGCACTTTAAAAATCTCCCCATTTCAAGCTAAACTCAAAAGCGATATGGGTGAATGCCAGCTCAATGTTCAAACAACAACTATAGACTTAACTCTTAATGGGTTATTTAGCTCTTCTGCCGTGGCCCATTTAGTTTTGCCTAAGCAAGGACCTATAGAGATATTTAGACACGGCAAAATCGATGCCATAGACCTAAATACTGATTTTGGCAAACTTCATTTGGAAGATTTAGTCTTTGAGCACACAACCATTGGCCAAGAAGAATTGCAGAAACTTCTGGATGGCAGACTCTCTACCCCCAAGACCTCCCTGATCTGTCAAGAAATCTACTGGCCAAAAACACGTATGGACGTACCCGACGAAAACGCTACTGTAACCTTGGGCCCCATCCGTTTTCATGGCTATTCTCAAACCGCTGTGGCCGAATTTTCTGCCAAAGACCTTCAGGTAAAAAACCCGACCTATGCAGTTAGCTTCAAGGAACTGAATCAAAAAAGAATTCGCGTCATGAGCGAAGATGAGGCCAACAAACTAGTTCAGCGATTAAATAACGCCTCCCAAGAACAAAAAGCCTTTATTTTTCTGGCCCTTTTGCTAGGCACAGATCCCTTAGTCGGTCAAACTAGCTTAGAGCAAATCAAGATCGAAAGTGAGGGTAAGACATTAAATCTTGGTGGAATCAGCTTAAAAAACAACCCTGACACCAAAGAAGTCGCCTTTCAAATGCGCGACCTAAATATTTCCAAGCAGGACATCGAATTTTTGGCTGGAACAGCCCATCTACCGCTGCCAGCTGACATTTTATTCTCTTTTGAAACTGTCTACCGTCAAGAAAGCGCCTCTTTAAGCTCAATAGCCACCGGAGTTGACTTACAAAACTTGTTTAGCTTCAATTTCAAAGCCAACGCCCATGTTAATTCGCTTGAAAACCTCTTGAAAGGGATCAACCAAACCAAATTCCAAAACCTAGAATTCATCATAACCGACAAGACTCTTCTGGCACGTATAACATCCTACTTCGCCCCCAAAGATTTGTCCTCGCCCAGCGAATTTCTTTTGAAAGAGATTACCCCTGATCAAAATGCCCCCCAAGCTGAAATTGAGCTAGCCGAAAAATTGCGTCAGTTTGTAACTAAGCCAGGACGTCTTGTGCTTAAATCCCACCCCAATGTCACCTTACTCTTGCCAGATCTTGAAGAGAAAAAACCCGAAGAATTCGATCAAATGTTTAGTCTAGAAGTGGAACCTGGCAATGAGACTTTGGATCAGCAAGTGGAAGCTGTAAGATCTTATATGCAATAAAAGAGAATTTACCCAAGCCTTTGCATACACGCTAAAATTTTTTAGAAATCCCGCAACACTTTGGAGGATTTGGCATTTATGCTAAATAAACTGCGCCTGTTAACACCTGGCCCAACCCCGCTCCCAGAGCGGGTGCGCTTGGCCTTGGCCCAAGACATGATTCACCACCGCAAAGACGATTTTCACAAGATCATGGCCAGGGTCGAAGGCGCCTTACAAACGTTATTTGGCACCAAGGAAGTGGTTTTACCCTTAGCTTCTTCTGGCACTGGAGCCATGACTGCAGCCGCCTACAGTCTCTTTAAGCCTGGCGAAAAAGTTTTAGTGGTTGAGGCTGGGAAATTTGGTCAACGCTGGTCCGAAATAACCCAAATGCGCGGTCTCAATGTGGTTAAAATCATTGTGCCTTGGGGTGAAGCCGTTGATCCCAATCAAATTGCCGACACATTAAACCAGGACAAAGACATTCGGGGTGTGTTTTTACAGATTTCCGAAACATCAACAGGTGTCCTCCAGCCCATCCCAGAGATTGCAGAAATCACCAGAAATACTGACGTTCTCTTGGTCTTAGACGGCATCTCAGCCATTGGTCTCTCTCCCTGCCCCATGGATGCTTTAGGCATTGACTGTCTTTTAACTGGTTCCCAAAAAGGACTCATGCTCCCGCCAGGATTAGCCTTAATCGCCTTGTCAGCGCGTGCTTGGGAGCGAGCCTCAAGTATCGAACCTGGCTGTTTCTACTTTAATTTGCCTGCTGAACGGAAAAAACTGGCCAAGAATGAAACCCACTTCACAACTCCAGTTAATTTAATCTGCGGCTTAGATGTAAGCCTTGATATGCTCTTGTCCGACGGTTTGGAGAAGGTCTATCAAAAACAATGGGCTCTAACCATGCTCACGCGCTATGGCATAAAAGCCATGGGTCTAGAATTTTTGGCACCCAAAAACTTTACTTGGGGCATAACCAGCATCAAATTGCCCGAAGGCGTTGATGGTAAACAAGTTTTGGCCATTGCGCAGAAAAAATTTGGCGTCTGCATGGCCGGAGGCCAAGATCACCTTAAAGGCAAAATAGTGCGCATTGGTCACATGGGCTGGGTTGACTGGTCCGATGTTTTAGCCGGTCTATACGCTCTAGACCAGGGTCTCTTTGAAGCTCATGGCTTCTCAGGCTCACGCGACTACCTAGAAAAGGCCATGGCTGCCTATCAAACGGCCCTAACGGTTGAACCAGGCCAAGACATTCCTGAAGTTTTGGTCCGCAGCTAACAAATTTTAGGTCTTTGGCAAGTGCAAGCTGCTCCAAAAAAACACACTTGCCGATTTTCAAAAATTTTTCACCCGAGAAGGAGAGCATAATTGCCTTAAGGCGACTATGCTTTTTTAGCCATGAGTTCAAACAAACCTACCGAACAAATGCCGGAAGTTACATTTTCCACCTTTGTTCTTTCATTGGCTTCTTCAACGCTGGTGCATCTAGGCGAGGTGCCCGATCCCAATAGCGGCAAACTCTGCCCTGACAAGGTTCTAGCCCAAAACAGCATTGATCTCTTAAATATGCTCAAGACCAAAACCCAGGGCAATCTTGATCATCAAGAGCAGCAAATGCTTGACAGTATGCTTTTTGAGCTAAAAATGAAATATGTGAAAAATTTTGCGGAAAACAAATAGGGAGAGCCTTAAGAAATGGCTAAAATTAATGTAGGCCTGGTTGGTATCACCGGCTATGCTGGCATGGAATTGGCTAGACTTGTAGCCTATCACCCTCAAATGCACTTAAACATGGCCTGCTCACGGGCCGAAGCTGGCCGCAAACTTAGTGAGTACTATCCTTTTCTACAAGGGGTTCCGGCTGGAGATGTAACCATCACAAGCTATAGCCCGGAAGAAGCCAAAGATCGTTGCGATCTTGTCTTCTTAGCCGTACCAGCTGGCACGGCCATGCGCATGGCGCCAGAACTTTTAAGCCGTAATTTGCGTGTTATTGATTTCTCAGCAGATTTTCGTCTCAAAGATCAAAGCGTCTATGAAGAATGGTACAATCTCCCCCATACAGCTAGCGACCTACTCCCTGAAGCCGTCTACGGTTTACCCGAAATCTATGCCGATCAAATCAAAGCTGCTAAATTGATTGCTAACCCTGGCTGCTATCCCACATCGATCATCTTGGGCTTAAAGGCTGCCTTTCAGCATGATTTAATCCAATCCTCTGATATTATCATTGACTCCAAGTCTGGGGCCACAGGGGCCGGACGCAAGCCCAATCTCCCAACCATCTTCTCGGAGGTCTGTGATAATTTTAGAGCCTATGGTTTACCCAGACATCGCCACACCCCAGAAATTGAACAAGAACTAGGCTTTTTGGCTCAAAAAAGCGTCACCGTTCAATTTACGCCCCATCTTTTGCCAACCAACCGTGGCATCCTCTCAACCATCTATACCAAACTTAAACAAGATATCGATTTAGAAACGATTCATAAACTTTTCACCGCCACCTGGGCTAACTGCCCATGGATTAGAATTATGCCCATGGGCAAACTTCCTGAAACGCGCTTTGTGCGGGGAAGTATGTTCTGCGACATTGGCTTGGTTGTTGATAAACGCACCCAACGCTTGATCATCATTTCAACCATCGACAATCTTTGCCGTGGCGCTGCAGGCCAAGCTTTGGCCAATGCCAATCTCCAAATGGGTTTGGATGTTACCACAGGCTTAACACAGGCACCATTGCTCTAATCTTTTAATATCTTTGGAGGGGAATTTCTTGGCCAAAAATCAGGCTTTACACCAATGGAAGGTTGAAGATTCCATTGAGCTTTATGGCATCCGCAATTGGGGCGCGGGTTTTTTTGATGTGGCCGAAAACGGCGATGTGGTTATATATCCACGCGGCAAGGGAGGGCCTGTCATTCCCTTGCCTGAGATTATCGCCGGACTCCATGAACGTGGCTATGATATGCCGGTCTTACTTCGGATCGAAGATATCTTGGCTTCACGTATTTCAGCCATCCATGAATCGTTTCGTCGGGCCATCAGCACACTTGGCTATCAAGGGGAATATCGGGGCGTATTTCCGGTCAAGGTAAACCAACAACAGCAAGTCATCGAAAAAATTGTCCAGTCAGGCAGCTGCTATCATCACGGCTTGGAAGTTGGTTCCAAAGGCGAACTTTTAGCTGCTCTCTCTCTTTTACGCGATCGCGAAGCCTGTCTTATCTGCAATGGTTACAAAGATGAGGAATTTTTTAACCTTGGGCTTCAGGCCCAACGTCTGGGCTTTAAGGTTTTCTTTGTTCTTGAGATGCCAGGCGAGCTCGAGGTTTTGCTTAAATTAAGTCGAAAACTTGGTGTACGCCCCAATATTGGCCTGCGTTCCAAACTTGCCACCAAAGCTAGCGGTCACTGGACCGATTCGGGTGGCGAACGTTCCACTTTTGGCCTATCCATCTCCGAAATTGTCAATGTGGTTGATACGCTGAAAGAAAATCAAATGCTTGATTGCTTACGTCTCCTCCACTATCACTTGGGCTCGCAAATCTCTAACATCCGCGACATCCGTACTGGAGTCATGGAAGGGACCAGAATGTACCAAGCCTTGGTCCAAGAAGGTGCCCCCATGGGCTACTTAAATTTGGGCGGAGGCTTAGCCGTTGATTATGATGGTTCACACACAAACTACATAACCTCACGCAACTATACCTTAGATGAGTACAGCACCGACGTAGTTGAAGCCATCATGACGATTTTGGATGAGCAAAATATTCCCCACCCCCATATCATCACTGAATCTGGCCGAGCAACTGTGGCCTACTACGCAGTCCTACTCTTCAATATCCTAGAAACAAGCGTGGTTGAAGAATCTGTTGTACCTGACAATCTCCCAGAGAACACCCCTGACGCTGTGCGTAACCTGCATGAAGTTTACGCATCTTTGACTCTTAGAAATCTCCAAGAATGCTATAACGATGCCATTTATTACCGCGATGAAGTCAGAAAGATGTTTTCAACAGGTCAAATCAATTTGCGCATCAGAAATCTGGGAGAAAAGATCTTTTGGGCTATAATCATGCGCATTGCCAGGGAAAAAACTAGGCTCAAAAATGTGCCTAGGGATCTCGAAGACATCGATGTAAGTCTAGCCGATATTTATTATGGCAATTTCAGTGTCTTCCAATCCCTCCCGGATGCCTGGGCCATCGATCAACTCTTTCCCATTATGCCCATCCATAGGCTAAATGAATTTCCATCGAGACAAGGGATTATCTCAGACATTACCTGTGACTCTGACGGACGCATTGCGCATTTTATTGATCCTCAAGGTCTCAAACCAACTCTCGATCTACATCCCTTAAAAGAAGGTGAAGAATACTATTTGGGCGCCTTTTTGGTCGGTGCTTACCAGGAAACCTTAGGTGATCTACATAATCTCATGGGTGATACCAATGTGGTTTCAATTAGAGCCGATGACCATGATGGCTATCAATATGTGCGCGAAATTAGAGGCGATTCTGTGGCTGATATTTTAACGTATGTGGAATATGAGCCTAGAAGAATTTTGGAAGATTTGCGCACTACAGCCGAACTAGCTGTACGTGAAGGACGTATCTCACCTAGTGATCGCTTTGCCATCATGCAGGCATTTGAAGATGGTTTAAGAGGCTACACCTACTTTGAGCGTTAATACCTAGAACTTTAAGCACGATTTATTTTTTTTCAATTAAAAGTGACCGATAATTTTAATTTACGAAAAATTTCTTTGATCTTTTTTTTTACATCTTGCAAAACTAAAAAAGCTCTCCACACGGAGAGCTTTTTGAATTTAAAGTGTCGATAATTGAATATTCAGTTAATTAAAATTAAGACTCAAGTATTTTCTCTAATCCATATTTTTGTGGTTGTAGCCCACATTGCTCATAAAAGGCAACTGCTCCTGGATTACATGCCCAAACATTTAATGTGATATTATAACAATGGATCTCTTTAGCGAATTGTACAACAGCATTATAAAGATGACTGCCGTATGATTTATGGCGCTCATTTTCATCAACACAGATATCATCAATATATAGAGTTTTAATATCAGCTAATAAACGTTCGCCTTTATGTTCAATGATTTGACAAAAAGCATGCCCCACAATATTGCCGGTTGCATCTTCAGCCACAAAGACTGGAAAATGCTCTTCATGTAAAAGTACCTTTAAATCATCGGCAGAATATTTGGTATTTGGTTTAAAAAGATCTGGACGTCCTAAATGATGGACCATATTGACCTGTACAAGTAATCTTTGCAAATCCGCAATATCATCTTCGGTAGCCCTGCGCACTGTACATGGATATTTTTTTACTACTTTATTTTCCATATGGATATCTTTTGTCTGGATTATAGTATTTTGGCCTAAATTTGAGTTGTCTACGCCAAATGACAACGCACCATCCACCCAGGAGAAACTTCCTTTAAAGGTGGCAGATTTTGCCGACAAATATCAACTGCTTTGGGGCAACGTGGATGAAACGTGCAGCCTAAAGGTTGATTGATGGGACTTGGTAATTCCCCATGGAGAATAGTCTCTGTGGATGCTTTTCCACCCCTAGCTGCCAGCAAAGCCTTGGTATAAGGGTGACGTGGATCGCTAAAAATAGCGTCACGACTAGCAGCTTCCACGATGCGGCCTAAATACATGACCAAAATGCGCTGACACATAAAACCAACAACATTTAAATCATGGGAAATGAAAAGATAGGCTGGTGAAAACTGCTCTTGCATATCACAGAGCAAATTCAAGACTTGCGCCTGCACCGAAGCATCTAGAGCAGACACAGGTTCATCACAAATAACTATATGGGGCTTAGTAACCAAAGCCCGAGCTACCGCAATACGCTGACGCTGACCGCCTGAAAATTCATGGGGGTAACGCCTTTCCACATCCTTAAGACCCACAGTAGCCAACATGGCACAAGCTTGCTCTTGGCTAACTTTAGCATCCACTCCTTGGGCTAACAATGGCTCAGCTACAGAGTCGCCCACAGTCATACGGGGATTTAAGGATGAAAAGGGGTCTTGAAAAATCATTTGGATCTGGCCACGGGCCCAACTACCACAGCCAGCCTCTGGCAAATCACGCCCTAAAAAAAGCACTTGCCCCGATGTTGGTGGCAATAATCCTGAGCAAAGACGGCCTAGGGTGGATTTTCCACAGCCAGATTCTCCAACCAAACCTAGACATTCACCCCGCATCAGCTGAAAGCTAACATCCTCCACAGCCCGCAAGATCTTTTTTTCGGCCAAAAAACCTGCTTTAATCGTAAAACTGCGACTAATTTCGACCAATTGCAATACTGGCTGATCGGGTTTTAAGCTTGCGTTATCCATAGAACTATCATTGATAGAAAAAATGGGTCCATGAGATATTTATACTATTGACTAAATATAATTTCAAAAGTTAGATGAACTAGGCTAGCACAGGGAGATGCAGTGTAAGATAAATATAAACTACATTGCTTTAAATAAATAAACTATTAAAGCCTTATTAAAACGCATGATAGACAATTAATTTTGTTTGATAATCGATTTAGAATACTATTATCTATTAGTAATAAGAAAGATAACCTACTTTGCCCTACTGACTCCAGCAGAATCAAATGTAGCCATGTCATTAAAGAGCGTTGTAGCTGCCTTAATTAATGGAAAAGCAAGTGCTGCACCTGTTCCTTCACCAAGACGCAGACCAAAATCAAGTAAGGGCTTACATTTAAGATCATCGGCAATAATCTTAAAGCCCGGTTCAGCAGAAACATGGGTAAGTAAAATATAATCGGATAAGTCTCTGGCAATGGCCCTGGCAACCACATAGGCGGCTGTAGAAATAAATCCATCAACCAATATTAACAAATGCTCTGCGGCTCCACCAAGCATGATACCAGCCATAATGGCGATCTCAAAACCACCTAGTGCAGCTAAAATATCAATGGCATCCCCTGAACGAATAGTTGCGCTATGTAAAGTTATGGCCTGCTCAATCAAACTAATTTTATGCTTAAGCTTATCCTTGTCTATGCCGCTACCAGGCCCTGTAATATCTGCTGGCGCAAATCCAAGATAAGCTGAAAAAATGGCCGTTGCTGAAGTGGTATTGCCAATACCCATCTCACCAACACCTAAACATTGGCAACCATTAAGGGCCGCATCACGGGCTAGCTCAACCCCAAAGCGTAAACCTTGAATGGCCTGACTGCGCGACATGGCTGGTTTTTGGGTGAAATCCTCTGTGCCATCACCAAGTCTGCGATCCAAAAGGTAACCATTGGGGGAAAATGGGCCACCAACACAGCCTCCATCGACCAAACACAACGCCAGATCATTTTCGCGACTCAAAACATTAATGGCCCCGCCACCTTGGAGAAAATTTTCCACCATCTGACGGGTAACTGCTTGAGGATAAGCCGAAACACCTTGCCTAGCTACACCATGATCAGCTGCTACAGTATACATTAAGGCAGGCTTAACGGAAAGTGGCGTTTTACCACTCTGCAAGGCATAGATATGCTTGGCTAGCTCTTCAAGTCGCCCAAGACTGCCTACAGGTTTTGTTAAATTATCAAGATGTTGAGCAGCCGCAGCAAAATATTTCCGATTTAAAGGTCGAATCTCTAAATCAGAGGCTATGCTTTGCAATAAGGGCGAGGTATTGGTTTGTGTCATGGTCGATAATAAATAAATTTGTTAAAAAATTAGTTTTTGAGATAAGAATATCTTTTTTTAACTACGATATTGATGATAAAATACGATTTTATTTTTGAACAAATTTCTAAAAACATTCCTATTTGTTATAGTTATTGCAGTGTATGTAATTGTTACCCAAACAAATATGATTAAAAAAATACAAGTAAGTAACTATAATGAACCACTTACTTTCCTAATTTTGTTCTCGGTATAAATTCTGATTTGCTTCTAGATAGATTAACAGACAACCTAAAAAAAATCCTCCAGCGAAGGAGGAATTTTTAAAGAAAAGAAAATCATTTTTTAAATAATGCAAGAAGGCGAACCAAAAAATTCCTACGCCATATGGCTAGCCACTAAATCTCTAGCCAGCTGCCAGGCGCGATTAACGATGGATGCATGCAAACCAGGCTCAACAGGTTCAGGGCCATTTTCACCATCTTTTAAGATGATCATTTGGACATCCCCTGGCGGATAATAGAACTGTAAATCACGACCAAATTCATTGCGTAAGCTTTCCTGCAAATGTCTAAGCATGGCAGTATCTTCACCACGCACAACGAAATTGGTCCAAAATTCACGTGTTACTCGTTTTAAAACCGCAGCACGTCTAGCATCCACCTGGCTAGATTCATCCCCGGTAACCATCTGCAAAGCTCTTTTTTGGAAGAGAATGGTTCTCGTTTCAACCAATTGGCGCTTATATTGATCAAGTCCAGCTTTGCGATTGGCCTTGGAATTATATTGATTCTGCATATCAGCATAAGTGCCATTCAAAGCTGCTTGCATATGAAGCTGAGCATAAGCATTCATGATCTAATCCAGTGATGATTAAAAAATGGAGTAGCTAGTATCTTCTAATTTAACAAAATAGACAAATTTTCAAAGGTATAACAAGCTATTTCTAAGTTGTCCCTGAAAGAATCGAAGAATCATTGGATAGAAGTTGTGACAAAATATCTGTTTGACTCAAAGTTGAAGTTTGCTTATCAAATGCTGCTGAACGCTCACCAGCCTTGTCAAAAATATCAGCCTGCTCTTCAAAGAGCATACTCCAATTATCCAATGCCTTATAATCATTGGAATATCTAGTCTCAAGGGCTGAAATACCGTCGATAAATTTATTAACCCTGGCTAACGCAGTTTGGGCAGAAGCTTGGTCTGTGATTTGACCCAACTGATTTGTTAAATTTGCTTCACTTAGATCCATGGATGTGGCACCAGCCTGATATGCATTACTGCTACCATCCAGTAGATTCATAAAATTCTGATCGCGAGAAGTATAGCCAGCTTGGAGTTCCACAGTACCATTGGTACCTGCTGAACCATCCATAAGCTTCATGCCATTAAAGGATGCATTTGTGGCTAAATTCTCAATCTCTTTAAAACGTTCCAGCAATCCCTGTTTTATATTGGTATATTCGTCAGATGTTAGAGAATCTTGCACAGATGCGTCTGTCAAAATCTTACGCACCTCTTGCAGCTGACTTTTGATGGCTGTGGTAGTTGTCTGGGCCACATTGACCATGGCCTTGCCATCTTCCATATTTTGAGCAGCAACGCGATACACACCGGCATCAGTCTTCATCCGACTTTCAAAAGCTCGCCTAGTGGAATTAGGCATCCCCCGACTTTCACGCTCTTGGGCTTGCTGCGCTTTATTGACCTGGCTCGTGAGTCGGCTGTTAATCATGCCCATTAAAATTGATTCATAATCCATAAATTAACTCCTACATCACGAAAAGGCATCTAAAACACTCATGGAGCCGCCCATATTCACAGCCTGCTCATCGGAAAATTGATGATAAGATGAAACCATTTCATTGAACATCGTGTAGCGGTTATCCAAAATATTCCACTGCTGACCTTGGGTGGCAATCTCACCATATAAGTCGGTCATGGCTTTGTCGCATAGATCTCTAATTTGAGTAGACGTTGATGTACTTGTCCCATTAGATAATCTGGATAATTCGTCATAAAAATTATGAAAAGCCGCATGAGCTGTACTATTGTTCACATTAGCCTTGCCGATTGTAATCTGTTCATTGCCCTCAATGCCAAGAGTCAGATTACGCCCACTATTTCCTAAAACCGTCACACCTTCAATTTCTGTGGCCAAAAGGCTATCTATGTTACTTTTAAGGGCACTGGTCACGCTTGGATCAAACACGCTGCTATCATCAGTCGAATAAATATTGCGGATTTTTTTTACCTGATCCACAAGCTCGGTTAAAGCATTCTGTGTCCCCTCAACAATGGTCTTGCCATAAGCTACATTTTCAGCCAGTACACCATAAGTATAGGCAGTAGCATCATGACAAGTTGCCATATGCCTCGTGGCACCATTGATCGTCTTACCTTTACTTGTTTCTAGCTGGCCGTTCATCACACGATTTAGCAGCAGTTCAGCCGCAAAATCTGTGTTCCTTTCAACGGCTGTGAGTGAAGAATTAGAAGTAGCCATTGCATATCCCTGTGGGGCAGATTGGAAGCAGTCGTGCCAAAAACTATTTTGCCTTGCGCTTTTAGCTGATACCTTTGGTTAAATTTACGGCTATTTTGCCAAAAAGTTAAGGGCAAAAAAATTTTTCCACCCTCTCCCGCCACCTTAAAACCTGCTCAAGTTAATTTTAAGCAACAAGGCCATGTTTAAGTATCGATTAAGAAAAATATAGATATCTAACAAGATATTATTATCAAATATAAGATTTTATCTAAGATAAACACAAGTACCACCAAACAATAAAAAACAGATTAATGCATAAACTAGTAATCTATGATTATATTCTAAAAAAATACGCGGCTAAATAAAAAAAAGTAAAATTTAAAAATATGATCATAAATAAATTTTTATATTAAAATCAATACTAGTAATTGTATATAATGTTTTATTATAAAGACATATTCTGTATTTTTATTATAAATATTTTACCTTATGACATTTTTCGTGCCGTGAAAATAGTAATATTTTTATTTATTTTGCTATCCTTAAAAAATAATGCCCATGGTTAAAAACTATAAACCACTAGTATGTTTTAAACAAGTTTAGCATTCATCATTATCCAAAATAAAGGGGAAAACACTAAAAAGCATTTTCCCCTTGGCACAATATAGTTCAAAACAATTGATAGTAAAAATATTTTGAACTGATTAATTCTGTGAACTACCGCACCCCATAAAGGGGTGTGGCTTCATAAGAAGTGTAATTTATGCAATTCTTATTCTTACAGGCGTATCCACATCGCCTCTATAGTATAGGATCGAAAGATCCACAACTTTACTTTTCCGTAAAATATTT
>JAFSZE010000132.1 GCA_017455745.1 Desulfovibrionaceae bacterium | reverse complement strand
GTTTTTTTCATATATTTTTAAGGCTAGCTATTGTTAGGTATCTAGAAGTACATTTTTTATTCGTTATCATATTATGAAAAGTTAAGTTTATTTGATGATATTATTGGATAAGGTTATTTGATACTACTCAATATTGCTGGCTGTATCTAATTAACATCTATAACTATGCGTACTCAATATTTAGAACTAAAAATATTATCTGACTAGGATCACGATGGCAAAATAAGAGATTTAACAATTTTTCAAGACAAAGACTTTTGGGTAACTTTTCTTGGCCCAAAGATTTAGTTGTGACAAAAATAAGCTCTCTTATTGGCTACCTTGAGAATGCGCCCAAAAAATATGCCTAAAATGCGCTAGCTTGGCTTACGGGAAATGAGCCTAAAATCTTAAGGCTAGCCAAATAACGTTTTTTGAGCGCCGCATCTAAGACGCCTTGACAAAATTTTCAAGGGTCTTATTTTAATGATTAGCCAAACAAAATTTAAAATTTTGTGTTTTATTCAAATTAGCCATTTTTTCTTGACAATATAGTCAAATTCAGCGATACTTGGCGTTTAATCTCAGTTTTGACTAAAAATCCTTATCTCAATAATTATTAGGACTAATATGCGCGTTTTTGTTGCCGAGAAGCCCTCACTGGCCAAAACAATTGCCGAAAGCTTGGGGCATCCCCGAAGAAATAACGGTTTTTTCAGTTGTGACAATGGAGACATTGTCACCTGGTGCTTTGGCCATCTCCTAGAATTAGCTCAGCCGGAAGACTATGATCCGGCTTGGGGAAATCGTTACAATCGGGCCATTCTACCGATCAATCCAGGTCAAACAAAACTTATTCCCAAAGATGATCCAGGTGTTCGGGAACAGTTGAAGGTTATCGGCCAACTCATAGCTAAGACACCACTTGTTGTTAACGCAGGCGACCCGGATCGCGAAGGTCAGCTTTTGGTTGATGAGGTTTTAGAGTACCTAAACTATCAAGGCCAAACCCAACGGATTTTCTTACCAGCCTTAGATCCAAAGACCGTAGCTAAAGGTCTAGCCCACTTAGAGGACAATTCCAAATATCGCACCTGGCGCGATGCTGCAGCTACTAGACGCCATCTGGATTGGCTTGGTGGCATCAATATGAGTCGAGCCATGACCATTTTTGGCCACAGCATTGGTTTGGATGGCGTCTTAAGTCTCGGTCGTGTGCAGACACCCACCTTGCGCATAGTTGTTGATCGTGAACGCCAGATAGCCAATTTCGTTCCAGTGGATTACGCCCAATTACAGGCCTCCATAAAACACAATAATGGGACCTTTAAAGCCACATTTAAACCTGGTGAAGATACTCTGGGACTTGATCCTGATGGCAGATTGATTGATTTTGAAGTTGCCAACTCCATCAAGGAAAGCTCGGCCAATTTACCAGGTAAAATAACAAGTCTTGAAAAGAAAAACGTTAAGGTTCCACCCAAACTACCCTACGCCTTGGCCCAACTCCAAGAAGACTGTGGGGCCAAGTTTAGCTTAGGTGCCCAACAAGTCTTAGATATTGCCCAAAAGCTCTATGAAGCCAAATTAACGACCTATCCCCGTACTGACTGCGAATACTTGCCCGAGGAACAATTTGATAGTGCCCCGGAAATCTTGCGTATGCTGACCCAGATTCCTGATCTGAACGAAGCAGCCTCCATGGCCAACCCTACCCTCAAATCCAAAGCCTGGGATACATCCAAGATCACCGCTCACCACGCCATCATTCCTACCGGCATACCACCAAAAAATCTCTCCAAACAGGAAGAACAGGTCTACAACTTAATCGCCTTGCGTTATATCCTGCAGTTTTGGCCTGCTCAAGAATATGAAGCAACCAAAGTCAAAGTTGTTTTAGACAATGGGACTCTCTGGGAAGCTCAAGGCAAGGTCATCAAAAATCCCGGCTGGACCAAAATCGTGCGCCCTGAAAAAGAAGAAGAGCCACCTCTGCCAGCCATGAAAAAAAATGATCCTGTAAACTCAACCACAGTTGATCTGATCAAAAAACGGACCACTCCCCCGGCTCACTTTACCGAAGGCACCTTAATTAAGGCCATGAAAGCCATTCATCGGTTTGTCCAAGACAAGGCAGCACAAGCTAAACTTCGGGAAACAAGCGGTCTCGGCACCGAAGCAACCAGGGCTGGTATCTTGGAAACATTGAAGAAACGCGGCTATTTGATCAATAAAGGCAAAACACTGCTTCCGACAACCAAAGGGGAAAATGTGGTTGATCTTTGTCCAGACTCCATGAAAGACATTGTGACCACTGCCATTTTGGAAGATGTTTTGACCGATGTGCAGGCTGGCAAAATCAACCCTGGAGAGGCTGTTGCCACCTATGTCAACGACCTTGGCCCCATGATTGATGCCGTGTTTGCCGCTGATTTGAGCAAGATAACGCAAAAGTTTGAATATACCCACTGCCCCAAATGTCAGCGGGCCATAACCAAAATCAAAAGCAAAAAGAACGATAAAACCTACTGGATCTGCCAAAACCCTGACTGTCATGCCCTATTCAACGATGATCAAGGTCAAATCGGCCAGGAAATCATGCGTTCAGAGATTTCCAGCAAATACAAATGCCCCAAATGTGGCCAACCACTGGCCAGACGCCAACGTCGCGATGGCCAGGGCTTCTTTTGGGCCTGTACCGGCTATCCCGAATGCAAATGGACAGCCCCAGATGACAATCAGAAACCTGGTCAGCGCCAAACAGTCAAACCACCCATTGAAGGCAACTTCTGCTGCCCCCTCTGTGGAACCAAACTTGTCTATGGCATCTCCAAGAACACCGGTAATCCTTACTGGGCTTGTTTTAATCCAGCTCCAGAACACGGATCCAAAACCAAATTTTTCCCCATTCTTCCAAACGGAGCACCAGAAATTGGTTTTCTCCCTAAAAACAGACCCCATGAGGTTCTAGAAAACATCAACTCGCGTGTAGCTGATCCTCTGCCCAAAGATGCAGCTAGCTAAAAAAATCAGCCATTAAATCAAACAAGCCTACTTTTGGCCAAGCTACTTGCTGGCCAAAAGTAGAGCTTTGATGAACTTGGTAAACTTTTTTACCTTAAAATCTTAGGCTGCAACCAAAGCAAATGCCCACACACACTTTTAGCATCAATGGTATTTATTATTTTTAATAGGTTAAAATTTATATTATTGCTTGGTTAAATCAAAAAACTAGCTCAAAAAGGAGCCTATATGGAATATCTCTGTCCTATATGTCATGGTCCATTAAAAAGATTTCCTCGTAAAAACAAGCCCGAGGAGTACTTTTGGGTTTGCAGTCAAAATTGTTGCTATTGCGATGACTTAGATGGTACTCCCTTTTTAGCCCAGTGCGTGGAATGCAAACGAGTGCTTAGTCGTCGCATATCACCCAAAACAGGTCAAACATATGTAGCCTGCTTTAACAAAGAAGCACATACATCTGGCCAAACCATCTTCTACAACCAAGACGGCACACCGCAAACATCTCTTAAGGC
>JAFSZE010000131.1 GCA_017455745.1 Desulfovibrionaceae bacterium | reverse complement strand
CCAACAAAGATGTCATTGCCCGTCTAGGCTTAACAGATGAAGCCGTTGATGCAGCCACAGCTAGCGATCTTATGGTCTGCATCGAAGCCGAAACCGAAGCTGCGGTCAAAGAAGCTTTGGCTTCAGTCCAAGCCAATCTCAAAGCTAAAGCCGGTGGCGCTCAAGCCACCGAAACCAAACCGGCCACCTTGGAAGAAGGTGCCGACAGCTTGGAAGATGCCAACTTCTGCATGATCTCCCTGCCCGGTCCCATGGCCAAACTGGACTGCATCTGCGCCTTGGAACGGGGCTTAAACGTCATGCTCTTTTCCGACAACATCAGTTTGGAAGATGAGCGTGAGCTCAAAGAAAAGGCCATTGCCAAAGATCTTCTGCTCATGGGTCCTGACTGCGGTACAGCCATCGTGGCTGGTGTGCCGTTGGCCTTGGCCAATGTGATCCGCAGAGGTGACATCGGCATTGTGGCTGCCTCCGGTACCGGCATCCAGGAAGTGACCTGCTTAATTGACCGCTTTGGTGGCGGCATCACCCACGCCTTAGGCTGCGGCGGACGCGATCTGCGCAAAGAGATCGGCGGTCTAGAAATGCGCTTTGGCATCAAAAAACTGGCCGCAACTCCCGGCAACAAAACCCTCCTGCTCCTATCGAAACCAGGCGATCCAGCGGTCTTAAATCAAGTCTTAGACGCCGCCAGAGCCACAGGGCTGCGCACCGTAACCTGCTTGATCGGCGGCAAACCTGATCAGCTGAACACCAAAGACATCATCTTTACTTCCACCTTGGAAGAAGCGGCCTTTGCTGCTTTGGGTCAACCCATCCCAGAACTTGTCTTGCCAGCTGACTTTGCAGCCCGGATCAATGGCCTTGATAGCCAACGTAAATATCTGCGCGGCCTCTTCTCCGGTGGCACCCTCTGCTATGAGGCTTTGGTTTTGTTGGATGACAAGTTTGATATTGAGTCCAACGTGCCTTTACGCAAGGAACTCTTCTTAGAAGCGCCCACCAAAGGCAAAAAACACTGCTGCGTGGATCTAGGTGAAGACGAATTCACTAGAGGCATCCCCCACCCCATCATCGACACAGGCCTGCGCGGTCAACGTCTGGAAGAAGATATGCGTGATCCCACCTGCCGCGTGATCATGATGGATATAGTCTTAGGTTATGGAGCAGATCCGGCACCTGGCGAGAAATTTGCCCAAATTATCAAGCGAGTCAAAAAAGATCTTCCTGATGGCGGCCCCATCATCGTGGCCTCTGTCTGCGGCACCGATGCCGATCCGCAGTCATGCTCACAACAGGAAAACGCCTTAACCGATGCGGGAGTTTTTGTCTTCCCGACCAATGCTCAAGCCGCCAAAGCCGCCTGCAAAATCGTTTTGGGCAATTAAGACGCCTATGTTTGGCTAAAGTTGCCTAAATTTGCGAGAGCACAAGAAAGAAAAACTCTTGTGCTCTCGTCAAAACCCCCAATTTTGCGCAACTTATCTGCTCAACGCCCAAAGATTTAAGGTTGTTTTTAGGAGGAAGTTCCATGGCCGACTTTTTGTCAGAACTGCAGGATAAACTCGGAACAGCAGTCACAGCTGATCCGCAGATCTGTCGCGTCTATGATCATGATTTGGGAGAGATGCCAGCTATTCTGCTCTCCCTCTTTAAACGCACGCCAACGGCTGTCGTGTTGCCCAAAACTTGTGATGACGTACACCATGCCCTAGCCATAGCCTATGCCCACAAAGTGCCAATTACGCCTAGGGCGCAAGCATCCTCAGGCTATGGTGGCACCATGCCAACCAAAGGTGGCTTGGTCGTAGATCTAAGCCGTCTGCGCTCCATCGTTGAGATCGATCAGGAGAAGCTCACCTGCACTGTTGAAGCCGGTGTGGTCTGGGCCGATCTGGAGGCTGCCCTAAACAAGGTGGGCTTGGCACTCTGCATCTGTCCCACAAGTGGCCCATCCTCAACTGTGGGTGGCCTCTTTGCCATGGGTGGCATGGGCATTGGCAGTATGCGCTATGGATCAATCCTTGATGTGGTGACAAAAATCGAAGTGGTCGACCCGGATGGATCTTTTCGCCAGGTGGAAGGTAGTGAACTTGAAACCTACGCCTTTTCCCAAGGAACACTGGGCATTATCACCAAATTGACCCTAAATGTCCGCAAAGCAGCACAAATTCTCCCCTACGCCATCCATGCCCCCAATGCCAAGGCTGCTGAACTGCTCATGCAGAGCCTCTTTTTGCTTAATCCCTACTCTGTCTCGGCTGTGTCGGCTGAATATTTGGATATGCAGTCTAGATCGGCCAAACATCCGTATTTGCCGCCCATAGAATCGGGATTACTGGTTTTGGCTGTCTTTACCGGGGATGAACTTATCCCTGATTTTGACCCCTGGCTTAACAAAGTCATTAGCAGTTCTGGCTGCCGACTTTTAGCCCCAGAGGTTGGCCAACACGAATGGGAAGCCCGCTTCTATCCCATGCGCATCAAACGCAATGCGCCAGCCCTGTTGGTTGGTGAATATCTGGTTGATCTGAAGTATTTCTCCGATGTTTTCAATGAAGTGTCGGCCAAACTTAAATACGATGTGGTGGGCTTTGAAGGATTTGTCAATCGGGAGAGGAAAGTCTCAGTTTTGGTCTATGTGCAAGATTCAGCTGAAGATCTCCTAAGCCTTGTCCGTATGGGCAAAGCCATGGTGCCCTTACATATAGCCAGCAAATTTGGCGGCTGTGTTTATGCTTCAGGACTCTGGTTCAATGCTAGCACCCGCTCCATTCTTGGTGACAGCCGCACCAAAAGACTTTTGGCTCGCAAACACGACCTTGATCCCTTAATGCTCATGAATCCTGGCAAATGTTGTGGCCATGGTTTAACCCATCTGCCCTTTGCACTTTTATCCAAGGCCATCTGGTTGGGCACAAAGCTTATAACGCCATTAAGCTGCTTTTTCCGTGCGAAACCGCGCACACTTGCACCTAAAGGGGAATAATCATGGCTGATCTGCTAGATTCACTCATGAATCTCGATTCCTTCCGTGAAGATCTGAAAATCTGTGCCCGCTGCGGCTTCTGTAAAAACGTCTGCCCCACCCACAAATTTAGTGACGGCTTTGAAGACACATCCCCGCGTGGTCGCCTCTATTTCCTGGCCGAATATGTGCAGGGCAAAGAATCTTTGACACCTGAATGGGTAGATAGACTCTATCGCTGCACATCCCGTGAACGCTGCATGGAAGTCTGTCAGACCCAGATTCCTTTAGTGCCACTTTGGGAAGCAGCCAGAGCCAGAACGGTCAAAATGGGTCTAGGTCCCATGCCGGCCCACAAACGCCTGCGGGATGCAGTGAAAAAATTCTTCAATCCCTATGGGGAACCCTTAGAAAAGCAAAGGGACTGGATGTTGGACGGTATGCAGGAAGCGAAGTCTGCTGAGATCTTTGTCTTTGGCGGCTGCACAGCCTCCTACCGCGTACCCAATATGCTCCGTACAGGCATCCAAATTTTACAGAAAGCCAATATTCCCTATATGTATCGGGGTGGCGAAGAATATTGCTGTGCCAGTCCCATTTTACGCACAGGACAAGTGGAAGCAGCCGAAGCCCTCATCAAACACAACATTGAATTGATCGCCCAATCCAAAGCCAAATATGTGGTTACCCCTTGCGGTGGTTGCTCTAAAACTCTTAAGCACGACTATCCTGTGTGGGCCAAAAAACTGGGCCTGACCTGGAATGTAAAGGTGATGCATTTCTGCGAGATCTATGCCCGCCTAATCGAGGAAGGCCAAATAAAGATCCAGAAGGAAATCAACAAGGTTATCACCTACCACGATCCCTGCCATGTGGGTCGCGCCCAGGGTCTCTTTGAAGAGCCTCGCGCCATCATCAAAGCCATTCCTGGCTTAAAATTATTGGAAATGGAACATCATGGTCCTGATTCACGCTGCTGTGGTGCTGGTGGTGGTGTGAAATCCAATTACCCCAAACTGGCCGACCAAATCTGCCAAGACCGCGTCAAAGAAGCTATGGAAACAGGAGCAGAAATGCTTGCGACCATGTGCCCCTTCTGCCAGGGCAGCTTTAATCAGGCAGTCAAAGCCTTAAATGTTCCCTTGGAAGTAGCTGGAGTGGACGCCTTATTGCTTGAAGCCATGGAGGGCTAATGAATATTGTCAATGTAGCGGAAGCCGTTCGTGCCAATCCGGTCATCGCGGCCAAATCAGCCATTGCACTTGTGCATGACTCCTTGCCTAAATCGGCCATTCAAAATGGCGATGACTGTGCAGCCATACCTGAAGCAGATGGTAGTTGGCTTCTTTTAGCTGCAGAAGGCATTATTCCAGCGCTTCTTAAAAGTGACCCTGAACTAGCCGGTCGCTCGGCAGTGTTGGCCAATGTCAATGATATCTATGCCATGGGCGGACGCCCCTTAGCCCTGGTTGATGTGGTGGGCACACCCGATAGTGAAAGTTTGCGCCTAATTCTCAAAGGTATGCGCGATAATGCCGCTCGCTTTGGTGTGCCCATTGTGGGTGGCCATCTTCAACCATATGTCCAAGAATCCATGCTAGCCATGGCCATTCTGGGACGGGCTCAAAAGCTCATCACAAGCTTTGATGCCAAAGCCTATGATATCTTAGTGCTTGTGACCAACATGGATGGCCTGTGGCTTGAAAAAGCTAATTATTATAATTGCACACAGGCCAAACATGATGCCAATTTGATCCACAATCTTGAACTTCTCCCGCACGCTGCGGAAAAGGGACTAGTTAAAAGCGGCAAAGATGTCAGCAATGCCGGCATTGCCGGCACATTGCTCATGCTCTGTGAATGCTCAAAAGTAGGCTGCATTTTAGAATGTGACGCCATTCCCTCACCCAAAGCGGAACTAACAGATGAAAATTTAGCCAAGTGGCTGACAGCTTTTTTCTCTTACGGCTTTATTTTAGCCCTAAAAGAAAAAGATTTGGCCGATTTTGCCAAACCGTTTCTAGATCTTGGCTTAATATGCACAAAAATTGGTAAGTTTATTCCAGAGAGAAAAGTCTTCTTAAAATATGCTGCTTCCAAAACCGTCTTACGTGATTTAGAAAATGATCCTCTTTTGGGATGGTAGTAGATATGGTTGATTTTCAATGTATCAGACGTTTTTTCCTTCCTAATGAAGATTGTGAGGTTGTTAGAGCGGCTTTAGAATTATTTGATAAAATGCCAAGTGAACCATTATTTGTTACTGGTTCTGGTATGTTAGCCTTAGATCTTTTAGATATCTTATCTTGTCCAGTAACATTGATTGATATCCAAGATATACAAACAAAATATTGTCTGGAAGTTATAGAACAAATCAAAAAAGCAAAGAATACGAAAGTCTTAATCGATTGGCTTAAAAATACAATATTGCCATCAATTAATAATTATTATGCTGATCGAGGAGTAGAATATACATTTTCTGGTGTTATTAATGCTCTAAAAGAATATTTTCGAATCAAATTCTTTTTTTCAGATGATCAATTATTTAAAATTCAAAAGAATCTTGTCAATGTCAAAGTGCAAACAGCAGATATTATATCATATTTAGATAATAATAAACATGATTTTGTTCATTTAAGTAACATTGTTGATTATATGACTGAAAATCAATTAAGCAAATTATTTAGTAAATTAAAATTCATGAAAGCTAATGTTTTTTGTATTGAAACAAATGCTATGGCAGATCATGATCTATTTTTAAATATAATTGTTGCTTCTGGATTCTCTAATCATAAAGAAACTAGCAAATTACAAGCTATGAATCATGCTCTTGGTGGCAATATTGCTTTAAAACCGTGGATGCGGACAGGATTTGTCCATCTTTTGCTAGCAGAACAAAGTTAATATTAACTTTAGAGAGTAATCTTCGAACAAATCAGCCACATATGATTTTTGATAAACGGATATGCATATAACAAAGATGCATATATATTTGTGTTCAAAAAATGTGCTGAAAATGTAATATATAAGTTAAATTATAAGTCCGGAAAGATGTGAGCCAAAGAAACCAGTAGGAAAATAAGCCAGAGAATATTTATTCTTAGTTTAAAAAATCCTACTGGTTTTTTGTCCATTACATTTATCTATTTTTTTGAACATGGCTATATTATATTTCATTAAAATTACATCAATATTACATTTTATTATTATTTTTTAATATTGATATATTATATTTTATTACAATTTGTTTTAACACTAATATATATGCATGTAAACACATCAGTATTAGTATATAAATAT
>JAFSZE010000130.1 GCA_017455745.1 Desulfovibrionaceae bacterium | reverse complement strand
GGCCAAAGAGCGGTTGAGATCATGGCAACCATTGATCCTAAAGGCCATGTTTTAGCCTGCAAAGTAATTAAGCCCTCAGATCTTGAAGCCTTTGATAGTGTGGCCTGCAGTGCAGTCTATGCGGCTGCACCGCTCCCTAGGCCCAATGGTAATGAAGATGTCTTTATTTATTTTTTCCAAGACACAAAACGCGATTTGACAACTTCCAATGAGCCCTTATCTGATATGGCGTCCATGAGATCTTTGGTCGATGCTAGGGAGCGTTTTGATCAAGCCATGCGCATTCAGGCTGCAAGCCAAGCCCACGAAAAGGCCAGAATACGTGCTGAAGAAGCAGCGAAGCAGTTAAATCGCGATCTTGGATCCAAAGAAGCAGAAAAGCCGTTAAATCAGGATTTTGGGCCTAAAGAGGCAGCAAAGCCTTTAAATCACGATCTTGGGAAAAATGCTGTAAAGCTAACCCAGGATAAAGCATTAGCTTTTGCAAATGGCCCAAGCCAAACCCAGACGGAAAAGGATAAAGGCATAACGCCAGAAGACTTGGCAGCTTACCAAAGCTATACCCAGGAATTGGCCCGTTTTTTGGAGGAAAACCTCCAGCTTAATGCGAGTAAGCCTCTTTCTTTTACCTACGTTACGTTGCAATTGACTTTTTCTGCCAAAGGTTTGGCCAAAAATGTGAAAATAATTGCTGGCACAGGCCAAAAAAATCTTGATCAGCAAATTTTGAGCGGTGTGCTTAGACTTAAAAATATACCGCGACCACCTAAGAATTTGCTAGCTAAACCCATCACAGTCCTTTGGCAGCCGAGATATATTAGATAATCGATAATCTAGGCCAAGATCGATAGCCAACAGATTGGTTTAAAAAACTTTTGACAATCATTATTGCGGTCAAGGCTACTTTTCTGCTTGGAGTTTTTTTAAAGGCTCTTTTTTAGATGCTTTGACCTTGAGCATATCCAAATTTGCGTAGAAAAAAATCAGGAGGCAGCGAGTTCATCTCACCTTTTTGGAAGGTTTTTTGGGGATGTGAGCGCTGAAAAATTTGATGAAAAAAATCTGTTTGTGTTTGTTTTTTGCCGCCATCTGGGCTTTTTTTTCCAGCAGTGCGGTTCATGCAGCCTTAAGAGTAGATATTTATGGACCTGGTCAAAATTCTGTGACCCTGGCCTTGGCTGCACCTTTGCGCGGGCCCAATACTGAGGCAACAGCTATGGGCCATGGCTTACATACTGTAATCGAACAGAATTTAAGCTTTTTGCCCTTCATGCGTTTAACCGACCCCAAGGCAGTTTTAGGTGGAACCGTTTTAGCCGGAGCCAATACTCCTGATATAGATTTTAAGCGCTTCCTGTTGGCTGGAGCCGACCTGCTTGTGACCGCATTTTGGCCTGATGGTGACAGTGGCACAAAGACTGTCCAGATGCGAGCCTTTGAGACCAACACTGGTGCGTCAATTTTTGGCAAGGAATATTCCAAGGTTACCAACAAAGAATTGCCGGAAGTGGCTGACAGATTCTGTGCGGATCTTTTGGAAGTCTTGACCGGTAATGGTGCTTTCTTCCGTTCAACCATTGTTTTCACCAGAAATAGTGGCAAACTGTCGGCCAATGTTTGGTTAACCAAACCTACAGGTCGCAATTTACGCCAGATCACCAATATGAAGGGTAAGGCCATGTCGCCGTCCTGGTCGCCAGATGGTCGCTACATCGTCTTTACCCATTTGGATAGCACATCCCATGGTTTAGGCGTTTGGGATAGTGGCTCAGGCCGTGTTAAGCGGATCCGTTTTCCTGGCAATGTGGTCATTGGTCCAAGCTTTACCCCTGGTAACAAAGTGGCTGTGGCTCTATCCAATGGCAATTACCCGGGCATCTTTCTCTTAAATCACGCTTTTCAAAAGGAACGCCTTTTGGAAGGCGGCAATTGCATCAATGTTTCGCCGTCATTTGATAGCTCAGGTTCAAGGATGGCCTTTACCTCTTCGCGTTTAGGCGGCCCCCAGATCTTTATGAAGGATTTGGGTTCTGGTTCTGTAACTAGAGTTAGCATGGGGGGGGGCTACAACACCGAACCCAATATTTCGCCAGATGGTACTTTAGTCGCCTACAGTCGCATGACTTCCTATGGCAACCGCATCTTTGTCCAGGATATGGTGACAGGCGAAGAGCGCCAGGTGACTTTTGGTCCTGGCAGCGATGAACAGCCATCATTTTGTGCTGACAGCTATTTTATTGCCTTTACCTCTTCACGTGGTGGCGGTCGGGGCATCTATTTAACCACCCGCCATGGCGGCGATGCCAAGCAGATCCCCACAGGTGGTGGAGCTTCTTTCCCACGCTGGGGTGAAGGTGGAGCTAAGAAAAATTAGCTTAAACTTGTCTCGCTAAATTTTTTCATTCCTAAAATAGATCTTCGAAGAAGTTTTTGGCTATTTTTTGGGGCACTAGCAAGCTTTTTGGCCCATAAAACGAGTTTTTCTTAAAAAAACTCTAAGTTGCGCCCAAATTTTCCCATTAGGCTCTGTCGATAGACGAAAAAACATTGACAAAATTGAGTCTCTTTTCTAAAAACTTTAGCTCTTTTGCGTGTTGGCTTGGTTTGCATTATTGCGTGATTTTTAGTACATATCCCAACATTAGCGTGCAAGCCACCGCTTAAAATCCATAAAGCCTAAGTCTTTTTGGCTTACGCGTCTTTTTTCTTGCTCTAAAACGTAACGCTAGCGGGTATATCACCCAAGCTTTGTTACTTTTTTGTTGTATAGTTCAGGAGGACTGAAATGAAACGTTTTGCCTTGATATTGGCATTGGTGATGGCTTTAGCAGCCGGTTTTGGTTGCGCCAAAAAACAGAAAGTGGAAGAACCAGCCTATGATGATGGTGGCGCTTCTGAATTGAATGCTGCTATTCAGCAGATCACCGATGGCCGTATCTATTTTGCCTTTGATAAGTACGCTATCTTGCCTGAGGGTAAACAAGTTTTGACCACCAAGGCCGAATTAATGAAAAAATACCCCAATATCCGCGTGCGCATCGAAGGTAACTGCGACGAACGTGGTACCCAAGAATATAACTTAGCCTTAGGCGAACGCAGAGCTAAAGCTGCTTATGATTTCTTAGCCGCCTTAGGTGTCAATAAAAATCAAATGGAAACCTTAAGCTACGGTAAAGAAAATCCTGCTGTGCAGGGTTCTGGCGAAGCTGTTTGGCAGCAAAACCGTCGCGACGACTTCCGTGTTGTTTCTCAGTAGTGAATATTCAGTCAGAGCTGATTTCACACAAGAACATGATGTAACTAGGCACCTTTGAGTTGTACAAGCTCGAAGTTTAACCTTTTGGTTACCATAGTTCATGGCAATTTTACCTATCATTTTGATAGTGTTTAATGTTTTTAAAATATAAATGTTCTATGCCGTGAACAAAAACTTATGACTGAATTTTTACGTAAGAAAAATAACCGACCATGAGGTTTTTGAGTCAAATCTTCATGATCTGCTCCCAAGCCTTGTGTAGCGGATTCTTTTTGCTTAATAGTGCATGTGCCTACAACATAGCGGATTTTGGGAAACTGCGTGACATTCTGCTACGACATAAAGTCTTAGGCGAGTGTTTTACTGCATAGAGTTTCAACTTTAGCGTTACAGGCAGTTTTTTTCAGTCTTCTTCTGCAGGCCATTTTATTATATTGAATCATACTGTTCTTTTTAGGATTTGTATTGTTAAGCAATCATCTATCCGTTAGGGTTTAAATAAAAAAGTCTTATGTGATTTTTCGCATAAGACTTTTTTATTTTAGACTACTCTACATCCTAAATAATATTACACATCTTAAGTTATGTTGGAAACCAATTAGTTTCTTCTCTGCCAGATATGGCATTTCTATATTGAAGTTGAAACAGATAAGTTAGCTGTATACTAGAATTGCTAACACAATATCCATATTTATCTTTCAAAAGGATTGGCTAAAAATATCATAATTTTGATAATTGTGATAATTGTAATAATTTTACTATAAGGACAAATTTTAAAATCTCCCACTTGGTATTGCAAATGTATTAACTTAAAAAGTTTTATTTCGAAATAGACAATAAAATAATAAAATTTACTACGACAACATAATTTTATCTAAATACATATTTTTTTATTTTGTTCTTCAAATATTATTTAATTATGATGTTTAGTTATAAAATTTGACTATACTTTTAAATTTTACCATATTTTTAAATTTGATTACAATTTTAAATTGATACTTTTTTTCTTCGCAATTTTATCTGTATTTAAATTTATTATCTGGTTATATTTTTAAAAATGATTTCTATCATATAAATAATATTGTTTTAATGCAATTTGCGACCGAATTACTTACACTAAGCAATGGAGGCAGCGTTTTTCCCTTTATTTAAGATTTGGGTATTACGCTAAAAAATTTATGAAAATTTCTTGTCCTGAATGCCACTTTGAAAGTGATGTCCATGAAGATGCACTGCCTAAGCGCACAGCTATCGCTACTTGCCCCAAATGCAAATGTAAGTTTCGTTTTTCGCCAACTGCAGGCGTATTGGGCGTGGTTGAGCCAAAAAACGATGCTGAGGCCGATTCTGGACAGCCTTTAACTAGTGAATTAGATAGTGCTGAGCCCAACGTTCGCCAGAACATGCCAGATGATCCTCTACCTGATGGGGCCATTATCATTGGTCCAACTGCGACTAGAAATGATAAGACACGGTTAGATGAAGAGAGTTCTCGTGCAGGCGAGAAATCAGAAGCTAATCAGACTAGAGGGCCAGAAAAAAAATCTCTCTTGGCCGATTTGTTTGACAAGAAAAAGTCTGCTGAGCCGAGGAATGTGGAATCTAGTTCGGCAAGTAAAAAACAAGTAGGTCAGAAACAACCCCTAGAGACGGCCCAAGATTCGGTTACAGCCGAGACTAGGGTTAAGCTTAAAACTGTTGGTACAAGGCGCACAAGCAATCCCTGGGATCGGGCGCCTGGGCGCATAGGCTATATAGGTTCTTTTTATCAGACTTGCTTGCGGGTGATGCTTGTGCCACCGCGCTTTTTTGCCTCACTTTCAGCCAAGCAATCCTACCATCCAGCCTTGATTTTTTATATCATTATCTGCGTCATTGAATTTTTACTCAATTTTGCCTGGATGAGTGTTTTGCGTCACATGGTGGCAGGAGCCAACGATCAAGATTTAGTAGCCCTTTTGGCTCTTTTAGCACCTCAAGGCAATGTCTTTTTACGTCTTTTGCTCCAAACAGCTTTAGCTGCAGTCAAACTTTATCTTGTGGCCGGTCTTTTTTATGGAATTTTGCAGGTCATCGCACCTAAAAACAATAATTTTACCTTGATTTATCAGGTCGTAGCCTATAGTGCAGCCCCATCGCTTCTATGTATTGTGCCCATTGCCGGTACTTTGGCTGGTATGTTTTGGGGCATAGCCTGCTTAGCCATTGGTTTACGTGCTGCTCTAAAAATTACCTGGCCGCAAACGGTCATAGCCTTTTTACCCTTAATAGTTTTCTTTGCCACATTTGCGCATTTTTTGGGTGCCATCCCAATGTAAGAGGCTATTTAAAAAGACTTCGACAATAAGATTTGAGTACTAAGAAGTAGACAATAAGTGGTGGATGGTAAGATATGGTGATAAAAATTTTCTAGTAGGAATTGAATTGTAAACATATAATAGATATGTATAATAGGTACGTGTAATATCTATATGTAACAATATAATAAAGTAATAAAAGTTTGTAGTGCCTATATGTTGTTATAAAATATTCTTGTATAAATAATTAAATGGGAATTATTTCATTGTTATTTTCTCTAAATTAAGGGTAGTCATCAACAAAGATAATTGTTTAGAAAGATAACTATTCGAAAATATAATCGTGGATAAATAAAATTATGTCAATAAAATAATTATGGGTGAAGGTTTTTTTATTTGTAAGTATCAAAACAATTTTTTGTCTGCCCAATTTTTTTTGCCTTAACTATTGTATGATTTTTAGTTAAAAATGTTTTTTTAAAAATTGTTTAACTATATGTGGCCACTGGCCGCTAGATCTGAGTGGAATTGAGGTGTTTTAATGCTGCACAGAAAACTTTATCTTCTTTTGCTGCTGGCACTGTCTTTGACAGTAGCCTGCTCCCGCTCCCCAGACGATAGTTTTATTGATCGTGAAGTTACGGGTGATTTTGGAACACCTTTTCAGATTCAAATTGATAATCATGTGCGTAGGCAACAACCGGCCATTGCTGTCCAACCCACAGCTCCGTGCGGCCATAGACCAACGGCTGTTTTTGTGCCACTTAGGATGCGTCAAGAAATTAGCAATGCCACAAGTTTTAGCAATCAATTATCCAGGCAATTTTGGAATGTTTGGTTGTCTTTAAGCGCTTTCCACACCTTGGAGTTTGTCCAAACAAGTGTGCCCTATACGCCTGAGATGGCCTTGCAGATCGCTAGAATGAAGGGCGCAGAGCTTTGTGTTGGCGGTTATATTGACCATTATCTAGATGGTGGTTCTGGCGGCACAAGCACTGTTTCCCTTTCCGTAGAAATTTATGATGCTAAGCGCGGAGTGCTTGTTTGGAGCATGGCTCAAGGTGGTATGCTCGAAGCTAGGCAAGTGCATGATTTTTATCTCTTTTCTGTTGCTGAACGTAATCCCGGCGATCCTGCAGGTTTAATTGCTAGATCCTTAGCTTGGGATATGGGCCAAAAGATTTTAAAATGGGTCAATCCGGGTGTTGGTCGCGGAAAAGGCCAAGAGACGTTTTCATTCTTTAAAAAATCTGCCTTTTAATTTTATTTATTTGGCCGAGTACGTCTTTTGTCTGATGTTTTTATGAGATATTTTTCTTCCATAATGTTTCTTGGTATTATTGCTCAATATTGTCCTGTGTATTATTTTTTTAATATTCTTGATTGACACTATTGTTTGGAATTCATATTTGTATTATTTTTTTAATATTGTTGTTCAACATTCTTATCCATCTTGATATTGTTTTGTGGCAGATTTTGTTTTAAAGCATAATTTATAAAATAT
>JAFSZE010000129.1 GCA_017455745.1 Desulfovibrionaceae bacterium | reverse complement strand
CGCAGTACACGGGGACTTTTCGATTAGTAGAAAACCTAGGAATCCGATTTGACCTAGCCCACGATAGAAAACACAGTTCCAACAATAAAAAAATAGATAAAGTCTAGACAAAATTTTATATAGCAATTATCATAATGAAGTATAGAAAAAATAACTTAAAACCAATCTTATTTACCGACAGATCCTTATTCTATATGAAACTACCTTTCAATTTCCTGCCAAATCCCTGCACACCTTCGTAATCCTAACTATTTCTCGACCGTACAGCCAACTTAATCCCAACAACTTAATCTAACGGCTGCCAGCCACTCTTGGGCTACGCCGACCGCCTTCTCCCGAACAGTCACTCTAGTCGCTCTTCATCCCGCACTCTACTCTCTGCTCTCAGCCATCTAGCTTGCCTAACACCTATAATATCTTATCCCTTCCTTATATATGCCTTCTCCCTAACGCTTCTCTCTACATCTCTTCTTGCAGCTTTCTCTTTTAACAGCTTTCCCTTTTAACTTCTCGCGAAAGCCTATGCCGTCTCCCTAACTTATACTCTCTATATCTCTTCTGCCAGCTTCCTCTTTTAACTTCCAGCGAAAGCCTATGCCTTTCTCCCTAACCGCTACTCTATAAATCTCTCTAAACACCTCTAAATATCTCTACATCTCTATCTGCTCTCTGCCTTCGCCCAAGCTAGCATAATCTCTTGCCTACAAAAAGCTTTGGCATCCCCAACTAAAGAACAAGTTTATAAGAAAAGAGCAAGCTTATAAGATAGGTTACTAACTTTGTCAGTCCGAGCGTGCTTGTAACATCGCCACATCCTAGTCAAGGCTTGATAAAAAATCTTAAAGCGTTTATTGCTAGAAACAAATTGTACAATCGGTTCTTTGTCGATTTTTACCAGTTACAAGCCCAAAAATCTCGAAAATGCGGGCCCCATAAATCAATACCAAAGCCACCTAACTTTATGTCGGCAATGCCTTAAAAATAGCGATCAATAATGGCAATTTCCAAATATGCCCAAAGCAAAATTAACTTCAGACCCAACTATCTAAAAAGATCTCAGAAAACCTAGCAGGCGGCTTGTTTTAAGTCAAAATTTCAAAAACTAGCTTAAGACACTAAAAAAAGCCTAACACACGTAAACTCCAAAGGCTTAACGGCTAAGCCGTGAGCACAAAACTCAAGTTGTCTCTTGAGCTTTTTGCCCTGCTAAGAACTTCGTTGTCTGTTTCTTTTTAAAAACTTCCTTCAAATCTCTCATTCGTAAGACTTTACTCATCCTTGAAACCTATGGATGATGCCTGGCTTTAATTTTAGGTCTAGTTTGCAGCGAGCGTTATTGGAAGCATACGTTATTAAAGAACGCCAAGGTCGGTTAGGTTAAATTTGGTCGATGGCAAAAAAATTTACGACTTGGCTCAATCTAACTATCTCTTCAAAAGCCCAAAAACTCTTGAATTGCCAATCTATCTCTTCAAAAGCCCAACAACTCTTGAATTGCCCAATCTGGCTCTCATTTTGGGCCTTAATCTTCTAGTCAAAGTTTAAAAAGAGCATCCTCTTGGGCCATGTTGCTAGATTTCATCCTAATTTGTCCGATATGCACCGAGAAACCTTTAGACATATTTTCTAAAAAATTATATAGCCCTTTTCGTGATTGGTGCTAGATTAAATCTAGTGGAGTGGTTAGTCGCTAAAATCCAGCGATTAATTAAGCACCTCCAACCAAATCTCAAGGCTTGATTAGGAAGATCCTGCAAGCTCTAAAGTTCCCAAAAATGCAACTTTAATATATTTTAGCGCAAAACTAGCCTTAAAAAAATGTTTTGCCAGATAAGCTTTTGCGCTACCCTCTGCCCAAAGACTGTCTCAAAGCTAAATTTAGCAAGAAGCTTACGGCAGAGTGCGCTTTTTGGATAAAGCCCAAGCTTTGTTTTAGAATTTAACAAAAACGCAAAATATCATCCCTACAAACTCTTCGTAATAGTTTTAGAAGTGGAGAGTTAATTTTTTTAGGAGGATGCATGGTAAGTCAAGGCTTGATTCATGATTTTGAGCAGATGCTCGGCAAAGAAAACGTATTTTCGTCCGATGCCGATCTGCAAAGCTACTCCTATGATGCAGCTGTTTTGCAGCCTGTCATCCCATCCTTGGTGGTCCGTCCCACCAACACTGAGCAATTAGGGCAATGCGTCAAGAAGCTTTATGACAACGGCATCCCCATGACTGTCCGTGGCGCAGGTACCAACCTCTCCGGTGGTACAATCCCTGATCGCACAAGCTCTGTGGTCATTTTGACCAATGGCTTAACCAAGATCATTGAGATCAATCCCAATGATCTTTATGCCGTTGTGGAGCCTGGCGTTGTCACAGCCACTTTCGCTCAAGAAGTAGCCAAATATAAACTTTTCTATCCACCAGATCCCGGTTCACAGGCTGTCTCAACCATCGGTGGCAATATTGCTGAAAATGCTGGTGGTTTGCGCGGCTTAAAATACGGCGTCACCAAAGACTATGTCATGGGTGTGGAATTTTTTGATGCCACAGGTGAATTGGTCAAAACAGGCTCAAGAACAGTTAAATGTGTTACTGGCTACAATCTAGCCGGTATGCTCATTCAATCTGAAGGCACCTTAGGTGTTATCTCCCAGGCCATCTTAAAACTCATTCCACCACCAAAGGCCTCCAAAGCCATCATGGCCGTCTTTGACACCATGCAAAATGCTGCTGAAGCTGTTGCTGGCATCATTG
The DNA here is from genome assembly GCA_017455745.1 of Desulfovibrionaceae bacterium. Lineage (GTDB taxonomy): Bacteria > Desulfobacterota > Desulfovibrionia > Desulfovibrionales > Desulfovibrionaceae > Desulfovibrio. The sequence goes on along the minus strand of JAFSZE010000129.1, from coordinate 3,534 downwards.
CTGCCCACGTTGTGCCCTGTACCCTCGAATTCTTAGACAATAACACCATAGTTCGAGTCGATGACTTCACCCATGCCGGATTGCCACGTGACGCTGCCGCTATCCTCTTGATCGAAATGGATGGCCATCCAGCGCAGGTAGCCGATGACGCTGAAGCCTGCGAGCGCGTCTTGAAAGAAAACAAGGCTGTGGCTGTGCATGTGCCCAAGGACGCTCAAGAAAAATTCAAACTCTGGGAAGCCAGACGTATGGCTCTGCCGGTTTTGGCCAGATGCAGGCCCACCACCGTCTTAGAAGATGCCACCGTACCGAGATCCCAGATTCCCGCCATGATGCAGGCTGTCAACGACATCGCTGCCAAGTACAAGTTAGAAGTAGGCACCTTCGGTCATGCTGGTGATGGTAACCTCCATCCCACCTTCCTCTGCGACAAGCGCAACAAGGATGAATTCCATCGCGTTGAATTGGCCATTGACGAAATGTTCGATGTAGCCATCCGCTTAAACGGCACCTTATCAGGCGAACATGGCATAGGCACCGCCAAGTCCAAGTGGATGGAGAAAGAGACTTCTCGTGGCACCATCCTCTTCTCACAACGTTTAAGACACGCTCTTGATCCCAAAGGTCTGTTGAATCCGTCTAAATTGGTGGGAATCTAGTCATGGATAGTCTAAATGATCTGGCCAAACGCCTAATGGCCCTTGATGACAGGTTAACTGACTGTATGCGCTGCGGTATGTGTCAGGCCGTCTGTCCCATGTTTGGGGCATCCGGCATGGAAGCTGACGTGGCTCGCGGTAAGTTAGCCTTGATTGGCAATATGGCCCATGAGCTTTTGACTGACGCCGAGGCATTGGCCGACAAACTCGGTCGCTGTTTGCTCTGCGGCTCCTGTCAGGCTGCCTGCCCGCCAGGTGTTAAAATCATGGAGATCTTCCGCGAAGCCCGCGAGATTGTTCATGATTACTTGGGTCTCCATCCAGTCAAAAAACTTGTTTTCCGCTTCCTCTTAGCCAATCCCAGGCTGTTCAATCTCTCCATGAGTATTGGTGCCCCTGTGCAGCATCTGCTCTTCAAAAAGAGCAATGATGCTCAAGGCACAGTCTGTGCGCCCATGCTCGACTTTATGCTTGGCGATCGTCACATCCGCTCTTTAGCCAGTGAAACCCTGCACGGCAAATATGGCACCATTGATGAACAAGCCAGTGCCGGTCAAATCAAAGTGGTTTTCTACCCTGGCTGCTTGGGCGATAAGATGTATACCGAGATGGGTGAGGCCTGCTTAAAAGTTTTGCGCTACCACAATGTGGCCATCTTCATGGCCAGCAACTTTGCTTGCTGTGGTATTCCTGCCCTGTCCTCAGGCGATGCTAAGGGTATGCTCAAACAGCTTGCCTGCAATCTGAAGATTTTAGAGAAGAAAAATTTCGACTATCTAGTTACACCCTGCGGCTCCTGCACATCGACCATCAAAGAATTGTGGCCTGAATACGCTGAGCGTCTAGATCACAAAGCCCAAGTTTTGACCGAGTCCATTGCCCAAAAGACCATGGATATCAATGAATTCTTGGTCAAGGTGTTAAAGGTCGAGGCCAAGGCTCCAGCTGAAAACGCGACCCCCATCACCTACCACGATTCTTGCCACCTGAAGAAATCTTTGGGTGTCAGTGCCGAACCGCGCACAGTATTGCAAAGCAATCCCAACTACAAGCTTGTGGAGATGTCAGAAGCTGATCGCTGCTGCGGATGCGGTGGCTCCTTCAACCTCTTCCACTATGACTATTCACGCCAGATTGGCCAACGCAAACGCGACAACGTTGTTGCTAGTGGCGCCAAAGTAGTCTCTGCCGGTTGCCCCGCGTGTATGATGCAGTTGGAAGACGTTTTGTCTCACAATAATGATCCTGTTAAAGTTAAACATACCGTTGAAATTTACGCTGAGACGCTACAATAACCCCCTCTGGTTAGCCCAGACGTTAATATTCAGTCAGATCTGATTTTACATCAAAAATCATTGTGACCATTCAGTCAATTGGGTGGCACACAAAAACGTGATGTAACCATACACCAAAAGATGATGCCAAGTCTTTTGCTTAAGTTTTAGTTACACATGGTTTTAGCAAATTTTACCTATCTTTTAGATAGTGTTAGTTTGATTTATTATGCCACATAACTGAATGTTTACGAATCATGTACTAAGCATCTTTGGGCTCCATACACCTTTGGTTGTGTGGGCCCAAAGTCTTAAAATTTTAGTTACATCTTTTTTCAGCCAATTTTACCTATCAACAAAATTTATTAAAACCCTGACAAAAGAGTTCTGACTAAATTTTTACGCCACAAAATTACTAAGCTAGCCAAAATCGTCTAAGGAGATAATCATGCCTGAAATCAATCAGGAGCTTGTTCAAATTTTTGTAGACAAAGCCAAAGCCGTAGCAGCAACGGTTGTGGAAAAAGAATCCATCCACGACGCGTTAAACTATGTGGTTGAGGTCTGCAAAGCCAAGGCTCCAGCGCAGCTATTGGCTGAAGAAAATGTACCCAAAGGTCCCTTGGGGCCCTATGGCTGTCCCACACGCGTTAAAAAAATTCTGGCCGCCCCAGATTTGGATGACGCTGATTTTCAAGAATTAGCCAGTGCCTGCGAAAAAGAAGGGATTGAGTGTATCAATAAAGGCTTGCGCAAGCACCTAGCCGGTATCGAGGTCGGTCTCTCCTATGCTCTAGTTGGCGTAGCTGCCAGTGGTACCTGCCTAGCAGTAAACGATGTAGAAGATGTACGCTTAAGCGGCATGATTAGTGAAACCCACGTGCTTATGCTGAAAAAGTCGCAAATCTATCCTGATCTTCCCAGCATTGCACCCATTTTGCGCAAATGCATGGAAGCCGGTCAGGGTACCTATACCACTTTGATCACAGGTCCAAGTCGTACAGCTGATATCGAACGGGTCGGCGCAATTGGCGTACATGGCCCCTTAGAGTTGCATATTATTCTTCTGGAGGGCTAAAGAATGCACAGTGCACCACAAACAGCTGGTGAATATCATAACAGGATAGATGAAGCGCTCCACGATGAGTTTCTGCGCAAAACATTAGATAAATTTGCTGTAGAATATCGGGCCAGCCGCGAAAAAATCTTCCAAGAAGTTGATGAACGCGGTCTGATCAAACAGATCGCTGACAACAAAGACTATGCCTGCCAGCACATGAATGAGCTCTATGAGCAATTCAAGGCTAATGCTGAAAAACGCGGTGTGCATGTGCATTTGGCCAAAGATGCAGCTGAGGCTCGGAGCATCATCGCCAAAATTGCCAGACAGAACGGTGTCAAACGCATCGTTAAGTCTAAATCCATGACAGCTGAAGAGATTGAGCTCAATCCCGAACTTATCCGTCAAGGCTTCATCGTTGATGAGACCGACCTTGGCGAATGGATCATCCAGCTCCGTCATGAAGGCCCCTCACACATGGTCATGCCCGCCATCCACCTTTCCCGCTACCAAGTGGCCGATATTTAGATCGGAAGAGCGT
>JAFSZE010000128.1 GCA_017455745.1 Desulfovibrionaceae bacterium | reverse complement strand
TCCTTTAACAATTTATAATTTTCATTATAATTTAAAAATTTTCCAGTTTGAAAAAATGTTGTCTAATATTATACAACGCTTCATTTTTTAAATTTTTAGCAATATGTGCTAATTCTTTTAAACTTAAATATTCTACTTTACTTAAATGTTTTAATTGCTGTCGTATAACACCATACACATAACCACCTCCTTCCTTTTAAATTTTATTTAATTTAACATACTTATATATTAATTTCAAGCTTTTTTTGCGCCTTTTATCTCCAACCCATAAAGGGTTGGAGTTTTACGGCGCTTTTTATAAAGTTTTTTATGTAAATCAAGTGCTAAAATTTTTTAGAAGTCCTTAATACATTGATAGCTGGAAGCCGCTAAAATTTTTGGATTTAGAGCCTGGGCTTTCTCCACCGGTAAGCGTTTACAACGCGATATTTTTTTAACACATCGAGATTTAAAATTTAGATAAATAACTATCTTCATGATAGATATACTAATGTTCTATTTACTTAATTTGAGATAAACATCCGTGTCAAAAATTTTACGAATCTCGTGGCATGCTAGATCATATTCATGGACTTTAATTAATTTATCAATATTATTTAGTAATGTATTGTATATAGAAATACTCTCTACTCTAGGTTCATAACATTTAAGAAATACTAAGTAGCGTCTTATAAGTAATCGTGTTGAATGTCTAGTGCGCTGTGCATAAATAAGTAAATCATACATAGTTTTAAAGTGATGAAAAAAAATATCCTTTCTAGTGCCAGCAATGCTTGATACTGAATTGGAATGAACTCTATGGAAATATAACGTATCATGACAAAAAGATATTGATTTCGCAAAATGTAAGACAAGAAAATGGTATAAAACATCATCTAAATAATTAAGTTTAGAAAAATGTATATCATATTGCAAAATAAAATCTCGCCTGACCAATTTACACCATGGTGGAATAAAAACTAAACTTAATTGATCCTTAATGTTCACTGTAAGGTTGTAAAAATTTTTATCAATATTCTTAAAAATAATTTGTTCTAAGTATCCTGTTTGATTAAAATCTCTAGAAAAACAAAAAGCCACATCACTAGAATATTGTTGCATTGAATTATATAATGAAGAAATCCATTTATCAGAAACGATATCATCATGATCAATAAATGTGATATATTCACCTGTTGATTTTTTAATTCCAACATTTCTAGCGTAGCCAGGTCCTCGATTTTTTATAGTATACAACTTAAATCTATCATCAGACTTTATCGACTCCGCAACAAAACATGATGTAATATCTGTAGATCCATCTATTATAATAATTTCAATATTGTCATATAATTGTTTCTTTAATGATTCTATTGTATAAACAATATTTTTTCCCGCATTATAAACTGGCAATACAATAGAAATTAAATTACGTGTACTAGGTATATTTTGATCCATCTTTTACATTTCTCCCATTTTGGCACTAACAACCAAATTTACACGCTTATAGATGCGCATCCTAAAAAAAACAGCAATAGAAAGTTAGCAAACACAGACATTTTTGCGTTAAAAGGGGGACTAAAAAGCGAAAAGTATCGAGTGAATACGCGACTCTCTTAAGCAACTTTTCGAGCAGCATCTGTTGATCGACTAAAAAGTCTACTCATGCCGCGCATAGCCGTGCTATTGATGACAAAGTGGCTTTTATAGGTTCAAGCGACCTGAATAGTTGCGTTTTTTTGAGGATAAATTGGATAAGTCAATTTAAATTTAAGAGTGGCAATTTAAATTTAACTGTTTTTTATTGAGATGCATGTAGATGCTAAAGTTATATTTAGTGATATTTACAGAAAGTAGCTTTTTAATACTAATGGATTGTTAATTAAATCTCTGTATCAAATTTTTGTATTGAATTTATACGAAATACTTTTTTTATTGACGGTGTACATTTTATAAAGTTGATAATGGTTCAAAAAAATTTTTTTTAATACGCGTATTTAATATTAATGTCTTAAATATTAAAATCATAAACATTAAAGTTAAATATAAATTTATTAATCATAAATATTTACAATTTGATCTTAATGTGATCATAAAATTTTAGGAGTACTTATGCGCGTGGTGGCTGTTTCTTTAAGCAAGCAGAAAGGTGAGAAAAAGGTCAATCAAGAGCAAGCGCTTTTGAAGGAAAATTGGGGTATGGAAGGCGATGTGCATGCTGACGGTACGCATCGCCAACTAAGTCTCTTAGCGCTAGAGTCAATCAATGCTATGCGTAAAATGGGTGTTGATGTTAATCCTGGCGATTTTGCTGAAAATATTACCACAGAAGGCGTGAGTTTACATACCTTACCAGTTGGTACTCATTTTTTGATTGGCGATACAATTGAGCTTGAGCTAACCCAAATTGGTAAAGAATGCCATTCTGGCTGTGCCATTGCCAAGCAGGTTGGCAGCTGTGTGATGCCTAAGCAAGGTATCTTTTGTCGGATTTTGCGCGGAGGCATAGTTAAGCCTGGTGATAGCTTTAGAGTGCTGGCCTAAATTCTGCCAAAGATTAAGTTTTGGCTGGCCAAATTTTTCAAAATCTTGAGCAAATCGCTTTTAGAGCACCTCATAGATTCTGGCAAAGACATTGTCGTAGACCAGTTTAAAATATGGTGAAAGACTTGAGTCTTGAGGATTGGAGGTCAAAAGTCTAATCATAAGCGAGTGGGCAATCCTCTCATCCACGGCGATTTTTTCGCCTGTGACTTTGTTGAAGAGGAAATGGACATTGCGTCTTTTGTTTAAGAAATCCTGCTGTTCTTTGAGTGTGGCTTTTTGGTGGGTGCGAAACCACTCTTCCACATAGTTTTTGCGCGTAATGCCCGTTTCTTCAAAGACACTGATCGATGCCGCATAAACGCTGTTTAGACCATCTTCCAAGCGCACTTCGCCTGTATCAAGTCGATATGATAGGCTCTGGGGCACAATGGATAGTGCTCCGCCTTCGCTTTTTTGGCCGACAAAATTCCAGCTACCAAAGTTGCTAATCCAAAAGCCCAGTCTAAGCATCTCAAAACTGGTTAAAATAAAGATTCGTTCTTTGGTTTTGATCAAAGGCGTTTTGGGGGAGTGCAGTTTTTCAATCAAGGCTTGGGCCTCCAGTGGCCCTAAGCCTGCCAAGACATTCCCAGCCTCATTGCCTTTTTGGGCTGTATAGCGGATAAGTTGACGGGCAAAGCGGGGATTGTCCGTGGCAAAAACTGCTGCCGGTAAATAGAGGGACGGTCCGGCGTGTTGGGCGCCATCACAGATAGTCTGGCGTTTAGCAAAATGGTGGGCGGCGTAGCCCCAATCCCACCACACCCAGAGCAAGGCGTCTTTAGGTGTAATATCTTGGGCCCGTCTTAAACATTCAGCATGGCGGCGATTGATCATGGGCCCTTGGGACATGGCTGGGATCAAATCAATAAATGGCAGGATTAAGACGGCAATTAAGAGCAGAGAGGTTAATATTCCAGCCCACATACCGCGCAATTTTGAGCGCACAACGCGTTCCAAAAACCAATAGAGCGGTAAACTCAAACCTATGCCGATGATGGGGGCGCCGAACATCACCATGCGTCCGCCAAGTTTGGTGCTAAGCAGGGCTAAGGCAGCTAGGGGGAAGAGAAAAAGAGCTCCAGGGCGTAAGATGACAACAATACCAAAGGCCATTAAGCCCAAAAAAGCTGCTTCAGGCCAGGGATGGAAGTAGGAGAGCAGGGTGGCAAAATTTAAATCCTGCACTTCAACGATGGATTGAGCCACAGAGGGGTAAGCTAGGCTTACAGCTAGAGCTTCTTTGGTATCAGCAGACTGCTTAACGTAGGCATTGATGTGGTTTAGAATTGTTGTGTAGATATCCCCTTGAACAGTGAGGCCCAAAACGCTTAAAGTGGCCAGGGTTAAAACGATTGGATGGGTCAGTAGGCGTAAGAGGGCCCGACATTTGGGATGGTTGGCGATAATTAAAATAAGCGCCAAGGGGCTAGCCCAAGGACCAAGCAATGTGGGCCAGGCATAGGCTAAGGCACCTAGAAGAAAAAGTCCGCGTTTGTGTTTTTTGGCCATGAAGATGGCCAAGGCGCCAAGTAAAAGGCAATTGTAGCGGATTAGATATGGAAAAACCGAATGCCAGGCTTGGGTCCACCAAGAAACGATTCCTGAGATAGTTAGAAGCAAAATCCAGCCCCAGTGTAGGGGATTGCTTTTGGGGTTTAAAAAGCTACTGGTATTTTTGCTAGGATGCGCCTCTTGAACTTGATCTGTGTTTGCCTCTTTTTTGCTTCCAGCAAAAAAATGCATTTTTTTTAGCACCTTATGGGGCAAGATCATGTAGCGCATGGCCCAGGTAGCTGGAATAAGCGTTATTAAGAGCGGGAAGAAAAGAGTTACTAGATCTGTGTCGTAGAAGCCCAAAAGAGTTCTGGCCAAAAAGCCTGGAGAGATAGAGGTAATCAATCCTGCAGCAATGCCAGCCTCCATACTGCCCAAAGCCCAGACCCAGAGAAAGACAATCACCGAAACTAGGCTGGCCAGGATCATGGGAAACCAAAAGGCCACATTGGCAGGCTCGGTATTTAGACTTGCAGCTAAGCCTTTGAGCATCAAGGCCATGGGATGATCGTTAGCTAAGCCAAAGTTTTCCGCCCCAGCGACCCAGTGATAGGCGTCGTGGGTGGCCAATAACCATTCTTGGCCTAGACGAAATTCTGGATCTTGCCAGGCCGACCATTCGCCAAGGCGAAGGATTAAGGCCAGGGCAAAGGTGATTAGGCCAAAAAGAAGCCCTCTGACTAGGTAGGATTTGTTGTTTAGGGAATTGGCTTGTGGCATAATGGTGCTTTAGGATTTTTGGGCTAAGTTAGCCAAGTCAAGATTGTTGCGGCCTAATTGTCAGAGTTTGGTTTTGGATCTTTGGCTTTAAGGGCCCAGAAGAAGCGTGTACTGTTGGCCAATTGATAGCTTTGGCTTGCTATTAGCTCTAACTTAGCCAGACTAGCCTCTGCATAAGGGTTTTTGGTCAAGACAATCCAGATGCCTTTTGGGGCTAAAATTGGTTCAATGTGGCTGGCTAGCTTTGGCCAAGGCCAAAAGGCGCGACTTACAATTAAGTCGGCGCTTTTGTTTTTAGATTTGAAATAATCTTGAAAAGAGCCCTGGTAGTAAAAAGTATTAAGGAGCTTTAGATTAGCCAAGACTTGGGCTAAAAAGAGGGCTCGCTTGGTCTTAATTTCAATTAAGGTATAGCTACCCATGGACCAAACAAGGCGTAAGGGAATACCAGGCAACCCGGCTCCAGCGCCCAAGTCATAGCACTTGGGATTTTCTGCCAGGGGGAGGGTTTGTAAAAATTGCGCTAAATAGAAGCTATCTAAAATAAGTTCATTGAAGATTCTGTCGGCGTCTTTGGGACCTGTCAAATTAATAGCTTTGTTCCATTTGGTTAGAAACGTAAGATAGATTTTTAATTTGGCCAAAGACTGCTCGTCTAACTGCACACCACGAGGCAGTAGGGCATTAAGGCTTGGAAGATCGGCTTTTAGGATAGACATAGAAGATCCATTTTTTTACGATTTTTAGCCCCCAAGCCATTCTATGGCAAGATTTAAAAAATTCTAAAGTTAAACTTTGAGTTTAGAATTTTATTTGCTTGATATTAGTGGCTAGTTTGAGCTTTGACGCTTATCTTAGATTGATCATTTTTGATGTAATAAATTTTTAAAGAGACTTTTTAAGGCTAGAAAAATTTTTTGCTTAAGATCAAAGTTTTAGCTAAACTTATGCCAAGCATTCGCCTTTAATATAAAATCTCTAAGTATAAAAAGCAAGTTAGAATTTAAGCTATAAAAGCTTAAATCGATATTTTTATTTGGCATAACTTAAGCTAATTGGCTAGAAAAAATACATATTACATTTCTGCCATATTTTGAAACACGCATATCTGCGTATGTCTGTCTTGTAACTCTGGAACAATTCGATTTGTTCCAATATTGCGATTGAAGCGAAATATATAGTTTGCTTTTATTTTTTTTTCTCATCTAAATTTGACTTTATCATTTATGAAGACTTATTATAACCAGAAAAAATAATTGAATATCAAAGTATAGAATTAGCATCTATAAAATGATTTTTATCTTTTGGTCTTGTCAAACCTAAATTGTACGCTGTTTTAACTGTAATTTTATTTTGTAGAGTATTTTTTAGATTGTAGTTTAGCTGTAAATCAGCCATGATCTGGAAGCAAAACATCTACAAGTGTATTTTTTGTTTAAATCTGAAATATTTTGTTTGTGCGAATAAGATAATATTAATTTGTATTTAATTTAAAATTAACAGCAAAGATTCTTTTTCGCCTTTATCTCTGCTCAAGAAGTTTTCTAAACCTATTGATAGGTTTCTTTATCTTCTAGGCTTCTTGCGCCATAACTTGAATCTCGATAATCTTTCCCTAAGGAGAGCAGATGAATAACCCAGTTGTTTTGTTCCCAGGTCAAGGTTCGCAGTGTGCCAACATGGGGCGGGATTTGGCTGAAGCTGACTCTTCGGCCATGGATTTATGGAAAAAGGCCGAGCAAATTTCGGGCCAGCCTTTGCGCGAGATCTATTGGGGCGGATCTGATGATGACATGAACGACACCAAAGTTTTGCAGCCGGCCCTACTTTGTGTGCAGTTAAATTTTTGGCGCAAGTTGGCGGATAAAGTTACGCCAGCGGCCACTCTTGGTCATAGCCTAGGAGAATTTGCGGCCTTAGCCGCAGCTAGGGTTTTAAGTTTTGAAGATGTCTTAAAAGTTGTCTCGTTGCGTGGTAGGCTTATGGCCGAAGCTGATCCTCATGGTACGGGGAGCATGGCGGCCATTGTTAAGCTTACGCCTGAAAAGGTGACCGAAATTGTGGAGCAAGTTCGGGCTGAAACCAATGATCTGTTGGTCTTAGCCAACTTTAATTCGCCCAAACAGATCGTTCTTAGCGGGACAAAAAAAGCCATTGATTTGGCCTGTCAGGCGGCTAAAAACAATAAAGGTCGCGGCATGGTGCTTAAAGTTAGTGCCGCTTTCCACTCTCCAATGATGGCCGAGGCCAATGCCGAATTTGTGACGATTTTTAAGAAAGTTGATTGGCATGATGCCATCTGTCCAGTCTATGGCAATGTGGATGGCTTGCCAGAAACAAGTGCGGCCAAAATTTTGGCCAAGATGGAGAAGCAGATGGTTTCATCTGTCTTTTTCCAAAAAGCGGCCACCGAACAATATGCGGCTGGTTTTAGGGATTGGCTTGAGGTTGGGCCCAAAGCGCTTTTGATTAAGCTTGTTTTTGCCTCCATTCCAAGCCAAGATGGTTGCACAAGTTCTGAGGTGACTGACTATACAACGCTGCAAGATTATGTGCAGAAGCAAAATTAGCCAACGCCTAACCAATTTAACAAAACAGGAACACTTTTAAAAATTTGACTTGTTGTCAGGAGCATTGAACATGTTGGCAAATGAGGCCTTGCGCCGGGTATTAGCTGAATGCGTTGAGAATCTGAAGTGGACCTGGCCCGAAAAAACTGTCATCGAGCCACCGAAAGATCCCAAACACGGTGATCTTTCAACCAATATGGCTTTGCTTTTGGCCAAACCCTTGAAAAAAAATCCGCGAGAGCTTGCTAACACTCTAGCCCAAGAGCTTATGCAGAGAAGTGAGCTTATTGCCAAAGCTGAAGCCGCAGGCCCTGGTTTTTGTAATGTCACCTTGGCACCAAGTTTTTGGCAAAGCGTTGTGACCGACATTGAAGCTTTAGGCGATCATTATGGCGAAGGGAGCCTTGGAGCTGGACAAAAAGTTTTGGTGGAGTTTGTTTCAGCCAATCCCACCGGACCTTTGCATGTGGGCCATGGCCGTGGTGCAGCCGTAGGTGATAGTTTAGCTAGATTGCTAAAAGCTGCTGGCTACACTGTTGATACCGAGTATTACTTAAATGACGCCGGTCGTCAGATGCGCCTTTTGGGCTTATCTGTCTGGTTGAGAGCCAGAGAGCTTCAAGGTTTAGACGTAGAGTTTCCCGAAGAGTATTATCGCGGCGACTATATTATTGACATAGCTAAAAATTGTTTAGCCAAAATGCCAGATCTTTTAAGTCTTGATCCAGATGAGGCTAAAGATAAATGTTATCTCTTTGCCATGCAGAGTATTTTGGATGGCATTGTGGCGGATTTAGCTGATTTTAGGGTTTATCAGGATAGATTTTTCTCGGAAAAGTCGCTGGTTGAAGATAAATCTGTGGATGATGCTTTTAGATATTTGGATGGCGAAGGTTTAACCTACGAACAGGATCATGCCTACTGGTTTAAGGCTAAGCAGTTTGGCGATGATCGGGATCGTGTTTTGCGCAAATCAGATGGTTCGTTAACCTACTTTGCCTCGGATATTGCCTATCATCACAACAAGTATGCCAGAGGTTATGATTGGTTAATCGATGTCTGGGGTGCCGATCACCATGGCTACATTCCTAGAATGCGTGGCGCTATTTCTGCCATGAACCGGGCGCAAGAGTCGTTTGATGTGGTTTTAATCCAACTTGTGAACCTAATTAAAGATGGCAAGCCCGTCAGTATGTCCACAAGAGCTGGCACCTTTGAGACACTCCACGATGTGGTCAAAGAGGTTGGCGTTGATGCCACAAGATTTATGTTTTTGTCCAGGAAGAGCGATAGTCCCTTAGATTTTGACTTGGATTTGGTGCGTACCAGAAATATGGAAAATCCCGTCTACTATGTGCAGTATGCGCATGCAAGAATTTGCGGGCTTTTGCGGCGTGCTGTTGAACGGGGTGTTGTTTTGCCAGACAAAATTGACGCCGATATTTTAAAACACTTAAGCTTAGATGATGATTTAGCCCTTTTGAAAAAAGAGGCCCAGTATCCCGAGATTATTGCCAGTGCAGCCAAAGTTTTGGGCGTGCATCATGTCAGTCGTTATCTTATGGAGTTATCCGGTCTTGTGCATAGTTTCTATGCCAAGCAGCAGATCTTGGGCACAAGCGATCAGGATTTGATTTTGGCTAGATTAGCCATGTTGCGTTCTGTGGCCAAGGTTATAAAGAATGGCTTAGGCATCTTGGGAGTTGAAGCCCCAGAGCAAATGCTCTAGATAATTTTGGGCTTAAAAAATATATCAGGTAAGAAGATGGTAGGTCTTTAAAAATATTTGCTACCATCTCGATCTTTTTTTGTTTTCTACTGCTTTTTACTGTTTTTTCGCTACTGTTTGGACGTCTGAACAATATGTTTTAAAATCGTTTGCTAATAACTTGAAGTAAGTTTGTTTTTAAAGCTAAGATTAAATGCAATGGTCTAGTTGGGAGTGTCAAGTTAGTTTTGCATATTATGCTAAATTCTGTATGCTGAATGCTGAACACTAAATATTGAAAACTTAAAACTGAAAACTAAAAATTGAATACAAAATATTGAATGTTAAATGCTAAGTGTTAAGTGTTGGTGAGTCTTAAGTGTTAAACGTTAAATTTTTACCCCACTGTATTTTTTTATAAATGATGGTCGATATTTTTTGCATCTTGTATCTAATATCTGATATTTTGTATTTTGTGCCTTATATCTTATATCCGACATCTTATGTCTTATATATACATCTTGTTTTAAGTTTTAAGTTGTAAGCTTTGAGTCTTGAGCCTTGTATCTTGAGTATTTAGTCTGTAAATGTTTAAGCCTGATCTAGAATTTAGTTTGTATGATCAATTTGCAAGATTAATTTTTAAAATTAATCTCTAAGATTGATAGATGATTGATTTGTAAAATATATCGATTTAACTGTTTGAAAAACTATCAAAAACAACTACTAAAAACCATCTTAATAAAGCAATAGATCCTCATGTCACTGCTCGATAAATTGCGCACTTTGGCTAAGCCTGCTGACTCAACCAAAAAGCGCTTCATGATCCATATTTCTATGCCAATCTTGGTTATTGGCATTGTGATTGTAACGCTGACTCTTGGTTGGTCTTTTTTCATGGGCTTTTTGGTTGGGCGCGGTGAAGATCCGGGGACGAGATTAAACAGTTTGCCCATCTTTGGCGGAGGGAAAGTGGTAGCTGAGCAAGGTGCCAAAGCCAAGCCTGCTGTGCTCACTGAGGCCAAAGAAAAAGTCGAAGCTGCTACACCTGAACCTAGCAGCAAAGATAAAGATGTGGAACCTAAAGAAGATGTTTCTAAGCCTGTGCATCCTTTCACACGCCCACAAGGCCAGAGCGTTGCAGCCTGGGGTAATCAGCCCCAGGTAAAAAATGAGCAAGCAAAAGAGGCTCCAAAGAATACACCCAAAGAGCAGGTCAAAGAGCCAGAGCCTAAGAAAAAAGCTGATTCCAAAGAGCCACGCTATGAAGTGCGCTATCAAGTGGCTAGCTTTCACCGTGAAAGCGATGCTGTCAGCATGAGCAAAAAGTGTCAGGCGCGAGGCTTAAATGCTCAACCGCAGCTTTTTGGCAAAGTCTACAGGGTAGTTGTGACCTTCCGTGGGACAACGAACGAAGCTGCAGCCATGAAGGCTAAGTCTAGAGGTCTTGGCATCCATAAGTGGATCATTATCACGAGCAAAAGTTTGGATGGCGGCAAAAATTCTACACGGTCGGATAAAAGGCAGGGCAGATGATGATCAAAGGATTCCTGCAATTTTTAGGGCAGGCGACAATCAAAAATGTCAATGCCATTGGCCGAGCGACCATCTTTATGCTTCAGGGTTTGGCGCAAATTTTAAGTACCCGCAAAATGTTTGCCCGTACCAGGCGTCAAATCTATGCCATTGGTTGGCAGTCACTTTTTGTGATTTTATTGATTGGCATTTTTTGCGGCATGGTTTTGGGACTGCAAGGCTACTATACTCTGGTCAAGTTTGGATCGGTGGGGCTTTTGGGGTCAGCCATTTCCTTGTCGCTTTTGCGTGAATTGGGGCCTGTGTTGACAGCCATTATGTTGGCCGGTCGGGCCGGTTCATCCATGGCTGCAGAAATAGGCGTTATGCGTATTTCAGATCAGATTGATGCCTTGGATGTGATGGATATAAATCCGATGGCCTATCTGGTCAGCCCAAGGATTTTGGCATCCTTAATTGCGTTTCCCCTCTTAACAGCCATTTTTGATGTTATTGGCATTATTGGCGGCTATCTGACGGGTGTCTTGATGCTAGGCATCAATGAGGGCAGTTATTTTTATCGGATTGCCTCATCGGTTACGATGGTTGATGTGGGGGGAGGTTTTTTAAAGGCCATTGTCTTTGGTTTACTTGTCTCAACCGTCTGTTGTTATCAAGGCTATTTTACCCATTTGCGCGTGGATAGTGTGGGGCCTGAGGCAGTTGGTAATGCCACCACATCGGCTGTTGTTATTAGCTGTGTCTTAATTTTGGCTAGTGACTATGTTTTAACCAGCGTGCTTTTGTAGGGGTGACCATGGATTTTGATCAAAGTAGCCCCTGGGCTATAGCTTTTCATGATGTTACTCTTGGCTATGGAGAGCATCTGGTTTTGCAGCATTTGACGGCCACCTTACCGGCTGGCAAGATCGCGGTGATTTTAGGTGGATCTGGCTGCGGTAAATCCACCCTTTTGCGTCATATTATTGGCTTAAATCGACCTTTGACTGGCACCATAACCCTTGGTGAACATAATCTGCAGAATTTGAGCAGCCAAGATTGGCGCAAGGTGCGCAGGCGTCTTGGGGTTTTATTCCAAGATGGCGCCCTTTTAGGTGCCATGTCGGTTTTGGAGAATGTGGCTCTGCCTTTAACCGAGCATTTGGCCATTCCCAAAAGCTTAATTTTTGCTGAGGCCCAAAGGATTTTAAAGCTTGTTGGTTTGGAAAATTTTGGTGATTTTTTCCCCAATCAACTTTCAGGGGGTATGCGGAAGCGGGCAGGACTAGCTCGCGCCATCATTGCTAAGCCTAAAGTCTTGCTTTGTGATGAGCCCACCTCGGGGCTAGATCCTATTACTGCCGCCCGCATGGATGATTTGCTTTTAAGCCTCCATGACAAGTTTCCTGAAATAACTATGGTTGTTGTGAGTCATGATCTAGCTAGCCTAAAGCGCATCGCACAATACGTTCTGGTCTTAGGTGAAGGTGAGTGTCTCTTTCAAGGCAGTCTTGAGGATCTTTTAGCCACAGATGATCCATATTTAAGAGCCTTTTTGGAACGAGAAGGGGGAGATAATGAGTTTTCTGGCTTTGATCAAATGGATCAAGAGATTGATAAGGCGTTGAATAACTGGTTTGCTAGGTAGAAGGCTAGTTTATTGAATGGAATGAAGTGGGTTGATTTGGATTGAGGTAGATTGATGTGGGTTGAGATAGATTGTATTGGAGTAAAATGAATTGATATGATATTGATTGTTTTTAATTGGTGTTAATCGTGTTAATTGATGAGAAGTGAAACGAAATGAAATGAAGAGAAGTGAAGAGAAGAGGATTGTATAATAATTATCTTATGGTGAAAAAAAAGGAAGTTTTTTCTTGTTGACCCTCACCATTGATGTGTCGTTATTTTTTATATGCGGTCATTTTTTTGATATCTGATTGCTTTTAAAATGTAAAATTTGCAACTTGAATAAGTTTAGGAATAGAAAATGTTTAATCAACTTGTTAGATTTTTAGGATGTCTTGATAGTTTATGAAAAGATTGTATAGTATTCTTTGTCAGATTCTATCTTTTATTTGTCTTATTTGTTGTGTCTTATTTTTATCTCAGAGTGCAAATGCTGCTAATGAATATGATGCGAATTCTATAAAACGGATGGAAGATTTAATTAATAAAACATATTGTGGCTATATTACTGTGCTTGATACAGATACCATTGATATGATTAATAGTCCCTTGTCTATTAAAGATCAAGTAATTTTTGGTGTATTCTTCTTATACAATAATTATGTTAGCTATAATACTCTACATGAAACCGACCATGGTCACCGCGCTATAATCCCCATAAAATCTGTCCAAAGAGTCTTAAAAAATGTCCTTGGATCTTATCTTTCAGAGCAAACTATAAAGAATATTTCAACTGATAGATTTGATATCGTTGGCGATACTATTCTTTTAGGCGGATCAGATCTTGGCGCTATAGAGCCAATAGAAATAAAAAAAATCATACGTGATGATAAAGGTTTAGTTCATATCCGAGCTATAAGCGAGTTGTTTGATGGGTCAATAGAACATTTTAAAATTATTTTAAAAGAAATTGTCGATATGGATACAATGTCTTGGAACGTTTTGTTACTTAAATCATTAGACAGATGACTAGATATATATAATTTTAGCTTTAATAGTTTTTATAATTTTAAGAAAAATAGATGGTTAGTTGCGCTAATATGTTGATAATATAAATTGTAAGTCTCTAAATTACTTGATAATCAAAAATATCTGTGGTATGAATCATTTCATACTTTTTATGGAGTTTTTTAATCCAAATGATTCAACAATAACTATGCTATATAAAATAGAAGGGAGATTTTTATAAAGTCTAGATAAAATATGAAGTTGTTCGCTAATGATAAAGAAGGTCTTTTATAGGTAATATTTTAGTCTTAGGTTAGTGTTTAACAATCTCTTTCTCTAAATCGTTGCAAATTTAACGTATTATTTGGTAATATTGATTTTATTTTAGAAAATTGCCATATATCTTGTTTTTTACTCCTCTTAAGTCGCAGGAGAGTTTTGGGTGAATAGTTTTCGTGAAACCCTGGTTGGAGTCTTTGTCCTGCTAGGTCTCATCTGTGTAGCTTATCTAACGATTAGACTAGGCAAAATGGATGTATTTGGCCAAGAGGGCTTTTTACTTAAAGCCCGTTTTGAGTCTGTGTCCGGCTTGCGTACAGGCGCAGATGTGGAGATGGCTGGGGTGCCCATTGGAAAGGTCTCAAAGATTGAAATTGATCCAGATCCCATGCGGACCCAAGCTGTTGTTTATCTTTTACTTAAACAAGATTTTAAGCTTTCCGATGATACCATAGCGTCTATTAAAACAAGCGGTTTGATCGGTGATAAATATGTAAATTTGTCACGCGGAGGCTCGGAGACGATTTTGGCTCATGGGGAAGAAATTCAGGATACCCAATCTGCGGTTGATATTGAATCACTGCTTGGCAAATACGCTTTCGGAGGTGTGTAGTGCGCCACTTTAAACTGCAGGCATTAATCCTTATTTTGTTCTTTTTGTGTTTGGTGCAGAAAGCGTGGGCCATTGAGCCTCGCCAAGCTTTGGAGGGTGGTTTAAATCAGGTCTTGGATCTAATTAAAAGTCCAGCCTATGCTGATCCCAAAACACGGTCAGCCCAACGTGAGAAGATTGCTGTCATTGTTAAACAAAATTTTGACTTTTATGAATTTTCGCTGCGGACAGTTGGTCCTAAATGGCGTCAATTTACACCGGCCCAGCAGAAGGATTTTAGCGAAGCCTTTGGCGATCTTTTGATCAATACCTATGTCAATAAGATTGATGGCTACAATGGCGAACAGATCTCTTATGCTGGCGAACGTTCTGGCAAAGACCGGACTGAGATTATGACTGTTGTCGCCATGAAGGGTGGTAAAAAGATTCCGGTGGCCTACAGAATGCTGCCCAAAGATGGTACCTGGAAAGTTTATGATGTTTTGGTTGAAGGCATTAGTTTGGTCAAAAATTATCGCAGCCAATTCCAAGATATTTTGAATTCATCAACACCAGAGCAGCTTATCGAACGCATCAGATCTAAGGCCAATGAGGCCAAGACGAGTCATGCTAAATCATAAAGTTTTCAGCACTTTTTTGATTCTAACACTCCTTTTGACTTTCAGCCAGGCAGTTTGGGCTAAAGATAAGCATAGTCCAAATGCAAAGATTCAAAACGTCCTTTTTGCACCTAAAGCCGGTGATCTTTTTGCCAAAGGCGCTATTGTTGTTATTCCTAAATCGGACATCCAAAAGACTTTGACTGCAAATCAAAAGGCTGTAAACGCTATTTTTCCGCAGGGCTCTTTTATTGTACGCTCACGTGGCATGAATAGTGGCGATGCACCCAAAGATGTCAGTTTGACCGATGATTTGGATGACTATGATACTGTAGTCGAGACACCTGTTTATGATCCGTGGGAAAAGTGGAACAGATTTTGGTTTAGGTTTAATGATAAATTTTATCTTAAAGTGACTAAGCCTGTATATCGCGGGTGGGAATATATCACGCCAAAGCCTGTGCGTACAGGTTTAAAGAATTTTTTGCACAATACATTATTCCCAGTCCGATTTATTAATAATCTTTTGCAGTTCCGCTTCAAAGGTGCAGGTGTAGAATTTAGTCGTTTTATGATGAACACCATGTGTTCAGCCGGATTTGCTGATCCAGCCAGTAAAAAGAAAACCATTGTGCCCATGGATGATATTGGCGAAGATTTTGGTCAAACACTCGGTGCCTGGGGCATAGGTCACGGTCCATATATTGTTTGGCCGTTCCTTGGTCCATCTTCCTTGCGTGAAACGGTTGGCGCCGTTGGCGATTGGTTCGCCAATCCAGCAACTTATTTAGAACCGTGGTGGGTCTCATGGGCGACCAAGTTAACCTTACGCTTCAATGCCTTGGATAGGGTCTTACCGCTTTATGAAGATCTCACTGGTGCGGCCATTGATCCCTACATTTCCATGCGCGATGCCTACATAAATTTCCGCAACAATCATGTCAAAAAGTGATGCCCTGTTAATCGTAAAGGACCTTTCCTTAAGCTTCAGCTTTGAGAAGACTCTTTGGCCAGCTTTACGTGGTGTAAATTTGACCCTCTGGCCTGGCGAAATTGTCTCCTTGGTTGGCGAATCAGGCTGTGGCAAGAGTTTGACTGGTCGGGCTATTTTACGTTTACCGCCTGAAAATACCCAAATCTCTGGGTCTATTTATTTTCAAGGGCAAGATTTGTTGAGTTTGCCGGAAGTTGAGCTTGAAGGTATTCGTGGCTCACAAATGGCCATGATCTTTCAAGAGCCCATGACGGCCTTGAATCCTGTTTTGACCTGTGGTGAACAAGTGGTTGAAGTTTTGGTTAAGCATAAACACATGAGTGTTCAAGCTGCTTATGAAAAAACTAGCCACTTGTTTAGCCAGGTGGGCATTCCAGAGCCCGAAAGGCGTTTACAAAGTTATCCCCATCAGCTTTCAGGTGGTTTAAGGCAACGGGTGATGATTGCCATGGCTTTGTCCTGTGATCCAAGCCTACTTTTAGCTGATGAGCCCACAACTGCTTTGGATAGCACCATGCGCCAGCAGATTTTGGATTTGATTGTGGCGCAGAGTCATGAGCGTGGCTTGGCAGTGTTAATGATCTCCCATGACCTAGTTGCTGTTGAAACTTTTGCTAGCCGCGTTTGTGTCATGTACGCCGGTATTGTGGTTGAAGAGGCCAAAACAAGTTCCCTCTTTGCCAATCCCATTCATCCCTATACCCAAGGATTGCTTTTGGCCTCCTTGCGCAATTTTGATGCCAAGACCAAACGCTTGCCTGTTATACCAGGGTCTGTGCCAACACTTTTGGCCATGCCTAAAGGTTGTCCTTTTGCCCCTAGATGTTCAAAGGCCAAGGCTATTTGCCAAAAAGAGTTGCCCAAATTACGACCAATTGATGATCATTTTGTGGCCTGTCATTTGTTTTAGGTAATCTTTTTGATTTTATTTTTGATTAACAGGTATATTTTTAGTCTAGACTTTGCGGGGTCTAGGCTTTTTTTGTATAATATTTATCTTTGGGTGGTTTAGCCGAAAGTTTTTCCACATTTTTATTTTAGTGACTTATTGATCTCTTTTGAATTAAGCAAATTGTTGTCTTGTAAGATAAGTTTTAGAAATTAAACTATCTATCAAGAAATTAAGCTATCTAGCACTAAGTAAGTTACTGTCTAAAAATTAGAAAAATGTTTATCGTTTATGTCTTGTCAATTACGGTTTCATGTCAATAAAAAATTGCAATGAAAAACACTAAAGCTAAAAATTTTGATTTTACATGATAGAAATTTTAGAAATTAAAGTAGTGTATGTGAATATGCACGTATAAAAAATATGCGGGTACAAGATATGCATATACAGGATAGGTCACATCTCATAAATCATGGTAAGGGTGTAGTTGTAATTCATAATGCAAGCAATGTATGTAAACTTAAAGACTGGGATGATGCTAAGGGCGGTGATATTGAAGCAGCGAACAAGCTATTGGATAAATTTTGGAAAACAAAATCATTCAATGAATTGCAAGAACTTTTAGATCTTAGTGAAAAAATTGTATTTTTATCAGTTCCTTCTAGTAGTGGCAAAAATATGATTACAGAAGTTTTAGGAGAACGACTTGCTAATTATTTTTCGGCAAAATTTTATTCCGGAAGAAATTTTTATGTTCCAGAAAAATTGGGATTAAGTAAATTCATGGATGATTATGATCGAGTTTTTACACCCAAAAAATATAAAAAGATTGCTGATACATCGTTATTAAAAGATTCTCAAATTGTAGTTATCGAAGATTTGATGCTTACTGGCAGTTCTATATTTTCATTTATAAGGCAACTTCGTTCAGATGAGTTATATGTTAGAACTTTTGCTGCTTTATTGGGGAATCCACAGCTAGAAGCTACTCCCAATGATATTGCTGAATTGGCTAAAAGATTATCTGAGCTAAATATTCAATTGGATGCTGATCTTATAGGACGCATTTTTTCACATTCAGAAATTTCAATAATAAGATCATCGCTTGATTGGAAGAAGAAAAGTCATGTTATTAATGATTTAAATATCCAAATTAAGGAACGATCTTTTAAATTAGAAAATTAAACATTCTACCAGAATTTGCATCAATGTGTGGTTGAAGCTTTTCACCCGTATCCCGTCTGTACCTGATGCGCCTGTGTTTGCTTTTACTTGTTTGTATGCGTTGTATATGTTATAGCTATCGAGTATTAGTTCTGGCGTTACTGCGTTTATGTTCGTACTTTCATCGATTGTATCACAGAGCTCTTCATTCAGTATAGATCAGGCTCATAACGGCTCTTTTGTTCCCTTTACCAATGTTCCTTAACCTTCCGGGCTACTCTTATTGGTCTAGGCTAGCCTTAAATAAGACTAACGGTGGTGTCAATCCTACCGTGCTTTTCTAAGCCGATTTCAGATTAGGTTCTGCATATTTTCCACTTTGTTAAAGGTTCATGGTAACCATTCAGGTGGGGGCAAAAGGAGGTTGATTTTCTGCGCCTTTGCCGACCAGAAAATGCATAAAAAGTTTCTACATATAATCTAAAATGTCGATTTTATGAGGCTTTCTCGATTTGGATTGGCACCCACCTGAATG
>JAFSZE010000014.1 GCA_017455745.1 Desulfovibrionaceae bacterium | reverse complement strand
CTTCTTTTTTCTGTTTTTCTTGTTACATATTGTTATCTAGGTTTAGCAAAATTTATGTTGGAGAAAAATATTTTAAAATTAAAATAATATAAAACCTAAGAATCCAAGAATGCAGAAAGTAACAAACTAAAAAAATAAAATCCAAAACAAAAAAATACAGGCACTGCACGGACGAGTAAAAGTCTATAGGAAGACAAAAAGCATATAGCAAAAGAAAATAAGAGCGCCTTGGAGCACCGCGTTTTTAGCGCGGAGGATAAGGCGCGGAAAAAAGGATTACTACTCTGGAAGCTCTTGGTTTAAGCTATCGATAGTTGCACTATCTAAGCTAGGCGCTACGGGTTCGATTTGAGCTGTTGGCGTAATACCAATTTGCTGGGCAAAGGATAAGAGACGATTGGCCTCATCCCTTCTTTCTTCAGGTACGAGACGTTTGTGCAAGAGCCAGCCCAAAAATTTTATGGATACGTCGTGGGTAGGAGCTAAGCGCAGGGCTAGAAAGAGGTTTTCCAAGCATTTGTCGATGTCATGGTTTTCAAACTGGGCTCTGGCCATGTTCAGATAGAGGTTTTCATCGGTCTTGGTTATTTCTATGGCTCGCCCATAGTAAGCCAAAGCTTCTGCCACCATGTTGTTTTTGCGCAACTGGATGCCAAATTCATTAAAGAGGTGCTTATGTTCTTCTTCAAAGGCACCTTCAAGCTTAACCAAACGATCAAAAATATTTTGAGCCTTAGATTTGTCGCCACGTTCAAGGTAGGTTAGGCCAATGCCAAAGTTGGCTCGCACATTGTCGCAATCAATTTTTAAGGCATTCTGATATTCATGCTCAGCACTAAAGGTTTCACCCTTTTCACGGTGCTCATCACCTTCCTCAATCTTTTTATTGAGCTGCTGCATCTTGGGGAAGACTGAGCTTTGGTAAAATTCAGGTTCAGGGGCGAATTTGGCCAAGAGCTCATCCAAGGTGATGGTGCGCTTGGGGCCACTAGGTACATAATGAGTATTTAATGGCTGACAAACGATCTCATCATCATGTTGTTCCACAAACCAAAAGGTCTTGTGGACACTTTTTCTGGTCGTTGTACCTGTACCAACTTTGCGTACTTCTTGGGAAGAAAAGACGCCATGAATGCTGGTTGAACCAGAAGAATTTTGTGAAGAATGAGTGCCTTCGGCCATGTTTTACTCCAAAATTGGCTTAACTATTTCTAGCAAGGTGCTGAGGTTAATGTCGTTGGTCTAACAAGATCTTAAAGTCAGTTGACGCACTTACGATCAAAATAATAGCAAAATTCTAAAAAGCAAGTGGCAAATTTAAAAATAGGCAAAATTTAGCACATTTTTTAGTTATTTTTGCAAAGCTTCTTCCATTTCAGTCAAAATGGCTTCCAAAGCTTGCCTTGGATTTTTGTTAGCCGTGATTGGACGGCCAACTACTAAAAAGTCAGCTCCAGCCAAAATAGCCTCTTTAGGTGTGGAGATACGATTTTGGTCACCTATATCTGCGCCTTTAGGTCTAATACCAGGACAGAGATAGTGCAGCATAGGGTAGCTAGCTTTAAGTTTCGCCACTTCATTGGGTGAACATACAAGGCCATAGAGGTTAGCTTTGGCGGCAAGGCCAGCTAAATCATAAGCTAAGCTTGCTATAGGTTGACTAATGCCTGGCATTTGGCCATCAGCAAAGCTTGTCAGTACAGTGACACCTAAAAGATTGGGGGCAGCTTTATGAAGAGCTTTATACTTTTCAATGCTCTCTTGAGCATCTGTTAACATCTTTAAGCCACCCTGACAGTGGATGGTTAAAAGATCAACACCAAGCTCGCAGGCCGCTGAAACAGCTTTAGCTACCGTATTTGGGATATCGTAAAACTTTAAATCCAAGAAGATCTTGAAACCCAAATCTTTAAGTTCAGAAATTATACTGGGGCCAGCGCTGGTAAAAAGCTCTAAACCAACCTTGCACCAAGCAAGTTTGCCTTTTAAGTCATCTACCAGAGCATGAGCAGCTTGTTTGGTTGGCACATCAAGAGCCAAAATTAATTCCGCCATGAACTACCCTAAAAGAATAAAATTTATAAAAAGCGCCGTAAAACCCCATCCCTTTATGTGGTGGGGATATAAGGCGTAATTAATTTATAAGCAGTGACAATATAATCTATAATTATCCATAAATTACATAATATCCAAAAGACTTAACTGTTGATGCGTTTCTATCTTCTGTAAATGTTCTTTGTGAATAATTTTAACAG
>JAFSZE010000127.1 GCA_017455745.1 Desulfovibrionaceae bacterium | reverse complement strand
CAGTTACAGGATGTCTTAAGATCGCACATCAAAGTATATTTACAGGTGCTAACAACTTTAAACTCAATGGATTAGATGATGAAAAATACGCTGGATTTTTTGGTTTTACAAGATTTGAAACAGAAAAACTCCTAAATGATTGTGGGCTTGCAGCACAAGCTGAAGCTGTCAGAGATTGGTACGATGGATATCGTATTGGGAATGAACATATGTTTTGTCCATGGAGCGTTTTATCTTTCTGCGATAAAGCTTTAGGATGTCAACATAACATTACACCAGAACCTTTTTGGGTTAATACATCTGGAAATGATGCAATAAATTTATATCTTAAGAATATAGTTAATGAAAATTTGACACAAGACATTCAGAGAATGGAAGAGCTATTAAATAACGTGCCACAGGAAATTACATTGCAAGAGTTTGAAAGATACCCCGATATCGGAAAAATAGACGTGGGTTTTGATACTTGTATGACTCTTCTCTTGCAAACTGGATATTTGACTTTTACAGAAGATTCACCACTTCATGAAAATGTATTTTTAAAGATTCCAAACAAGGAAGTTTTAAAATGCTTTGAACTAAAACTTAAAATTATCTATGCCAGCTCAAATCCAGCTTGGCTTGACCTGGGAGAAAAATTGTTTTTACATTTATTAGCTAATGAGGCTAATGATGCAGAAGAAATATTAAATCTACTCCTTGGGCAATTTATAAGCATACGGAATTCAGGAAACGAGCTTTTTTATCATGGTTTCATGCTTGGACTCTTAAGTATGGTAGCTGCTAGAGATAAGATTAAATTAGAGTCAGATCAAGAAACAGGTGATGGGTACTCTGATATAATTATTTCGCATAAACAATTGAAAACAATTGTCATTATGGAATTAAAAAAGACTGAAAACAGCGATAAAAAACGTCTTTCCGCAGCAAAAGATGCAACAAAGCAGATTATTCGAAAAAAATATGTTGATGGATTTGATAACACTAAATATCTAAAAATATATGGGCTTGGTATAGGCTTTGGTGGCAAGTCATGTGCCATTGAAACATTAGGAAATTTACTCGAAATGTCATAAAACTAAAAGGTAACATTAGCTTTTTTATTAATTATGGTAAACCTCTGGCTTTATCGAAAGACTCCCAAAGTTTGACGTTTACAGTAATAGAAAGATCAGCCATTTTACTGCTGAACCACAATCTGGTTAATAGCAAAAACTATTAGGATTCAGCGATATACGTTAATTACTTGAATTTTATTACTAAAAGGACCCGCCATATCGCCTGTGTGAACAACGAAGCTCAGGTACGCCCCCCTTTACAACCTATCTGGTTGGCTGTCTGCAGATACATCTTTATGAGTTTTTTCCAAGATGTGGCAGAAATTAACTGGGGTTCAGCTATAAGGATCTGGGCTCACAATAAGAAATTCAAGAATTGCATATTACGATTCTGTTTATAGCTTTAACATCAACTAAACCTCCTCTATAAACTTCATAACAGCACGCAGTGAAAAATATTTTTCTCAAAATCGAGCCCATTTAGCTAAAAATAATTCTATATTATATCTCGTTATGTCCTTAAATAATCGTGAAAAATAGCTTTTAGCGGGTATTTTATCACTAGGCAACATGAAATCTACCATACAATTCTGAAATGAATTAGCTGTTGGCTTTCTATATGCTATTGAATACATTGCAAAATCATGAATTGCAGCAGCTTGAATAGATCCAAAATATTAGTAAGAAATTATTTAAGGGACTATTTCTAGAAATGTATCACAATTTATTATCCTAGACTATTACTACTCACTGTTGTAATAATCTATTATCCTAAGCAATTATCTTACACTGTCATATCCCAAGATTAATTTTGAAACAAATTCAGATAAATACTATATTCACCTGAAGATGATGGAACAAATCATCCTGCTTTCTACCAGATAGCCTAATATGTTATAGGGCTATGTACCCCAAATTTTAAAATATAATATTCTAGCATTGCTTTGCTAGAATATTTTTGATCTTATCTAAACCCAATAATTAGCTACTTGCCACATTTAAATTGCGCATTCTAAAAGGAGTGCTCTATGCAAATTGCCCAACGTTTGCAATCCATTAAACCGTCTTTGACACTCTCAATCAACAGTAAAGCCTTAAGTATGCGCCAAGAAGGCATTGATGTGACAAGTTTAGCTGTTGGTGAACCAAATTTTCCAACACCTGCACACGTCTGTGCCGCAGCTAAAGCTGCCATTGATGCCAATTTCTGCCGCTATACCCAGGTGCCTGGAATACCTGAATTGCGCCAAGCCTGTGGGCGATATTTCAAACGGGTCCATAATGTGGATGTGCCCAAAGAAGCTATTATCGTTGGTGGTGGCGGGAAACATTGCATCTATAATTTTTTGCAGACTACCATAAATCCAGGCGATGAAGTCCTCATCCCAACACCTTATTGGCTAAGCTACCCCGACATGGTTGAACTAGCAGGCGGCAAACCTGTTTTAGTCAAAGCTACTGCTAGCCAAAACTTCAAAGTTTCCCCCAAAATGCTTGAGAGTGCCCTAACCAAGCAAACCAAACTTTTAATCTTAAACTCCCCATCCAATCCCACAGGAGCCGTCTACAGTCGAGATGAGTTTAGTCAAATCATGGATTGGGCTCTTGACAACAATATTTTTGTCTTAGCCGATGAAATCTATGAGCAATTGATCTTTCCTCCAGCTGAAAGTATCAGTGCCATCAACTGGTTTAAAAAGAAACCAGAAATGGTGGCCGTCTTAAATGGCCTCTCCAAAAGCTTTGCCATGACCGGTTGGCGAGTTGGTTTTTTAGCCGCTCACCCAGATCTCATTGCTAAAATTTCTTCCATGCAAGGTCATAGCACATCAAATATCTGCTCCATAGCGCAAAAAGCTGCCCAAGCAGCCCTAGAAGGCTCCTATGACTGTGTCTATAAGATGCGCCAAGCCTTCCAGAAACGCCGAGATCTCGGCCTTGAAATCATCAATAGCTGGCCCTTTGCCATCTGCCCCAAACCTGACGGCGCCTTCTACTTCTTTGCCGATGTCCATACCTGCTATAAAAAACATATCAAAAATTCAACCGACATTTGCAATGAACTTTTAACCAAAGCCCATGTGGCCTTAGTGCCTGGTGCTGCTTTTGGTGATGATAATTGCATCCGTTTTTCATATGCAGTGGCCGATGATGTTTTAGTTGATGCTCTCAATAAAGTTGGCGATGTCTTAAAAGATTTGGTTCGCTAAATAGCTAGATAACTCGACGATTAGATAGCTAGATAATAGATAGTTAGCCACTTTAGCAATAATACCATGAATGCCGCTACCGACTATTTATCTTTAGATCTTAATATATATTATTAATTTTTTGCTAGATTTCTCGATTTTTAGTTTTTTAGAACACCGCTATATATGCCTATACGACTATTATGTCCCTAGATGGCTTGCTTGTTCAAGCATTACGTGAAAAACGCAATATTTTATGCAAATAACATTTATATTTTTAAATAATTGAATAAAATCAATTTTAACATTTATCATCTATGCAGTGCTATGCAATAAAATTTGTGTGTCTGCTTGATTAAATCATTTAAACTACTAACATATAACTATATATTTATACGATATGCAAGACCATTCTGAGCCCAATAAATTATTCATTGGTTTAGCCGGTCTGGGCACTGTTGGAAGTGGTTTGGTAACACTTCTCAAAGACAATGCCGATATTATTCGTAAACGTACAGGCCGCTCCATCATCTTAAAAAAAGTTTTAGTCCATAATTTAAATAAGCCACGCAAAGTTGAATTACCGCCGGATGTTGTTTTAACAGACAATCTCCATGATCTAACCGATGATCCAACTCTTGATGCTATTGTGGAAGTTATCGGCGGCCAAGATACAGCTAGTCAAATAATTTCCAAAGCCCTAGATGCTGGTAAAGATGTAGTTACGGCCAATAAAGCGCTTTTAGCCGAAAATGGTCTGCCACTTTTTGCCAAAGCCAATGAAAAGGGCTGTCTCTTACGTTATGAGGCCAGTGTGGCTGGGGCTATACCCATTGTCCAAACCTTAAAAGAAAGCTTGGCAGGCAACAGAATTTTCTCGCTTATTGGCATCTTAAATGGAACCAGCAATTATATTCTGTCGCGCATGACCACGGAAAAGTTAGATTTTGCGTCGGCCTTAAAGGAAGCTCAAGAATTAGGTTTTGCCGAAGCCGATCCCTCGCTAGACATTGATGGTTTTGATACTGCCCACAAACTCTGTCTCTTGATCCGTTTAGCGTTCGGCGTTCATTACAATTTCCCCGATATTCCGGTGCAGGGTATCCGTAACCTACAAGCCATAGATATTCAGTTAGCCAATGAACTAGGCTATCACATCAAACTGATTGGCCAAGTGCGGGAAGTTTCTGATACAACCAAGACATCAAAGCTTGAAGCTGGGGTTTTCCCAGCTCTAGTACCACTGCATTTCCTTTTAGCTAGAGTCGATGGTTCCTTTAATGCCCTGCATATAACAGCCAATGCTGCGGGTTCACTCTTCTTCCATGGCCGTGGTGCAGGAGATCTCCCCACAGCCAGTGCTGTTTTAGCCGACCTTTTGGCGGTGGCTAGACACGAATCCCCCAATAACACAGGCTACTTTGAACCAAATCTGCCCATGGCACTAACTTTATCGCCAGGTCAAGCAGCCTCTTGCTATTATATGCGCATAATGGTTGAAGATTATCCAGGTGTTTTACGCGACATTGCCGGCTGTATGGCCTGCGAACAGATCAATATGTCCCATGTGGTGCAGAGAGCTGATGCCAATACTAGTAATTCCAGCTACGTGCCACTTGTTATCTTAACCCATGAGACCACAGCCCAGGCCATGAGTGCTGCCATTGAACGGATCAATGAATTAAAACTTCCCAAAGAGCCCATTGTGATATTTAAAGTCTTAGCATAAAACTTCCTAAGCATCTTAAGTTATGTCCCTAAAAAAATATCCATGAAAAATGTCCATAAATTTTTTCTAAGATCAATCGAGCTTTAAATCCTAAGATATAGTTTTATAAGAGTTCATAAGAATTAAAAATGTAAGTTTAAATATAAATGTAATTGTAATTTCTTTAAGGCAGAGGCAGTATAAGTCTACCTCTGCCTTGATATTTCTAAACTACTTTTTGAATCTAGGATCAAAACAATTCTTACCTCTTTTTAGAGGCTGAATTTTTTAGTTACTTTTGCTATTTTAAATCGAGTCACAATGCAACTTAAAGAATACTGGGCGAAAGCTTCCCAATATGGCTTAACTCTCCCCAACATTTTAAGCTATCTGGCACTCAAAACGATGGAAAAATGGGGCAGATTTTCAGGAACTTTAGCCTTAAAAATCAAAGCAGCACTTTTAGGGGTGGAATTGGGCCAAGATGTGCAAGCAACAGGCCCCATAGGCATATTGCGCCATCCTGCTGGCAAAATACGCTTGGGCTCGCACATCTCTTTAATCTCCTCTTGGCGTAGATCTACAGCCGCAACTCTTTATGCCCCCACAAGATTTAGGGTCTTTGGCCCAAATGCTGTCATTGAAATTGGGGATTATTGTGAACTCTCAGGCACATCCATCTCTGCTAGGTCTACAACCATTTCCCTTGGTCGAGGCTGCTTAATTGGCCCCAACTGCGTCATTACTGACTCAGACTTTCATAACCACTGGCCCTGCGAAGAACGCTCCGCTAACCCAGGTTACCAACATGATGCTAGGGTCCAAATTGATGATTATGTTTGGATCGGTATGCAAACAATCATTTTAAAAGGTGTCCATATTGGTCGTGGCGCCATTATTGGTGCTAGGAGTGTGGTTACACGAGATATTCCCCCCATGGCCGTAGCCTGCGGTGCTCCAGCTAAAATTGTGAACATTCATTCTGACCAATCCCAAACGCATTGAGAGCTTCATGTCAGTTGCCAACTACGTGGAAACCATCGTCAAAGCACACCGTTTCCAAGATATTATCTGCGACCACCGCTTAATTGCCGGGGTAGAAGCCAATTGCGCCCCCAATCGTTTGCGTTGGAGCAAACCGATCCAAAATCTATTATCGGCCTTAAATATCGAGCTCTACTCCCACCAAGCTCTAGCCACAGATCACATTCGTGCAGGCCACTCAATCGTTGTCTCAACCCCCACAGCTAGTGGCAAAAGTCTCATCTACAATCTACCGGTCTTAGAGCAATGTTTAAGCGATGCTGACAGTCATGCGCTCTATCTATTTCCCCTAAAAGCCTTAGCCCAAGATCAACTACAGGCTTTTAACAACCTAACTAAAAATTGGCCCAAAGCAAGCCAACCAAAAGCGGCTCTGTACGATGGCGATACACCGGCCAATGAACGTAAACGCATTCGTCAAAGCCCACCGCAAGTCTTGATAACCAATCCCGAGATGCTCCATCTTGGAATCATTCCCTGGCATGAGCAGTGGGTGGAATTTTTAGCTGGCCTTAGGATCATTGTGGTAGATGAGGCCCACACTTACCGTGGTGTCTTTGGCTCCAATATGGCCCACGTCTTTCGTCGCCTAAATCGACTTGTGAGACGCTATGGCCTAAATCCAGTCTATGTGCTCTGTACAGCAACAGTTGGCAACCCCAAAGAATTGGCTGCCAAACTAATCGATGCACCACAAAATAATCCACCTGTAGTCATCGATAAATCAGGAGCCCCCCAAGGCCCGCGCCATTTCATCTTTTTAAACCCAACTCTCTCCCCATCAACAACGGCCATTGATCTCTTAAGCTTAGCCCTAGAAAACGATTTGCGCACCATAGTTTATTGCCAATCGCGCAAGATGACGGAATTGATCAGTATTTGGGCTGGATCTGGTCAAAACAACAAATACCAAGGCCAAATTTCAGCCTATCGGGCAGGCTTTTTGCCCGAAGAACGCCGTGAAATCGAAGCCAAAATGGCCTCAGGCCAACTAAAATGTGTGGTCACAACCAGTGCCTTGGAACTTGGCATTGATATTGGCGGGTTGGATGTCTGCATTTTGGTGGGCTATCCAGGCTCTGTCATGTCCACCTTACAGCGTGGGGGACGTGTTGGTCGGGCCAAACGTGAATCCTGTGTCATTAT
Source organism: Desulfovibrionaceae bacterium (assembly GCA_017455745.1). GTDB lineage: Bacteria > Desulfobacterota > Desulfovibrionia > Desulfovibrionales > Desulfovibrionaceae > Desulfovibrio. The sequence continues at coordinate 5,761 of JAFSZE010000127.1, read as the reverse complement.
CATCGCAGGCGACGATGCCTTAGATCAATACTTTGCCAACAATCCCAATGATTTCTTTAGCCGCGCACCAGAAAAAGCTGTCCTAAATCCTGACAATCCCATCATCGCCCAACGCCATCTGGAGTGTGCGGCAGCCGAGATGCCTCTGGCCAAAAATGAACCCTGGCTTAAAACACCTCCCCAACAAAAGGCTCTAGAAGCCCTCATAAAATCTGGGCGCCTGAAACTCTCCCAAGATCAAAACTACTATTTAGCCACCCAAAAAAACCCTGAACGGCACATATCTTTGCGTGGCGGAGGCCAAGCTGCCTGCATCGAAGACGATCAAGGTCAAATTATAGGTTCCCTTGATATGTTTCGCGCCATGCGTGATACCCACCCAGGTGCGGTCTATCTGCATAGAGGCGAAAGCTATGTTATTCAAAGCCTGGATTTAAGAAGTGGTCGGGTCATTGCCAAGCACGAACGCGTTAAGTGGTTTACCCGCCCACGTGGCCAAAAGACAACAACTATTTTGGAGGAAGAAGAAAGAGTAAGCTTAGGACGTTGTTTGGTTTCCTTTGGCCGCTTAAAAATAATTGATCAGATTACAGCCTACGAGCAACGCAACAACGATTCCAACCAGCTTTTGGCCATCCATGACTTAAATTTGCCGCCGCAAATCTTTGAAACCGAAGGACTCTGGTATGTGATTCCAGAAGCCATTCGCTTGGACATAGAAAACCTCTTTTTGCATTTCATGGGCTCCATTCATGCCATGGAACACGCCATTATTGGCCTTTTACCTTTGCAGGTTATGGCTGACCGCAATGATTTTGGTGGTATTTCCATTCCTCTCCATGAACAATTGGGCCTTTCGGCTGTGTTTATCTACGATGGCCTGCCTGGCGGAGCTGGCTTAACCCGCGAAGCCTTCAAATACTCCCGCCAAATCCTTGAGGATACTTTGAAAGCCGTAAAAAGCTGTCGCTGTGATGATGGCTGTCCCTCATGCGTCCATTCGCCCAAATGCGGCTCTGGAAATAGGCCCATCTCCAAAGAAGGGGCCATAATGTTAATGGAAGAGCTTTTAAAACCTGGCACTGAAGGCGATGATCTATTTACAAACTTAATAATTGAAAAGCCTCTTGATCATGATTTTAATCCCACGCTAGATCCTCCAAGCTTACAAACTATTGCTCCAAAAAATAGCGAGACATCTATTGACTTAGGCCAGATGCGTTCCGATCAAAAAAATCATCTGCAAGTCAAAAAAGAGCATAAAAATATTGATCTAACAAAAGATGATTCTTTTAATCTACATTCAAGTCCAAAAATAGATCCAATTGATCTAACAAAAGATAATTCATTAAATCTAGATTCAAAGCCAAAAATATCTCCAATAGAGCAGAAAAATGAAGAACAGAAAAATATTGATTCAACAAAAGATAATTCATTGAATCTAGATTCAAGGCTAAAAATAGCTCCAATAATTCGGCCAAACTATATAGCCACAAATCCACCATATCACTTTATGGTCATTGACGTGGAAACACGCTTTGAGGCCAAAGAAGTTGGTGGCTGGCGCAACTGCGCAAAGATGGGAGTTAGTGTCACCATAGCTTATGACAACTTGCGAGATAAATTTTTGCGCTTTGAACAAAAAGAGCTACCACTACTTTTTCAACGCCTAACCCAATGCGATTTGGTTGTTGGTTTTAACACCCAACGCTTTGATTATCAGGTTTTACAGCCATTTGCTGAATTTGATTTAAGTACACTTCCAACCCTCGATCTCTTCCAAAAAATTTTTGAACGCATCCATACCCGCGTCTCACTTAATTCAATCGCCCAGGCAACCCTTAATGCCGCAAAATCTGCCAATGGCTTACAGGCAATTAAATGGTGGCGCGAAGGCAAAATCGATGATATTGCCAAATACTGTGAACAAGATGTGGCCTTAACCCGTGATATATATCTCTATACATTAAAGCATGGATTTATCTTCTACCTAAATAAAGCTGGCCAAAAGGTTAAACTTGATCTTGATTTGGCTAACTAACAATAAATATTTATTTTCAACCTCAAACAAATAAAAGTAAGCAAACATTATGAAAGAGCATATTATTTTTGATCCAGAAACCTTCTCTTTAAAACTTCTTGATCAACGCTTTCTCCCCAATGAAGAAGGCTATTTTCTTTGTGAAACAGTGGATCAAATTATCACTGCTCTAAAAACAATGGTTGTGCGCGGCGCACCGGCTATTGGTGTAACAGCTGCCTTTGGCGCAGTCATTGCGTTAAAAGAAGTTCTGGTCAAGCCCAACTGGTTTGAAAAATTCATGCAGCTCTTAGATAAAATTGCCAATGCTAGACCCACAGCGGTCAATTTAAGCTGGGCCATTGGCAAAATGCGCCAAATTGCCATCCAAAATGGGACAGATCCTAATCAACTCTTACCCCTTCTTTTAACTGAAGCTAACTCCATCAAAGCCCAAGATATTGAAATTTGCCAACAAATTGGCGCCCATGGCCAAACCTTAATCCCTAAAGGTGCCACAGTCATGACTCACTGCAATGCTGGCGCCCTAGCTACTGCTGGCTATGGCACAGCCCTTGGCGTTATCAGATCTGCTTATGCCAGAGATAAAACCTTAAAAGTTATTGCCAATGAGACAAGACCCTTTTTGCAAGGTGCCAGACTAACCTGTTACGAATTGGCCTTGGATGGGATAAATGTCCGCTTAGCATGTGACAATGCCTGTGCCTATCTTATGAGTCACGGCTATGTTGATTGCGTGGTGGTTGGTGCTGACCGCATTGCCGCCAATGGCGATACTGCCAACAAGATTGGTACCTTTGGTGTGGCTCTTTTGGCCAAACATTTTAAGATTCCCTTTTATGTGGCTGCCCCAAGATCAACCATTGACCTAACTCTAGCCAATGGTTCTGACATTCCCATTGAAGAAAGACCTGCTAGTGAAGTACGGACAATAAATGGTCTAAACATAGTTCCTTCCACAGTTCCTGTATATAATTTCGCTTTTGATGTCACCGAAGCTGAATACATTTCCGCCATTATCACCGAAGTTGGCATATTACGTCCACCATATACAAATTCAATCTTCCAAGCTTTTGCCGAAGATTAAGCCAAATTAAAGATATAACAAAAAAAATATCACAAAAAATTTAAGATCAAAGATATTGGTTATTACGGTTCCATCATAATTTTGGAATAAATTATCCAGCAAGACATCAGATAGACGGACATACACATACAGCCGTGTTCCAAAAATCTAACAGAACTGTAATATATATGTTCTTGTTCTTCTTTTATTCTTATTGTTCTAAGTTTTAGACCATATCTCGCTATCACTTTGCTATCATTTTAGCCCAATTTTAATGCTTTTTATATTTGCATATGAAACGCTGTGTCTTAACATTAGATCCTAATTATCAAGATCCAGATCCCAATGTTCTTATCGTTCATTGGGCAGGCTGGCTTTCAACTAACAAGACCTTCTCCTTGCCCAAGATTTTGGCAGCTAAATTTTTGCAAATCCGCCAAGAGCATACCGCTTGGGCCTGGGAGATGGCTAAATTGCCCATTTTAGGCGAGCCCTTAGCCCAATTACTTGCCCCAACCGATCACCCCTCCATGTGGTGGTGCTCACTCTTATATGAGCGTCACCCCAAAATGACACCAGTTCTCTATACACTCTACCTCCTACGGGCACTGGAAATTTTCTTAGATGAAAAAGAAATCACCCATCTAACTTTTATTGGCCAGGATAAAGTTGTGGCCCACGCCCTAGCAAATTTGGCCCAAGAAACTAGGCGCACATTTACCTTTGAACAAATACATCTGCCCTCACCTAAGCCCTCTATCTTAAAATTGATCTATCAAAAACTACCAGCAAAGGTTCGCGCTATTGTACGCTTAATCCACTGGTACCTAACCATTAAGCGCAAGATTACCAAGGCACCCATCCAAAAAGGGCCCAATCAAACGGCAACCATTGTCACCTATTTCCCCAATATTGATCTTAAAGCCAAAGAAAACGGTCGCTTTATTTCCAAGTATTGGGAAGGCTTGCACAAGCTCTTAAATGATCATGCTAAAAAGAGAGGAGAACACTTTGTACGCTGGCTTTTTATCCGTTTTCCAGCGCCCCAGATGACCTTGGATCAATGTGTAAGCTTTCGTGATACCCTAAACGAAAAGGGTCTAGATGGCCTATCCTTCAACTATCTGGAAGAATTTCTAAGCCCAAAAGACATCTGGGCTTGCTTTAAAAACTACATCTTTATTGCCAGGCAAAGCCAAAAAATAGCGCCAGATATCAAAGAACATTTCCATTTGCCCAATTCCAAGCTTAACTTCTGGCATCTTTTTAAGCCAGACTATCAAGAAACCTTTCAGGGCTACCGCTCTCTTGAGCGTTGCCTGCAAAGCATTGGGCTCAAAAATTATCTTGACCTAATCGGCTGCCAAAAATGGTTCCTTTTCCCCCAAGAAAATTGCCCCTGGGAAAGAATGCTAGCCTATCACGCCCAAAAAAATAATTTGGGTCCCACCATTGGCGCTCAACACTCAACCGTTAGACCAACCGATCTGCGCTATTTCGATGATCCTAGATCGTATGCTCAAAATGACCTGCCACGGCCCACCATCTTCTTGGCCAATGGCCAATCGGCAGCTAGTCAGTGGCAAAACGCTGGTATGCCCAAAGACGCCTATGAGACTGTGGAAGCCTTGCGCTATGCTTATTTAGCCAATCTTAAACGCTTGGCCCCTAAACCATTGGAAACCTTGCTTGTTTTAACAAGTTTCTTCACCGATGAAACAAGTGCGCATATGCGCCTTTTCCTTCAAGCTTACCAATCAAATCTCTTGAATGGGCTTAAAATCATCCTAAAGCCCCATCCCTATCTCGCTCTAGATCCCTATTTGCCCAAAAATCATGGATTTACCATTGGCAAAGGGCCCATGCAGGACTACTTTCAAAGCGGCACCCTAGTTTGGGCCTCAAATTCAACCACAGCGGCCCTTGAGGCTGCCATCATGGGACTGCCTTTGGCCGTCATGCTGCCAGAAAATGACTTTGATCTCTGTCCCATTCAAGACTTACCCGATCTTCTGCGCACAGGCACCTTAGACGATGTCAAAGCCATGCTCCGTCTTGAGCAAGGAACGGCTATTCCTTATGATTACCTCTGCCTAAATGCCAATTTAAGCCTCTGGAAGTCCATCTTAAAGCTAAATTAAGACCGCAATTGATTTTGGCAAGACCCTGGTCTTATATTTTTTTTCGTGCGCAAATCTCCCAAGACTAGATTTTAGTTTTGCCCCCTAGATTTGCCTTGTTTTTCAATGCCAAAGACCACAAGTATAATTTTTATCAGGATAAGCCAAAATAAGAATAGGCCCCAAGCGTTAAGTCTTGGGGCCTATTCTTCTATCTCAAGAATCGAAACTATTCTTTATAAGATTGTGCCGTAAAACCCCACTCCTTTATGGGGTGGGGATGTAAGGCACATAATTGTAAGTCATGGAGTTTCGATGTGGTTCACATCGTCGTTGTTTTTTCGAGTTTACTATTTTTTTACAAAAAATAAATTATACACACTTCTCCTACCATTAGAGATGTTTAATGTATAATCGCAGAGCAAGGAACTTGTGAAGCATCCCTTGGTGCCTATAATCTATTTCGAAAAAACGGCTGCATATTTCTTAAATATACCGACTAATCAATTAAGCTTGTAATTTTCTTACAAGCCT
>JAFSZE010000126.1 GCA_017455745.1 Desulfovibrionaceae bacterium | reverse complement strand
TAGGGTCAAAGGCGATGAAGAGACCAATCAGACCTTGATTTCTGGGATGGGTGAGTTGCATCTCGACATTATTGTGGACCGTCTCACCCGCGAATTTGGGGTCAATGCCAATGTCGGTAAGCCTCAGGTGGCCTATCGCGAAACCATTTCGAAGCCTGCCAAGTCAGACATGAAGCATGTCAAGCAGTCTGGTGGTCGCGGGCAGTATGGTCACTGCGTGATCGAAATTGAGCCTAACTCGGGCCATGGCTATGAGTTCATCAATTCCATTACCGGTGGTGTGATTCCCAAAGAATACATTCCTTCCATTGACAAGGGCATTCAAGATGCTATGAAAAGTGGCGTTTTGGCTGGTTTCCCCTGTGTTGATGTCAAGGTGAACCTAGTCTTTGGTTCCTACCATGAAGTAGACTCATCAGAGCAGGCTTTCTATGTGGCTGGTTCCATGGCCATTAAGGATGCCATGCAGAAAGCTGGTCCTGTCTTGCTTGAGCCCATTATGGACGTGGAAGTGGTGACTCCTGAAGAGTATCTTGGCGACGTCATGGGCGATTTGAACGGGCGTCGTGGTCGGGTGCAGAGCATGGAAGCTCGGGCAGGTGGCGCACAGAGCATTCGCGCCCAGGTACCCTTGGCCTCCATGTTTGGCTATGCCACTGATTTGCGCTCTAGAACACAAGGCCGGGCGACCTTTACCATGCAGTTCCATCATTACGAACGGGTGCCGCAGGCCATTGCTGACGAGATTCAGAAGGCCCGTTCTTAGACAATTTGCTTAGTTTGCCTGTTCTTGTCTTTTGGGGGACAAATAGAATTGATCTTTAAGACTTGGATTTGGCAAGACTAGCGGAGGCGACCAGAAAGTTGAGGTCGCACCACGACAATTTTTGTGAACGCCTTTTTTGTCTTCTGATAGAAAAGGCGTTTTTTCTTTTTTTGCTTATTTTTTAAGCTAGACGAAGGAGGCAGGCCATGCGTGATGATTTACCAAAGGGGTTTCGAGCGGGTAGTGCCGCTGCAGGTTTTAAACAAGCTGGTCGCCAGGATCTTGGGCTTATTGTTTCAGATGAGCCTTGTGTGCTTGCCGCTCTTTTTACGCAAAACCGTTTTTGTGCTGCTCCTGTCACGGTGTGCCGCAAAATTCTAGCTGAAGGCTTGCCTGTAAGGGCAGTGGTGGCCAATTCAGGTCAGGCCAATGCCTGTACGGGCACAGAGGGACTTGCCAATGTGGCCACCTGCCAAAAAATGGTGGCAGAACACTTTGGTTTGGCGGTAAATGAGGTCTTGCCGCTTTCCACAGGCGTTATTGGTCAACAGCTTAAGATGGACAAGTGGCAGGTGGCTATGCCAGAGCTTGTGGCAAGTGTGGGAAGTCGCGATGCCGAGGGCTTTACCCGGGCTATCATGACCACTGACGCTTTTCCCAAATTTGACGCGCAGGAGCTTGACTTAAGCGAAGGGCGAGTTCGCTTGACAGTTATGGCCAAGGGAGCCGGGATGATTTGTCCTAATATGGCCACCATGCTCTGTGTGTGCTTAACTGACGCAGCAATTTTGCGGGAGCCTTGGCAGGAGATGTTTGCAAGAGCTGTTGAGAAGACGTTTAACCGTGTCTCGGTAGATGGTGACACTTCGACCAACGATACCATTCTTGGTCTAGCTAACGGAGCAGCCAAGGTCCACGCCACAAGCAGCGCAGATCTACAGATTCTTGAAGAGGCTCTCACCGGGATTTTAGCGCGTGTCTCTCACATGCTTGTCAAGGATGGTGAGGGCGCTAGTAAGGTGATTCACCTTGAAGTGTTTGGTGCCAATACGCCAAAAGATGCTGAGCTTGTGGCTCGCAGTGTGGGCAATAGCCAATTGGTTAAGACGGCTATCTATGGAGGGGATGCTAACTGGGGAAGAATTATTACCGCTGTGGGGTATAGCGGGGCAAACTTTGATCCTGAAAAGGTCAGTCTAAAACTTTGTGGTATTGAGCGTTTCCGTCAAGGCCAGCCGGTCAACGACGATCAAGAAGAGGAATTGGCAAACCTTTTGCAAAGTAAAGATATTGCCGTTGAGATCAATTTGGGCTCTGGACAATGCTCTTATACACTAGAAACCTCAGATCTAGGACATGAGTATGTAAGTTTAAATTCAGACTATAGATCTTAGTTTCTATGTGTATTATAAGATATAAAGTGTTGTTATAAATTTTAAATTAATTGCTGTTTAATTTGTGTTAATATGTACTATTTTGGCTTTTTATCGATTTGATTATTCACATTGTGATTGAAGGCGATAAACTAGATGGATTAAGATGCTGATTTTTGAGATTATTTATTTTTTTATAGTATTTTATGATTATTGATAAAGAGTGTGTTTTTTTAATCAATACACTCTTTTTTGTAAGGGTAAATATGAAAAATAAAATTCAATCGATAGAAGAAATAGAACGATGGTATTCTGAAGAAGATCCGTGGCACTATGATCAATCTTCCAATGACGAAATGAGGAAAATTAATTTTTTAAGTGTTCTTCCGAAAAATATTACTTACGAAAGAGTTTTAGATATAGGTTGCGGAAATGGTTTTATGACTGTAGATTTGCCAGGTGAAGTCATAATTGGTTGCGATATTTCTTGCAATGCAATTAATTACGCAAAAAAGCGCGCTGAAAAGCTAAATCGAACCAATATTACTTTTAAGAATATGTCTATATTTGACTGTTCACCAGAGAATTTAGGTGGCTTTTTTGATCTTATTGTAATTAATGATGTTTTGTATTCTCAGTACATCGGTGATAGTATATCTTTGGTTCATTTAATTGTTGATAATATATTAAAAGATTGCGGATATCTTGCTGTAAGTCATATAAGTAATATGAAAATAACACATTTTCCGTA
>JAFSZE010000125.1 GCA_017455745.1 Desulfovibrionaceae bacterium | reverse complement strand
TGAGTTATAAAATTCCATAAAATTCCATTTTGTTCCACATCCCCTAGAATACCAACATCCTAGGGGATTTTTTATGTTCTTTTGTCCCATAAGGTACTTGACGTATCCAAGTTTTGTTGCCAAAATGTAGGTACAAATTTTTTGGCTAAATGGCAACAAAGTTTTTATGGCAACAAAAGGGACAACGCTATGGCGACAAAGCTAAGTGGGAAGCTGACCGAAAACAAAGTTGCAACGGAGCAGTGTGACGCCGGCAAGACTTGTAAGAAACTGGCGGACGGCAACGGGCTGTATTTGGTGATCATGGCTAACGGCGGGCGCTACTGGCACTTTCAGTATCGCCATGATGGCAAGCAGAAAAAGCTCGCGTTGGGCACCACCAGCGTTTTAAGTCTTCAAGATGCGCGTGCTTCGGCACTTGAAGCAAAGCAACTACTAGCCAGAGGGGTAGATCCATCGGCCAATAAGAGAGAGACTAAAGCCAAGACTGCGACTGAAGCTAAGTCTAAACTGGTTTTTAGGGTTGTTTATGAGGAATGGTTTCAAAAAAGATACGCGGAGGCGAGCGAAAAGACTAAAAGGAATATAACTAACCTGGCTAAACATATTCTTTCCCAAATTGGTGATCTGCCAATAGTGTCGGTCACATTTTCTGATCTTAAGGCAATTATAAACGACCTCGAAAATCGCAGTTTGTATACAACGGCTAGGGCTGCTGTGGGGGTTATTCAAGGTGTTTTCAGATTTGCAAGGATAAACTTCTATATAAAAGAGGATCCTGCGGAGTTTTTGAGTGAGATTTTGCAGCGAAAGGGCAAGAGGGTAAACCATTTTCCGGCAATAACTACTCTTTATGGAATTTCTAGAATGTTAAATAGGATCGACGAGATTCCTATAATATCGAAAAACTGTTTTATTTTTGGAGCTTTAAAGCTACTCCCGATGTTGGCAACTAGACCTTCTGAACTATTAAGTATTGCTTGGGAACAAGTTGATCTTGAAACTGGCGTGATTAACGTCTATGAATCACAAACAAAAACGGCTAAAGCACGAAAAATCTTTTTGAGTCACCAAGCAATCGAAGTTTTTCGGATGCTTCAAGGGCGCAAGCTAAATGATTTTGTTTTTTTTGCGAACGGAAACATCGGCCATTTAATAAAAGATAACCTTGTGCGGCGCTTATACGATTTTCAGATTGCGGCACAAGGCGAAATGTGCTTGCACGGCTGGCGATCTGTTTTACAAAGTACTTGCGTCGATCTAGCCGTTCCATACGAATTGCATCAAACGGCACTAAGTCATCAAATTGGCGGCGATGTTTTTAATGCCTACAATAGAACATCACTCGAATCGCGAATGAAATATTTTTGGCAATGGTGGTCTGATACTTTGGATTGTATAAAATTCGGCTTAGAGCCTGCGAAATGGACTGAATAGGGGGGACGGCAATGGACAACAGTTTTTCTATTGAAGCCAAAATCAGACTTTTAGATATTTTAGTCGAAAAGGCTGTGCAAGACCTATCTAAACTTTGCTTAAAAGAAGATGAAAAAAATCAATTTGTCATGATTTAGATAAAATTTTATTTGAACTCGAAGAAAACCTTAATGATTTGCGCAAAATGGTAGTTGCATAGGTAAACCTAAACGTTATACAGATTAAGCCTAGCACCTAGAATTAGCTACTCTAGAAAATGAGGGGAGATTTAACCTTTTGCTCCCCTGCTAGGCGCCAATTGTTTTTAAAAAGGTAAAAAGGTTATTTTATGGATTGCGAATATGTTAAGGCGAGCTACAGGATTGTTTCAGTACCATATTTTGCCGCTATGTGGTGCGATATTCCAGAGCGTGACATTGAGTTTGTGTTGAGCAATGCTACTACAACTGGCGACACGGCTAGAGGATCAATTTTGCTCGAAAGTCGTGACTACCAATGCCTAAAGCCTCGGATAAGTTTTATGCTCGAGGCTTATGATAAAAAAGAACTCGAGCTTTGTGATGAGAAAGGCGCTTTCAGGGAAGGGATAGCCGCTAGCAGGCTTTGTATACGGTTCGACAAGGCTCGAAAGTGGTTACAAGGATGTTGCTTGCCACAACACGAATTACCAAAATTTATTTTTCCAGAAATTGAACATAAAGAACTCGAGCAAAAAAAGCTAATTGAAGATCAGAAAAGTCGAATAGAGGCTCTTGAATCGGCTTTAGAGACAAAAACATTTGAAAACATCGCTTTGAATAAGCAAATAAATGATCTAAGGATAGCTAAAGATAGTGCAGAAAATAATTTAAAAAATAAAGATCATGAAATTGCCGCACTTAAAAAGCAAATTGGCTGCTTAAAAGAAAATTATGTTGACATAGACGAAGATAGTGTGGTTTATTGGTACATTGAACAAAAGCGGCAAAAAGTAAGCGATGCAGAGATAGCTCAAATTTTATATGAAAAAGGGTTTGAGCAGGGGCCAATTGGTCTTTTATTTTTTGGCAAGTTCAATGATCCACAGAAAAGTAACACGCTTCAAAGAAAATTCAGGGCACTTATAGCCGAGAAAAAAAATGAGAATAACTTATCTCTTTTAAACGAATCCTAGCTATCCTAACCAAAATCCTAACCAATTAAGCATAGATTAAAATAGACCATAGCTTAACTACTATTAAAGCGTTAAAAATCGCTCGAAAAAAATTTTTTCACAATCCTAAGCGTCCTACCTAGCCATCCTAGGCAAAAAAAATGTAAAGGTTCTGCAGATTCAATGCAGAGCCTTTTTTTTTATGCCAAAAAATGTCAATGGGGGGGCCTTATGCAAAAAAGCGTTCAATCGCCTGCGGTCTTAGAGAGTCCGATTATGAAGGCTAGTGATGTCGCAATGTTTCTAAAAATTTCGATGACCAAGCTGTATCGCATGACGCGACGCGGAATAATTCCCAAACCTCGAAAACTGGGCGGCGCAAATGTTTGGAGGCGTAGTGATATTGAAACTTTTGCAGAGCAAATTTTTGAATAAATTAAGTCGGGGATTTTTCTATGGAAAAAGCTATATCTGAAAACTCGGCAAACCAAGCATACCTTAGCGACTGGGTGCGAGAGCGTGACGCTGTGAAGGAGCTTCATGTTAGTCGATCCACATTGAACCGTTGGGTTAAGCAAGGTTTAGTTGCGGCTCATTATCTGAGTGAGAGAATCAAAATTTATTCACGAAAAGATTTAGTCGAGCTATTTAAACGAAGACTCACTCAACATAGTAGTTCAAGAGGGGCGGCGAATGGTTAATTGGGTCTATCGTGGTGATGTGGTAAATTCCTTAGATGACATTGCGCGTCTTACAGGCAGGCCTGCTCAAAGTGTATTTGGTTTTGTTTACGAGTTATATTTCAAAGGAGACTTGGCCTATATCGGCAAAAAAAATTTGTGGACAGCTAAAGAACTTGAGCCACTAAAAAGTGGTGCTGTGCGTCAAGGTCATATTAAGTTTGTTAAACATATTAAGGACGGACATAAAGTATCTTATGAGATTACCAGAAAAGAAAGCGATTGGCTAAACTATGTCGGATCATCAAAAGAGGTCGAAGGCTTAATTCCTGTTAGCCGTACGATACTTGAGCTTTGTTTCAGCAAAAGACAATTAACGTATAAAGAGGTTTGGTGGCAATTCAAACTTGATGTACTGGTAAACACACAATATTTGAATGGTAACATCTTGAACAAATTTTTTAGAAACAATCTAATCTGAGAGGTTTGTATGCTATGGACGTATAAAGGTCATGAGGTAAAAAATGTTGATGACCTTGCAACACTTTCTGGTATTAAGGCAGATGAAATTTGTGGTTTTACATATGGTTTTAAAAGTCGAAGTAAAAAAAAAGACCAACTAGTGTCTACTTTATGCCACTAACTACAAATGATAGTAGAACTACTCTTAATAATAGTTTTACTCGTACAAGTAGAAAACGGGGAATAATTATGAACGTTTGCCGTAGCGATGATGTACTTATTCAATGTTGGCGTAGTATAATTTAACAAAAAAAATACTGCCAAAGCTATGACTGCATCTTGGCTTTGGCAGTAAAGAAAAGGATTTTTATGGATTTTCATAACAAAGTTTTGGCTAAATGTCAAGAGCTAGGAATAGATGGTTCCAAATTTCAATTCATACTTGATGATAAATTTGTTCCATTGCCAAGAGTCGGCAAGCCTGCGAGTGATACAGGAGGGCGTTATAAATGTTATTTATCAGATGATAACCAAATTAAGGTAGTTATATTATGGAATTTTGAGAGACAACAAAAGGCTACTGTATTTGATGTTGACGAAAACACAAGTAAAGATACTATACTTGACCTTAACCTTGCTGATAAAAAGTGGAATGTAGAGGCTGAAAAGTTGGAATATGCAGAGGCGGCTAAACGTGCTAAAGAATTGTATGATAGCATCCCAACGTCAAATGAAGGTTTTGACGTTTTAGATAAGCATCCTTATATTGTAAATAAAGGCATTGAAGGTATAGATGGTTTTAAAATATTTGACGGGAAATTTAATGGTGTCTATAACAAAGAACATCTACTCATTCCAATTAAAGATATTGATGACAACATTATGTCGCTTCAATCTATATTTTGGAGTGAAAAAGATAAGCAATTTCAAAAACGATTCTTAAAGGGTGGCAAAAAATCTGGTGGTTTCTTTAAAATAGCAAAAGGTGATAGTGGGGTATTATTGCTTGCAGAAGGTATTGCAACGGCAATATCAATATCCGAAGCATATAATCTTGAACATCAAGTATACTGCTGCTTTGACGCTGGCAATCTTGAATATGTAGCCAAAGTATTAAGAGCAAAATATCCTAGCCATAAAATAGTGATTTGTGCAGATAATGACTATAAAGAAGGCAATCAACAAAATCCTGGCATTGAAGCTGCTAACAAAGCAGCGCAGGCAGTAAATGGTTTAGTTGCAGTTCCATATCTTATCAATGGCAAAAAGA
>JAFSZE010000124.1 GCA_017455745.1 Desulfovibrionaceae bacterium | reverse complement strand
TATTTTATCAAGAAAATACACTCTTCTTAACTTTAGTTTGTTGTTTGCAATTTTTTGAGTTTCTCAATTAAGGTTGTGCGTTTCATGCCAAGCCGTTCGGCAGCCAAGTTTTTAACTCCACCCACTTGATCCAAGGCTTCAGTGATCAACCGAATTTCAACGGCATCTAAGAAATCTTTCAAGTTCAAGCCCAATTGATCCAAATCAGCCAAAGTTGGCCATCTAAAAGCAGCCGTACCGGTCGTATCAGTGGTTGCGGCTTTAGCAGTGGGCTCTTCATCTAACAAGCTTTGGGAAACTTGTGTCTTAGCTTGAGGTTGATCTTTTGAAGCTTGATCTTCAAGAGGAGCCTCTTGAGCCTTAGGATTAATAACAGCATCAATGTCACCAACCTGATCTAAAATTTTGGCTGGCAAATCATTAGGCGTAACTTCAGGGCCATCGCTTAAAATGCTCAAGCGTTCCATGAAGTTTTCCAATTCACGTACATTACCAGGCCAAGCGTAAGCAGAGAGAATGCTAATTGTCTCTGGGCTTAAACTCAAAACCGTACGACCTTTCTTATCGCAAAATTTCTTCAGAAAATGCTTGGCTAAAAGAATTACGTCGGTACCACGTTCGCGTAAAGGCGGCAAATGCAGCGGAATAACGTTTAAGCGGTAGTAAAGATCCTCCGAAAATGGCCAGCATTAACTTCAGCCTCCAAATCACGGTTGGTAGCTGCCACGATGCGTACATCAACCTTTTTGACGCCTGTGCCGCCAACCCGCTCAATCTCTTTTTCCTGCAGGACACGCAAAATCTTCACCTGCAGGCTTAAATCCATCTCGCCAATTTCATCCAAAAAGATAGTGCCTCCGTCAGCTAACTCAAAACGCCCCGGTCTTGAGCGGATGGCATGGGTAAAGGCACCCTTTTCATGACCAAAAAGTTCGCTTTCCAAGAGTTCTTTGGGAATGGCGCCACAGTTGATGGGCACAAATGGCTTAGAAGCCCGATTGCTATTGGCATGCAACGCTCGCACTAACAATTCTTTGCCAGTGCCAGACTCGCCTGTCACTAAGACGGTACTGTCGGTGGGGGCCACCTTGGCTAAAATTTTGAAAACATGCGCCAGCGTGGTGCTTTGCCCAATGATGCCACTTCTGTTCAATTCCATAAAAACTCCTGCCCGACTCAAAAACAGCTTGTTCTTTCGGTAAGTACACCTTTAAATACACTGACATGGGCAAAAGATCTAGGGGGGAATAATCACTACAAAATCCTAAGATATTCAGCAGAAATTCTGTATTTAAAGTTAGATGTTACACTTTAAGTGTAGCTGGAAAGCCAAGATTCGAGGGACAATTTTCATAAATCGAGAGGAGTTTGACAAAGTATATGCCAAATCATCTTCATCTCTTAATGCAATTAATCATTATAAATACACAAAAAAGTGGCACAATAAATTTAAAAATGATTGCATCGCATCTTATATTAGAAGATATAAAATTATATTGAAAAT
>JAFSZE010000123.1 GCA_017455745.1 Desulfovibrionaceae bacterium | reverse complement strand
TCAACGATTTTCATGCAAGTAGCCTGTGTAACAACAGGTAGAGGTCTAGCACCAAGGCCAGTGGAAGTAAATTGTTAAATTACGTTTATTTTGATTTTTTCTCGATAAACGTGTACACAATGATCCATAAACACAATTATTGATTTATCAATTAATTGTGAAATTATGTGGCAATGCATAATTTAGAGCATCATTTTGATATACTTTTGTATATGTTATGATAGTTTCTAAGGTGTGGCGATCGTGATCACAAAAATGAACAGACCAGCATTGAAGAGCTTGCCCAAGCCATCAACTACAGCTACAACTTTGGGGAAAAAATTATCATCCCAGCCTTTGCTGTGGAGCGCACCCAAGGATTCTTTGTTGCTTGCATAGGCTAAAGAATGAGGGAAAACTACCTTCTGATCTGCCGATCTTTGTGGATAGTCCTTTAGCCATCAATGCTTCCGAGTTCTTTTCTAGAAATCGGCACCTTTTTGATCAAGAGACTCGTAAGCTTCTTGGTAACGGCGCTGATATTTTTCAGCTGCCAAACCTAACCTATACTTTGACTACAGCGTGCAAGGTACCATTGGGCGCAAGCTTGTGGAGAACGCTAAAAAAATCACTCTTTTTGGCGAAGATATTGACGTGGCGGCCAAAATCTTCACCATTAACGGCTTTTCCGCTCACGCTGGCCAAAAACAACTTTTGGACTGGTTAGAACCATTGATCGACCCTAAGGTTACTGTGGTCTTGGTCCATGGTGAGCCAAAAGCTCAGATGGCCTTAGCCGAAAAGATCAACGAGCGTTTTAATCTTGAGGCTAAGATTCTTGATTATTTGGAGGAAATGTTCTTAGAAGGCCAAGATGTTCGCTCTGAGGTTCGGCACGAGCTTGAGGCGTATCCGCGTGTCAAGTGGGACTTCTTGACTGGGGAAGTTGAGCGGAAGTGGCAGATGTTTTTGGATCAGATCAAGGATATTGAAGCCAAGCCTTGGGCTGATCGGAAAGAATTGGAAGATTCTTTGCTTAAGATGGAATTTTATCTAACTAGGCTTCTTGCTAGGATGTAGTTGTGCGGATTATCGGAGGATCTTTACGCAGTCGTGTACTGAAAAGCCCTAAGGGGCTAGATTGCCGCCCGGCCATGGGGCGTACCCGTGAAGCTATCTTTTCCATGCTCGAAGCTCGTGGAGTTGTCTGGCAAAATACGCGAGTTTTGGATGTGTTTGCCGGTAGCGGTTCTTTAAGTTTTGAAGCCTTGAGTCGAGGGGCTGTTTGTGCCTGGCTTTTGGAAAAAAATCCCCATGCTCTGCAATGTATCAAGGCCAATGCCGAAAACCTTGATCTTTTGGGCCAAGTTAATATTGTGCCAGGCGATGCCTTGAAAATTGTCCGCCAGGGTACGCCTACACCCTTTGAGGTAATTTTTATCGATCCACCGTATCGGCAAAACTTAGTCAATCTGATATTAAACTCGCTTTTGCATGGTGGGTGGGTAGCAAATAATGCCATTGTCCTCTGTGAGGTTGAGGTTGGGTATAAGCTTATTCCACCCAAGGATTTAGTCTGCCTGACAACCCGTGTATTTGGCCAGACAGAGGTGATTTTTTGCCAGTTGCAGGTAAGTGATAATGTTGCCGAGCCTAGGGAGTCTTAAGTTTTGAAATTCAAGGTTTTACTCTAACTTTTCCAAAGATCGGTTTTGAAGATTTTCTTTATTTTTAAGGATGAGACTGTCCAAAGATTTTGAGCGACAGTCGGGATGAGTTATGCGCGTAGCCCTTTATCCAGGAACATTTGATCCCATAACCAACGGCCATGTGAGCTTGATTGAACGTGGGCTGCAGGTTTTTGATCGTATCATCGTTGCGGTGGCCAAAGATACGCCTAAAACGCCCCTCTTTAGCCTGGATGAGCGGATAGATATTGCTCGAGAAGCGTTAAAGCATGAAAAGCTAGTCACAGTTGAAGCTTATACTGGCTTGACTGTGCAGTATGCCAAAGAGCGTGGCGTTTGCGCTCTTTTGCGGGGGCTTAGGGCGGTCAGTGATTTTGAGTATGAGTTTCAGTTGGCACTGATGAACAGAAAGCTTGAGAGCAATCTACAGACGGTCTTTTTGATGACTGACTATCGTTGGCTTTATATTAGCTCGACCATTATCAAAGCTTGTGCTAGTCAAGGCGGCTCTGTTGAGGGGTTGGTACCAGACATAGTCGTTAAAAAGTTAGCTGAGAAGTTCAGCACAACAAATAATCTAGGTCAAATTCTTTAATGCCTACCACTTCTAACCAATATTTGCCTATTCTCTGCCTAGCTGGACCCACCGGTGCTGGCAAGACCCATCTAGCTATCAGCTTAGCTAAGCTTTTAGATGGCGAAGTCATTAATACTGATTCAAGGCAGGTCTATCGGGATTTTCCCATTATCTGCGCCATGCCAACTAGGGATGAACAAGCAGCTTGCCCCCATCATCTGTATGGTTTTTTGGATTCCCAATCTAAAATTAGTGCTGGCCAGTGGCGGGCTATGGCTATAGATACTATCAAAGCCATTTTAGCCCGCAACCATACACCAATCCTTGTGGGGGGCACGGGAATGTATTTCCATGCCCTTTTACATGGTATTGCGCCGATCCCAGAGATAGATCCAGAGATTCGCCGTCATTTTGAGGCTAGGCTCATTACCGAGGGTGCGCCTAGCCTTCATCATCAGCTAAGTTACCATGATCCCGAATATGCAGCCAAGATCCATACCAATGATCGGCAGCGTATAGTGCGGGCGTTGGAAGTGTTTTTTCAAACTGGCGAAACTTTTACTGCCTGGCATAAGAAAACCGCTTTAAGTGAGCCCAAATGTCAGGGGCCACTTATGGTTTTGCGGGTTGATCTTGATTGGCTTAAACCTAGGCTTGGCCAGAGAATTGAGGCTATGGTTCAAGCAGGAGCCTTGGAAGAAGCCAAAACAGCTTGGGAGAGGTGCCCGGATGCTTCGGCACCAGCTTGGTCTGGCATTGGCTGCATGGAACTTTTGGCTTATCTGCAGAGACGCCTTGCTTTGGATGAGGCCCTAAATCTTTGGCAGCAAAATACCAGAGCTTATGCCAAACGCCAAAATACTTGGTTTCGCGGACGAAAAGAAGCTATTTTTTTTGAAGTGGATGAAGAAGAGAAGCTTTTATCTTTTGCCTGTGAGCAATGGGAAAAATTGCAGCAGGATTTGCAAGACCATTAAGAATGTAAGTTGATTGTTATTCAATATTTTTGGCAGATATTATTGCATGTATTATTTTTAGATATTATTGACATGAGATTGATTAGTTTTGCCTTCGATTGGCTTCTTTGTATAATGTTAGAATAAGCAGACTAGCTGTCTATTAGACTAACTGTCTAGCAGTATGGCTGTATATTTGAATAGATAGAACTTATATACTGTGTTTCAAGCCTAATATTATAACAAGTAAACTACTGTCCTCTAGAATAGGCGAAGATTTGAATAGATTAATATGTGTATATTCTATTTTTCTAGAAATCTTGGAATAAATGGAGATTTGTGTATCAGATAGAGTCTATGCACATATAAATATGTTTTAAAAAATTGACTAAAATGTAATATGATATAATAAAATACAGCAGAATATAATAGAATAAACAGGAGATTATATTTTAGATATAATATTGAAACAAATCAGAATGTGTTTCACAAGATATACGAATGTTGGCATATAATATGCGTTTCAAAAAAAGATGAAATGTAATATAACAGTGCTTAAAAAATCTGGCTAAAAAATAATCTATCCATAGGCTTTTATTTTTTTTATTTACAAGTCTTTTATTTGCGATGTTGATATCCATAATTTAAGAGTTCTAGTTTCTCATCTGCGTTGTGCTAAAAATAAATTCTAGCTTATGGAGAGAGTCTATGGCTGAAATGCAACAGAATATAATTGATGATTTAACACGCGTTTCACCAGACGCTTGGCGTACTTTACGCATCTTAAGTGAGTTGGTACAAGCCTTTGATACTTTAAATGAATTGCAACGCAAATGTATATCCATTTTTGGTTCAGCTCGGGCCACTGCCGACAGTAAAGACTATCAAGCTGCAGAAGCTTTGGCCAATCTTTTGGGTCGTGCAGGCTATGGCATAATTACTGGAGGTGGCCCTGGCATCATGGAAGCTGCCAATAAGGGAGCGTGTGAGGCTGGAACCGATTCTGTGGGTTTGCATATTCAATTGCCCTTTGAGCAAGGCTGCAATAAATATGTGACCACACTCTGCAATTTTCGCTATTTTTTTTGCGCAAAAAACATATGACATTTGAATAAAATATGTTAAATTAAGTAAAAAAAGGAGGTGATTATGTGTATGGAGTTATAAAACAACAACTAAAACATTTAAATAAAGTAGAATATTTAAATTTAAGAGAAGTATCACATATTGCTAAAAATTTAAAAAATGAAGCATTGTATAATATCAGACAACATTTTTTTCAGACTGGAAAGTGTTTAAATTATAATGAAAATTATAAATTATTAAATAATTCTAAAAATTATAAAATAATAAATTCTAATATGGGTCAACAGATAATAAAATCTGTTGATAGT
>JAFSZE010000122.1 GCA_017455745.1 Desulfovibrionaceae bacterium | reverse complement strand
GCTTTAGCACCATCAGTAAAAAAAGTTAAGATTATACGTTTTAGTTCAGGATGGATTCAACATAATTCTTTAACAAAATAATATGTGCCTTACATCCCCACCCCATAAAGGAGTGGGGGTTTACGGAACAATCTTATAAAGCTAGCAATGAGGTTTATAAATTGCTAGAATTCCTCCACATCCGCAACCTGGCTTTGATCGAAGACGCCTCTTTAGATTTTACCACCGGCATGAATGTTTTGACAGGCGAAACCGGTGCAGGCAAAAGCTTTATTTTAAAAGCCCTCTCCTTTTTGTTGGGCGATAAACTTAAAGCTGATATTGTGCGTCGCGATGCTGAACGCGCCATAGTTGAAGCTCTCTTTCAGACCAGTGATGGTGAGCTAATCTTAAGGCGTGAATTGATCGCAGCTACGGGACGTAGTCGCATTTTCATAAACGATACCTTGCACTCCCAAGAAATCTTAAAGGAACTGCGCCCCAAATTGATCACCTACACAAGCCAACACGCCCAACAGCAGCTCCTCCAGCCTGCCTTTCAATCTAAGCTTGTGGAAAAATATTTCCCAGATCCCACACTTTTGACCAAGCGTGATGAGATCATAGATGAACTAAAAGGCGTCGATCAAAAGATTCAAGATCTCCTTGAACGTCAAAAAAATCTTCTGGATAAACGTGAACTTTTGGAGATGCAGCAAGCCGAGATCGAAAAGGTCGCTCCAGAAGAAGGTGAAGAAGAACGTTTGGAAGAGATTCGCAGCCAAGCCCGCAATCAAGAAGTCATTATCAAAACCTATGATGCGGCCTTAAAGCTCCTCTATAGCCGTGAGCCAGCCGGTATCTTTGAATCACTAGATGATTTAGAGAGGCATTTAACCACCATCTCGGAATTGGATGAATCCTTTGCTGATTTCGTCAATGGACTAGCTGATTTCCGTGCCCTACTCGATGCCTTGGCTAGCCGCTTGCAGGATCCACCAGAACTGGAAGATGGCCAAGATTTAAATCGGATTGAAGAGCGACTTTATGCTTTGGCCCAATTAAAGCGCAAACTGCATAAGACCATTCCACAAATTTGTGCCCTTAAACAAGAAATTGAGGACAACCTTTCCTTCTTGGATTCTTGTGCCCTAGACCTCAAAAACCTCCATAAAGAGGAAGAGGTTCTTAAAGAAAAACTAGCTCAAGTTATTGCCCAAATCATTCCCTTGCGTCATGAAGCTGCCGAAAACTTCACCCACAAGTTAGAAGAACAACTAAAAGATTTGGCTTTTTCTGATCGGGTTCGGGTCATACCTGAATATCTGCCTCTACCCGTCTGGAAAGAGATCAAAGATGAACGGATTCGTTTTCTCTGGGCGCCCAATCCAGGCCAAACACCGCAACCATTAGATCATATTGCCTCAGGTGGTGAACTATCACGTTTTCTGCTGGCTTTAACTAGCCTTGAAATTAAAGAAGGCTCAACGACCTACATTTTTGATGAGGTCGATGCGGGTGTTGGCGGCTTAACTCTGGGCAAATTGGCTGAAAAGCTAGCCGATCTGGCCAAAAAACATCAGATCATCTTGATCACCCACTGGCCACAGTTAGCTAGTCAGGCCAAACGCCATTTCCAAATTCAAAAAATCGTGACTGAAGATTCTACTTCAACCATCTGCCATGCCTTAAATGAAGAAGAACGTAAGGCTGAATTGGCCCGTATGGCTGGTGGCGGTGAACTTGGTGCGGTTTTCTTGAAAAGCCTAGACTAAGAGCTAGATCAAACTTGAACAGACTTGAAAGCCTGAAAACCTAAAAGCTTGAAGCTCAAGACTTTAAGCCTCAAAACTTAAAGGCCGTGACTTAAAACTCAAGCCTTAATACCCGTGAGTTAAAACCCCGAGTTTAAAGCCTAAAACTTGAAATTTAAAGCCCGAAACTTAATGCCCAAGACTTGAAGCTCAAGACTTAAGGCATTGAAAGCCGAAACCTAATGCCCGTGACTTAAAACCCCGGCTTAAAACCTAAAACCTGAAATTTAAAGGCCGTGACTTGAAACTCAAGATTTAATGCCTGAGATCTAAAGCCCAAAACCAAATCTTAAACCCAAAATACCTCAAAATTAGCTAAACTCCCAAGATTAACTAGCGATCTCCCTTTAATCCTTGAAACTCTTGAAACCTTACCTTAAGAGATCTACGCTAGAGATCTTAAGCCCCAGATCTCAACCCCGAAATTTCAAGCCCGAGATCCCCTGGCATAAAAAAAATCTTCAAGCATCTAAATCCTTGGGCCAAAGTCTTCAATTGCCTCACGGCTTAAAATAAACCTACCTGCCTATGTTTTAACTTGTTAGCCTGCGTCTTAAACTAGACACAATCATTAACTTTTACGCCTAATGCTTAAACAAATTAGGCTGCTAGCAACTAGACAGATATTTATCGATAGCCTGTTCCACAAATCTAAAGCCAAGTGTCAGATAAAGCTTAAAACTTAAACCATCCTACAAGCTTAACATCACTTCTTAAAGCCAAGACCGTGCAAAGCCCATCGTAGAAGAAAATTGAAGGGATTTTTGGCAATTAGTGTGTTGGCTTATCAAGGATTAAATGAAACTCTTGCGTTTTAAGCCTGTTCGTTTTAATTTGTTCTTTCCAAAATTTTAGCCTGTGGCTTAGATGGCCTCAAAAAATCTTCTTGGTCGGCCACAAACTGTCATCATAGCGCAAAGTTTTTGCGGCTATGCATTGATCAGACTGTCTTTATAGATTGCAAAACGAAGGATTTCGAGATGAGTTCTATCGTCATGGCTGGAGGTTGCTGATGCCATTTCCTGCTTTACATATTGGTGAGCTCGAAGCAAAAACACCTATTGTTCAAGGTGGAATGGGCGTTGGGATCTCCCTGTCAGGTTTAGCGTCAGCGGTTGCTAATGAAGGCGGGATTGGTGTCATCGCTGGAGCCATGATTGGGATGACTCAAAAAGATGTGGCCCAAAATCCTTTAGAGGCTAATCTCCGGGCTTTACGTGAAGAAATTTCCAAAGCCCGGGCGTTGACGTCAGGTATTATCGGCGTCAACATCATGGTTGCCTTAACAACGTTTGCCCAGATGGTCCGCACCTCCATTGAAAACAAGATTGATGTCATCTTTTCGGGCGCAGGATTACCGCTAGATATGCCACGTCACCTGTTGGAATTGTGCGAAGAGAAAAAAGAAGAGTTCAAGACCAAACTTGTGCCGATCATTTCTTCAGCCCGTGCAGCAACAGTTCTGGCCAAAAAATGGCTTTCCCGCTTCAATTACCTACCTGACGCTTTTGTCCTCGAAGGTCCAAAGGCCGGTGGCCATTTGGGCTTTAAGCGTGAAGAGATTGATGATCCAGCCTTTGCTCTCGATAAATTGCTCCCTGAAGTTGTCGATGCCGTAAAGCCGTTTGAAGACAAATATGGTCGGGCTATTCCTGTTATTGCCGCAGGCGGGGTCTATACTGGTGAAGACATCGCCAAATATCTGGCCATGGGCGCTTCAGGTGTGCAGATGGGGACCCGTTTTGTGGCCACACATGAGTGCGATGCCGATCCCAAATTTAAACAGGCTTTTGTGAATGCACGTAAAGAAGATGTTACAATTATCAATAGCCCTGTGGGTATGCCTGGTCGAGCCATCTATAATGACTTTATCCAAAGCGCCCGCGATGGACTAACCAAACCCTTCAAGTGCATCTTTCACTGTGTCAAAACCTGTGACAACACAAAAACCCCCTACTGCATTGCCCGTGTCCTGTTAAACGCCATGCGTGGACGTTTAGAACAGGGCTTTGCTTTTTGCGGCGCCAATGTTTACCGCGTAAACTCCATCCTCTCAGTCCATGAGTTGATCGAGAGCTTACGTGAAGAATATGAAGAGGCCGTCAAAGACAAAAAGTAAAGCTGTAACGGCTTAGTACTCTCTGTAAAGATTCTTCTTTAAAGGTTCCGTTTAAAGATCGAGATTAAAAAAGCTAAAGCTATCTTGCCTGAAATTCTTCGCTTTAAGAATGATCTTTCGTGTTAGTCTTAAACTAGATCATTCTAGCCAAAGTTAAACCAAAACTTTTTTGATTGATTTTTTTGATTGATAAGAAAAACCATCCCTTTAAAAAACCACACCAGCTTTAGGTGTGGTTTTTTTATTGTTATTTGTGTAGTATTTTTATTTTTCTCAACAAATAATTAATGGTAAATAATATTTATTGTAATAGAACTAATAGTTATAACTATGATTTTTACAATAAGTTTAACACATTTTATTATTTACTGATGCCATTTATTTACTGTACTATCATATATTTTATGAATACAACTAATTTACAGATTTATCTGAATAATATTCTGTTAGTATTGACTTAATAAGAACATCTTGTATTGCATATTACATTTATATAACACTTATAAGAATTAAAAAAATATTATAAACTTCAATTTAAATGATTTGTAACAAATAGATCTGCTTTATACAATAAAACATATTTAATTACAACTCATATGCTATGCGTTAAAAATACTTTATTTAAATTTTAAGCGCGTTAATTTTAGATTACATTACTCTTATTTCTCTTATAATTTATTCAAGATAAAATATAATGATGTTTTATTGAATGAAGTGGATGGATTATAAACGATCATTTAAATTTTGATAAAAAATAATGTGATTAACTAAAGATATGAAAATATATTCTTTGGACATATTACAATACTACAGCATAAAAAAAGGGGGAATACCCCCCAGTTTCTATTACGAATATCTTTAAAAGATGAAAAAATATTTAAATGGTAATCGAATTAATCAAGCAGCAAATTCTCCACCAATCGGCTCTAGTAATGCTTTACAAAGCAAATACTCGAGCAGAAATGATTAGGCACCTCATTGCTGCTGACCATTTTCTTTCAGTGCAGACTTACAACAGTTTCTTGATGCAGGCTTCGACGTCAGCCATATCTGCCGTTGGCTCAAAGCGGGCCACCACAGTGCCCTGGCGGTCGATGACAAACTTGGTAAAGTTCCATTTAATATCGGGTTTTTTGTCCCAGTCCGGATCATTTTTTGCCAGCATCTGCTCAAGTAAGTCCTTGTACTGATGCGGGCCGAATCCGCCAAAGCCTTTTTGTGACTTAAGCCATGTATAGAGAGGCAGTTCGTTTGGGCCGTTCACGTCTGCCTTTTTCATCTGCGGGAAGGTGGTGTTGAAGTGCATGGTGCAGAATTCGTGAATCTCATCGTCCGTGCCTGGTGCCTGCCCACCAAACTGGTTACAGGGGATGTCGAGTATTTCGAGTCCCTTGTCGTGATAATCCCTGTACAGCTGTTCGATGGGCTCATACTGTGGGGTGAAGCCGCATCCAGTAGCTGTGTTGACCACCAAGATGACCTTGCCTTGATAATCCGCAAGGTTCAGTTCCCCGCCAGTACCTGTAGTTAGCTTGTAGTCGTATATCAAATGCTCTCTCCAATCATAAACGTTGGGCAAAGCTGCGGATCTAGACAAGCTTTGCGTTGGATTTGCGTAATCTCAAGCAAAAGTCAATCACCCCGACCCGCAAGGGGTCGAGGCTTGCAGTTCATCCACGAAGTCCTAGCGTCATGTCGTAGCATGCTCCTAAGCTTAAGCGTTCGTAAGAACGCATACACACGGTACAGTGTGCCTATGACCGCATCGCCGGGATATTGACGAAGCCCGTTTTTTAGTTCCGCCAGGATATACCCAGCAGACATATACCATTAGCACTTCCAGAAACGGGGAGTAGCGC
>JAFSZE010000121.1 GCA_017455745.1 Desulfovibrionaceae bacterium | reverse complement strand
TTGACTTGCTCTAAAATTTATCCCTAGACACTATCCCTAAATCCTAGAGTTACAGTTTTATAGTTATCGGCCCAAAGTGCATGGGGGAAATCGTGTTTTTGTTTGAATTAAGCTTGCAGAATATTCTCAATATGGATAGATGATTTTGGCCTAGCGCAAGAGTGGATCTGGAATATTGTGGAGTTTGCGCCACCACTGGCAAAGTTTTGGCTCTTCGCCGTTAATTTTGGGTTGATAGAAATTACCATCTTTGACTTCTGGCGGTAGATAATCTTGGGCCACCCAGGCTTCAGGAAAATTATGGGGATAGAGATAGTCTTTACCATAGCCCCATTCTTTTTGCAGAGCTGTGGTAGCATTGCGTAGGTGCAGTGGCACAGGACGTTTGCCGTGTTGTCTAATCTCTTCTTTGGCTCGCAAAAAAGCTGTATAGGCAGTGTTGCTCTTTTTGGCTAGGGCCAAATAGACACAGGTTTCGGCCATGGGGATGAAGCCTTCAGGCATACCGATCATTTCCACAGCCTGTTGACAGGCCACAGCCAAAGGTAAAGCTTTGGGATCAGCTAGTCCTACGTCTTCAGAGGCCGAGAGGATTAGGCGGCGGCAGATAAAGCGGGGATCTTCGCCACCCTCAACTAGGCAGGCCAGATAATAGATGGCAGCGTTAACATCGCTGCCACGAATGGATTTGATTAGGGCTGAGATGTACTCGTAATGGCTGTCACCCATTTTATCGTGACGCACCATAACCTCAGGCAGCAAAGCTCTAATCTTATCTGTAGTTATTTCACCGTCAATCTTGCTGGCATATTCGACCAAATTTAAGAGCGTGCGGCCATCGCCGTTGGCATAGACAGCTAAAGCCCTAAGACATTCATCAGGAAAACTTTTCTGACACTTTTCGGCTCCAAGTTTAGCCAATTGATAGAGATCTGTTTGGAGCAAGGGATCAAGGCGTAAGACGTGGAGTCTGGAAAGTAGTTGTCTAGTTACACTGAACGATGGATTTTCTGTGGTTGTGGCTAAGAGAGTCAGTTCACCGCTTTCGATTAGTGGCAGAAAGAAGTCTTGCTGCGCCTTGGTAAAACGGTGGATCTCATCCAAAATTAGGATTTCAACACCATTTAAGGTTCGGCGTAAGTTTTGTAGACCTGTTTCTGGGGCGCTTAAGCGTAGGTAGCGTTTTTGGGTGTTGGCAGCTAGCAGCAGGGCCAAGGTTGATTTGCCGCAGCCAGGCGGACCAAAGAACAATAAGCTTGGCAGATCTTTAGCACTTAAAAGAGAATTGATTTTGGTCTTAAGATTGCGTTGCCCCAAAAAGTCTGCCAGTTTTTTGGGGCGAAGCTGTTCGGCTAGAGGTGGTGTTGTACTCATGATCAAAGCTTTTTATATTCAAGCTTTTTTTAGGTTTGCGGCCCAGAAATGAAGGCCTAAGCAGAGTACAGCGGCTGTTTCGCAACGTAAAATACGATTGCCGAGACTGACTTTGGTAAACTTGGCATCGTCTAAAAGTTTGAGCTCTTCATTGGAAAAGCCGCCTTCAGGGCCAATAACGTATATGGTTGGTCCAGGGCATCCTAGAGCATCTATGGGCAGCATTTGGGAGGAGTCTTCTAGCTCCCAAGGCAAAATACGCTGCGGTATGTTGCTAGCTGCAGCAATAAGATCGGTTATTCCGTTAGGGAAGATGCGTACATCTGGGAACCAGGGATTTTGGCATTGTTTGGCTCCGGCAATGATCTGACGCTGGCAGGTTAAACCTAAGTTGTTGTTGACTTTACCTTGACTATTGGCACCCATCCAGAGCCATACGGCTGCAGCTCCAAGTTCGGCAGCTTTCTCCATGAAGAAACCACGCCGTACGGCTTTACTTAAGGCTAAAGCCATGATGGGCAGAGATTTGGGTCGTTCATGGATGTTTACAGATTGCTGTTTTAAGCGCACAGCTTTGGTGTAGATGTTTAGGACGGTAAAAAGACCGCTACGACCACAGCCGTCTAAAAGCATTACCGTGCTGCCTTCTCTTATTCTTAAAACGTGGTGTAAGTGAAAGGCTTCTTGACCTTCGAGAAGGACTTCTTCGTTCCAGGATTCTTTGGGTAGATAAAAAGCAGGAGTATTTGACATAAAATCCTCGGGGGGGAAACCTATAGGCAAACCTTACAAAAACCGCATCTAATTTACCTTAAATTTAGTGCAGTTAAAGAAAAAAGCGCAGCTTTTTAGATCTTAGGATGTGTCTATAAATAAGTTGTCGTTTTCTAGAAGAAAAAAGGGCGCACAGAGCGTCGCTTATGCATTTAATTTTCTAGAGCTTTGCACATTATTTCCAGACAGCTCCTAACAAATTTATGCAAAATTATTAATTTGAGTTTTAATCAAAATTCATGCAAGCTTATTGACATATGTTTATAATTCATATGTCAATTGCAGATCATCTTACACTATTGATCTTTTTAGCATAAGCTTAAATTAGGCTTAAATTAAGTGTAAATTAAACTAGCTAAGCTAAGATCAAGTTTAAGTTTAAGTTTAAATTAAGCTTACATGATAATAGATAGTAGTCTAATTTTAGACTCTGAATTTTCTTTTTTCAGTTTTATTTTTTTAGTTTTGTGCTCTTAAATTTGAACTTTGAAATTTATACTTTTAAATTCATATTCTTAATTTTGTGCTCTTAAATTTCTATTCTTAAGTTTATACTTTTAATTTTATTATATCTTAGATTATTTTGCATCTTAGATCCTTGGGTATCTTAGATCCTTTGGTAAGATTAATTTTACCAAGCAATATTGGAATAAAAATAGTAAGATTAGTAATTTAGGCTGTGATTGTAGATTGGGTGTTAGTTTTGGCCAATCTATTTTTTCGTTCCTGTTTAAATGCATCTTGCATTTGCACAAGTCGACCATAGCTTTTACGAATCTCTAGGCCAATTTTTGAAAGAGATGATTCTGGCGGAATAATGTATTTACGTCGAATATAGCTATCACTAAGAATTTTTTCGATGGTGTCAATAATATCGTCAACGATTGGTGGAAAATAATTGCAAACTTCAAAGCGCAGATCAGACAAAAGATCCAAGGCTTCTTTAAACATTTGGCGGTAGCTTAACTTTTGTTTATGCAGTTTGCGGGCTTGAATATCTTGCAGTATGCGTACACTATGGGCTTGTTGAATATAAGCAAAGCGTGAACGTACCTCTAAGTAGAGTTCGCGATATTTTCCGAAGCTCTCTTCATTGTCTAACTGCGCCAGATATTCGGAAACGACCTTGTTTACACTGTTGAAAAATTCATCACTGTAGCTGATGATGCGGCGTTGATGCTTGGTGAGCCAAGTATAGAGGAACTTGAGCTTTTTTTCATCGGTATCGGTGTTTTGGACCAATTCTGTGCGTTTGTAGAGCACACAACCTGTATATTCACCGCGCACAATGTCATTTAGGTGCAAAAGCATATTGCTTGTGTCTTTAATGACATTTACGCCACCCAATACTTCACCAGTCAGAGGATGAATGATTTCTTGATCGGCAATGGAGATAGCGCGATCTTCACGGATGTTGCTGGGATTGAAGGCGTGCTGACGATATTTGACGCGCAAAATGATGACGCGACGCTCCTCATCCACAAAGAAGCCCTTATCTTTGACATTGGCCAAAAGGTCTTTTTGATCTTTTTCAAGGCCGACTAAAGCTGTTTTTTCAAGGAATGGATAGCGTTGATGTTGATTGCCGGAGGCATAGTAGGTTGTGATGGTGCGATCGGTCTGACCCAAAACACGCAGGAGAAAATGTTCTCCCATTTTATGCAGACGTCTGGCAAAGAGGGCGCTGGAAGTTCTGCGCTCAGAAACGATGGGAAATCCGTAGAGCTCCATCAAGAATTGATAGACGAACATCCGGTTTTTTTCATAGGTCTCATCATCGCCAGGCAAAAACTTGCCAATGCGCAAACCGAAACGTTTCAATTCAGTATCAATGTCAGATGGAAAGGAGGCAAATATACCAGTCAGATGGAAATAGCCCATTTCATCCCAGGCTAAAACCTGCGCCCGATCCATCTGGAGCAGGTAGTGCATAAGGCTAGAATAGGCATTTAAAGTAACGATATTTGTTGTCTGAAATTTGGCCCGAAATTCGTGTTGGAGAAAGCGCGGAAGCCTAGCAGCCATTGACTGCACGTTTTGGAGCAAAATGTTTTTTTCTTGGATGCTTGTGGCATCTTCATTTTGGCCCAAATTGAGCTTGTCGTATTGGAAGATCTCATTGAAATAGTTTAGATGGCGTCCGAAGGCCACAAGAGAAAACCCTGGCAGGTTTTTAAATTCAAACATATCACTGTCAAAAGAGGGCAAAAGTTCCCTACTAGCAACCAGAGGATAGTTTGGGTTTTCTTGAAAGGGCTTGACTAAAGTAAAGCGGATATGCACGGCGTCAAGAAAGCGCTTCAGCCTTTCTAGGTCGTGAATTTGAATCTTGGCCGCTGGCGTGTAGGCATCACTCCAACCAAATTCATCTTGCTTAAAAATTTCCTGCCAGCTAATCATCTACTTTCGCAACGTGAAGCCCCACAACTGCAAGCTGTAGGCAAAAAACGCTGCCTCCTTCAGTTTTGAAAAATATTTAATTAATAGTAAATTAGGTAAATTGCGAAGGAAAGATCTTTTAAGTTAGAAGAATATAAGTGAAATAAATTGATGTTATAAGTGTAAATTAAAGAGCAAGTTTGACATTTCTACTAAAAGATTAATTTAAAAATATATCTTGATTCAAATCAATAATTTTAAGTAGTATGAAAGTTGGTAAATATTGAAATGTTAGGTTGAAGATGTGAATATTTGATGATATAGCTATAAAATAAAATTTAATAGCTAAATTGTGGGGGAATCGTCAGAGACGTTTAACAGAGGGGTAAAATTTTGTTAAAGATATTATGCTAAGATTAAATTAACATATCTGCTTAATAGTTGAGAGTATAATCTAGACTGATAAGTATATAGAAATTATTTGTAGCAACTCATCTTAGGAGTTAAAGACTTATAACAATCATGAGGCAAGCAAATCTTTTCGTGTAACTTAGCTTATTCTTTCAAATTTCAGTCAACTAACTTTAGCTTAAGCAGCATCATTCTTTGGCTGTCTTCTGCCTTTGGATGGTTTTGGTCTCGCGTAAAATTTTTAATTCGCAAACCCTATTTATGGTTGATTTGTGAGAAAAAGTAAAGCAAAAATTTCCGAGAACTTTGAACAGGGCAAAGATTTTCTGAAAAAATCGGCCAAGACTCTAGTCTTTGGCACTTAGAGCTAGTTTTCTTTTTAAGTTTTCGCTATCTAATTTTCGACCTATCAAATATTTAAAGCACACATCCCTGAACTGAGAAGGGTGTTAAACAAAAGAAGAAAGTAGGAATATAGCTGAGAGGGAATTTGGGGTATGAGCCAATTTCAGGAAAAATAAAAAAGAAAAAAAGAATTAAATAGTCAAAATAGAAACAAAATATGAAAAATTATAAATTGAAATTAACTTAGTCTACACTACCAAATACTATTAATAAGTATAATATTTAACTTAAAAAAGGTAAGTACTGATGCTTATATTTTAACAAGACAAATAAAAATTGAGTAATTGTAAATTTATAAAGGCAATTTCATACAATTTTAATTATAAATAATAAATTAAAATAAATAGCAAAGTGAAATTTAGTGTAAAGACCAAAGATTAATTTGTTGAAAAAGTAAATATGTCAATCGCTTTAAAAGGTTAAATGAAATAAATAGATGTTTTTTACATTGAGAATAATCTGTAAAAGTTAATAATCAAATAGGTTTATCTATGGTAAGTTTTCCTTTTCAAAAGTTCTTTTCTTGCAACGTTTAAAAGCATCTTAGACTTTTACTTTAAGTTTCCAAGATTGTTCGGTCAAGGTTTTGCCTTTCTCTAAGCTATTTCCTAAAGTGTGGCCAAGCTTAGTCGATAAAGCGATTGTAGCACAAGGTTTTGTTACTGCTTGGGAGTTGACCAAACTCCCTGTGCTTGCACGGAAGCAGGTTCCATTCAAGGAGGAATGTCAATGTCGTTAACAAATAATTGTCAAAGCCTGAGAGAGGGCGCCCATAAGATTAGATCCCCGGGCGAACGCGAAACTCTTAACCAAATAGACAGCTACTTAGCCGTACTCGAAGATAACCGTACAGCCGCACGTTTTTTGTCGACTGATATGTCGTTAGCTTTGGATATGGCCAATTTTGTGTGTGAGCGGTTGCACGGTCGGGAAGAAAGACGCTTTATTCCTGCTGCGCGACTCTCTTTATCACTAGTTCAATCTACAGCTGATGGTCCGATCCAATAAGGCAGCTTTTACTTTTGGCGGCGTTTGTTTGAAGCGGCTTGCAAAAAGTTTAAGTTGACTTATGTTGAGTGGCACACATTTTTGGATCTTAAAAAGATCTTTTCGATCTGTGTGTTGCTTGTAAAATCTGGGCAGGCTCATATTAGAGGCTTCTGTCCAAATAAGTTAAGTTTGGATTAAATTCGGCTGGGGCATCATCCGTTGGGAGAGGGAAACCTCTCCTGCTCACGGTAGGAAAGGCATTCCCGCTTAAAATCCCAGAATCAAGCTGTATAAGCTTCGAGGATGTTTAAAAATAGCAAATTGGGCCACCGATTTGCTAAGAGTGTGTCAACCACTCAAGGCGGCCAAAGAACATGGCGTTTTTTAGGCGCGATTTTGTTTTTTGTGCGGCTAAAAGTTGCAATCTTAAGGATTGTGACAGTTGATCTTCCTTATGCAAAGTAGCAGTTCTTGGACTACATATAGAGATGAGGGCAGTTTATATTGCCCTCATTTTTTTTCTGTTTGGCCCAAACTTTTTTGCGGCCAGTTTTTTTACGCCAAATTAAATTGATCTGTGGACTTTATTGCCAAAGACCTTGATGGCCGAAATGGGTCGCACTGGACAATAGTGTTCACAAGCGCCACAGCCAATACAGGCTTCAAAATTCACTGTGGGCTGTTTAAGTTCAGTATTGCCCACCAAAGATATGGCACCAGTTGGGCAGTTGCGCTGACAAGCCTGACAGGTCACCTTTTCGGTATTGACTAGGCAGAGCCTAAAATCAATGTGGGCTTGACCAATCTGCAGAGAGCTTTTTTCTTCGCGGGTGATCGGTAGAATGGCGCCAGTTGGACAGACTTGGCTGCATTTGACGCAGCTTGGATGGCAGTAATTTTTTTCAAAGCTTAAATTGGGCTGCAGAAAACCTTGGCCTGTATCTTGGGAGATTAAGATTTGGCTTGGGCAAGCTGCAACACAGAGTTGGCAGCCTGTGCAGTGGCTTGCAAAGTGCTCTAGGCTTTGGGCACCTGATGGTAAGATGGGCAGAGTATGTTCACGTCTTGGCTTATAGCTGCGGTTTAAAATTTCAGCTTCGCTTTTTTCTGTTTGGGCTTGGACTTTTGAACTAGCACCCAAGAGGAAGAGGGGACCTAAGGCAATTTTACCTAAAGAGTTTCGGCGGCTTTGATTTAGCGGCTGATCATCTTCCTTGGTCAATGTTAGGGCTCCGAATTTACAGGAGGTTGTGCAGTTAAAACAGGCTACACAGCGGCTAGCATCAATGGTTTGATTTTTGTAATCAATACAGTTGGCTTTACAATTGCGCGAGCATTGGCCGCAGCTAGTACACTTGGCGGCATTGATACGCGGGCGAAAGATGGCAAACCTGGATAAAAAGCCCAAAATTATGCCAATGGGGCAAAGCGTATTGCAAAAAATGCGTCCATATCTTTGCCCAAGGATTAGCAAGAGCAAAAGCAGACTTACGGCTGTGCCTAAGGCACTCATTCCAATGAGTGGTAGATTTTTTGGTGCCAGAGCTTGGAAGTGACCTTGGGTTAGCGTGTCTAGGGCATTATTGATTAAAATGGCTATAGGCTGGCCTATGGTTGTGATCATTCGTCCAAAGTTGCTGTACGGATCCAAAAGATCAAAAATTTGCGGCAAGCCCCAAATTAAGCTTGCCAAAAACAAGACCAAAATACCTAGGCGTAAGAAAGTAAGTTTAGGCAAATAGCTAAATTTCTTTTTGCCGAGCAGATTGAGCAATAAATCTTGTGTTAGGCCCAAGGGGCAAAGGATAGAGCAGTAGATGCGCCCGAAAATTAGGGTTAGGAGCAAGATCACTGCAACAATGATAAAACTGTGAGCCAAGAAGGCAGGCAAAAATTGCATTTTAGCCAGCCAGGCCAAGTGGCTAGCCCAAATCTTATCTAAACTTAAGTCCAAAAAGAGAAGTGCAAAGCCAAGTAAGGTTAAGCAGCCCAAGAAGGTGCGCAATTTTTTAAACATATTAACCTCTAGACTTCGCGCAAGCCGTGAATAAGTTTGCCCAAAGCGGCCATTTCCTTGGGAATATCGATAAATTGCGGGCATTTGGGTAAGCATTGACCGCAGCCTGTGCAGTGGCTAGCAGTGGCTAGTTCTGGAACCTTGCGGGCTAGGCTAGCCAGATAGGCGTGTCTAGCCTCTTCATATTCAGCAGAACGCACCCCGCGAGGAACTAAATCATCGTCTAGGCAGTTATTGTGGTGGCGGAAAACTGCCGGAATATCGACGCCGTAGGGGCAGGGCATACAGTAGCCGCAGGTGGTGCAGCGGATATTATCGGTATTGATGAATGCCTGCAGGGATTTTTTAAGAACATCTTCTTCTGCTGCGCTTAGCGGCTCAAAAGGTGAGAAGGTCTGCAAATTTTCCTGCAAATGTTCCATGTAGGTCATGCCCGAAAGAATTGTGAGAATGTTCGGTAGACCAGCCACGTAGCGGAAAGCCCAAGCTGCAGCGGAATCTTGTGGCCGTGCGCTTTGGAGGATGTTGACGGCTTTGTGATTAAGTCGAGCCAATCTGCCGCCAAGCAGAGGTTCCATAATGATCAACGGCAAGCCCGAGGCAACCATTTTTTCAAACATCCAGGGCACTGGTGCAGGTTCTGGGGTGTTTCTTTTGATGTTGGGATTAGGTTCGTATTTGTGCCAGAGATCATGGTAGTTGATCTGGATCATGCCAAAATCCCAAGGAATATCGCGGCTTAAAACATATTCCAGCATGGGTGCATCTCCATGGAACGACCAGCCCAAATTGCGAATACGTCCTTGTTTTTTCTCCTCTAAAAGATAATCGAGCACTCCTTCCCGCTCATATGTTTCCTGATAGTTGGCTACTGTTGAGAGAGTGTGTAAGAGGTAGTAGTCGAAATATTCCACCTGGCAGTTTCTAAGCTGCGTGGCAAAGATTTCTTTGGCTTGAGCTAAACTGGGCTTTAAGTAACTTGGCATTTTGGTGGCCAAGAAAAATTTGTCACGGGGATAGCGTTTTAGGGCAGATCCCGTGAAAATCTGTGAGGCACCATTGTGATAGCCCCAAGCTGTGTCAAAATAGTTGACGCCATGGGCAAAGGCATAATCAATCAAGGCTTGGGCTTCACGTTCATTGATATTGGGACTACGCGGAGATTTTTCGCCTGGCATGACCGGATAGCGCATACAGCCAAAGCCCAAGAGGGAAACTTTATCGCTGCTATTTTTGTTGATGCGGTAGGTCATCTGGCCAGTGGGCTCGGAGAGACCTTCTTTTTTGATGATGTCAGGCTGACTTGCGCCAGGCTCATTGAAAGTTTTGAAGGCGCCTAAACCGGCTAGACCTCCGGCTGTGGCAGTTAGCCCTAACAACATATTTCTGCGGCTAATCATCTTTTTCATAAATTTAAGAGGTGTTAGCCAAAGGAAAGCCAACACCTCATTCCTCCGAAAAATTGGTTAAATACTGATCTTGGGTCTTTTTGGCTTAAAAAACAAAAAGCGCTTGAGATTAGTTTTTTTCACGCTTAGCCACGTTTTTGGCAATGACTTCGGTGGGTGAGCCACCATCTTCCACATGGCCACGGTGGCCAAATACCTGGCAGCTGGCTAAGGCTTTTTCCAGATCGGCAAATTCTTGCGCGGTAAATTTAACCTGCCAAGCGCTCAAGTTTTCAATGATGCGCTCTTTGTTTTTGGAACCTGGGATAGGCACAGCGTTTTTGTATTTGTGCAAGATCCAAGCTAGGGATATTTGGGCAGGTGTGGCTGATTTTTCTTGCGCAAAGCGGTTTAGCACATCAACAATGGGTTGATTGGCAGCGATATTTTCTTTGGATAGTTGCGGGACCCAGTTGCGCACATCGTCTTTTGCTTCAAATTGCGTATTGGTGTTGATTTTTCCAGACAGATATCCACTACCAACTGGCGAGAAGGGCACAACACCAATATTGTGTTCTAGGCAGAAGGGGAAAACATCTTCTTCGCAGCCGCGTTCCAAAATATTGTAGAGGTTTTGCACAGCTGTAAGCGGAGTAATTTTATGGGCACGGGCAATTGTTGCGCCTGAGACAGCCGACATTCCCCAGCCTAAGATCAAGCCTTCGTCTATTAACTTCCCCATGGCTGCGGCTACTTCTTCCACGGGCACATTTACGTTCACGCGATGCAGGTAGTAGAGGTCGATTTTTTCGGCTTGGAGACGTTTAAGGGAGGCTTCTAAGTGTCTGCGCACGGTGGCATAAACTGAGCCATCTTGAGCTGGTTCTTCGGTTTTGATGAAAAGCTTGCTGGCAATGACGATCTCTTGGTAGTGATTTTTCAATGCTTTGCCGACCAAAAGCTCATTGTGGCCAATTCCTTCCATATTGGGCGAGTAAACCTCGGCTGTGTCAAAAAAGGTGCAACCATAGTCTAAGGCTGTGTGTATAGCCGCAATGCTGTATTCTTCAGGTGGAATGGCCCCATAGCCGTGGGAGAGAGCCATGCAGCCCATACCGATAGATGTGACCTCGAGATTGCCAATCTTGCGTTTGTCCATGCCAACTCCTTCTATTTTAGCACAGAGTTTTTGTCTTAAAGTTAGCTGAAAATGTAGCTCTTAGAGCAAGTTTAGGATTAATTTCGCAAGTTAGTCTTTTAGCACGTTTTGTTAGCCTTGAAAAAGCACATTTGGCGCTATTTTTTGCCTATTTCTCCATGCCAACTTGCCGGACAAAGTTAAGACGCGGTCGGGTGTTAGGGGAGATGGTCTACAAGTTTGTTTGGAGAAATTTAGCGAGATAGAAATCTAGCGTAATGTTGGAACAAATGGAGCGGCTGTCACACTTTAAGATAGTAATAGATATAGGCGTCTTGCAAAAATCTAGTAAAAATGCAATAAAAATTAGCTTAGTAGGTGCTTTAATCTTAAAAAGCAGGAAATACAAAATGAATTCTATTATTGATCGTATTGATCAATTAACAGCAAAAATTTCTGTTTATCGACCTTTTACAGATGAAAATATATTAAAACAGATTAAAAGTTATTATAATATTGAATGTGCATGGTCTTCTAATGCCTTGGAGGGTAATGAATATACACTTACAGAAACAAAAATTCTTTTAGAGGATGGTATTACTGCAGGAGGAAAATCTATTAGAGATGCGTTGGCTATCGTTGGTCATGAAAAAGCATACAATTATATGTTTTCTCTCCGATTAAATAAGTATCTATCCGAAGATATCCTTTCTATGCATAGATTTTTTCAAGGCGGATTAGAAAATAATTCCATTGCAGGTTCATATAGAGATATCGATGTTTTCATTACAGGATCAAAATATAAAGTAGCAAAGGTTAAAGATATTAAAAATCATGTTAATAAATTAATTGAAAAACAAAAAGAATTATTTGAAAAATTTCATCCGGTCATTGCTGCTGCAAAATTCCACAAGGAATTAGCATTCATACATCCTTTTAGTGATGGTAATGGACGAATTGCACGTTTGGCTATGAATTGTTTGCTGTTACAACGAGATTTTTTACCGATTTCAATACCGCTCATTCGACGTAGTGAATATATAGCTGCTCTTGAGCAAGCACATATAAACGATAATAAATTTGTAAAAATTATCTTAGAATGTGAACTTGAAACACAAAAAGATTTCTACAGGTTAATTGAAGGATCTAACGTTTAAAACAATAATCTTAACAATAAATAATAAACAAGAAACAATAAATAATAAATAGGAAACAGAAAATAGAAAACAATAAATAATAAATAAAAATTAATTAATAGACATATAGTTTAAAATTTAAACAACGATAATGTTTTAAATAACGATAAAATTAGAAACAATTAAAGTTAAAGGGAAAAAATATAAAATTAAAAATTATAAAATATATTGTATATTAGATATCAACATTTCATATTTTAAGATATTAAAAATTGAAGGCTAAAAAGTTACCGGTAGTCACATACAATAAAATATGAACTTCCAAGATAAAGTTTCCAGGCGTTAGAATTGAGTGCGATGCACAGATAGCTAGTTGCAAAAATCTGGCGGAGACGTAATCTAAGCATGAATTTTAAATTGGCAAGGGGGGAAGAGTCTGAAATTATGGTTTTGCTAAAAAAAGTTTCTATGCGCTCTAAAGTCTAGGTTAGCGCAAGTAAGCAAAAAGGCTAGTCTGTGTTAGAATAGACGGATATGCATAGAGGGCCTAGTTTTAAAAATTAGCCTAAAGTCTAGGATCCAAATTGCAAACAGCCATATGATTGCCAAAACTAATTTTGCCGAAAGGAATGACTAAAATTATCCGCATAGAGTTTGGATGGTTGACCAGCTTTTTCTTCTCCTGGCAGTACCAGAAAAAGGGTTTGTCTTTTAAAATTATGTTGGGCAAGGTCGTATCGTAAATTTTGAATGGTCGTCCAGATGAGACATTCATCTTCAAAGCCTAGTCTATAGGCACAGAGAATAGGGGTTGTTTTTGGCAAACCAGCTTTGAGCAGCTCTTGTTCTAGTTCCAATTCTTTGCCAGCACTTAAGTAGATGGCTAGGGATGTTTTGTGACGGGCTAAATCTGCTAATTTTTCGAGAGCAGGCATTTGGGTACGACCGGCCAATCTTGTGAGGATCAGACTTTGGCATACGGTGGGTACGGTGAAAGATATTCCAGCCTTGGCGGCTGCAGCTGATGCGGCTGTAATGCCAGGTACAATGCTAAATTTGATTCCGGCTATAGTTAAAGCGGTTGTTTCCTCACGAATTGTACCAAAAAGACCTGGATCGCCTGCATGTATCCTACAAACAAGTGCAGAGCGGCTGACAAATTCTTTGATTTTACTGATGATTTCCGTCAAATTTAGGGCAGCAGAATCAATAAGTGTGGCTGAAGGTTTATGATCGGCAAAGATGGCTTTTGGTACTAATGATCCAGCGTAAATAATTAAATCTGCTTTTTGAATAAATTTGTGAGCTTTGATGGTTAATAGTTCTGGATCACCAGGTCCTGCACCAATAAAAATGACTTGTCCTTGAATATTTTTCTGTTCTGACATGAAGTGAAGATGCTAGAAAATGCTAGAAGAAGTTAAGCTAAATAAAACTATTTTGAAGTAATTTAAAATATTTTGCCAAATAATTAGCACTGTTTTTCGGCCATAATCAGAAAGACAGGATTTTTAGCAACAAAATACCGATCAGATCCTAATGGTTTAGATGTAGATATTTGAATTTGCATTATTTCAACATACCAGGATTCTTTTTTAAAAAATTCTTCGGCAAGCTTAAAAGTTTTGCCAAGGACGCAACTAACAACAATTCGGCCACCTTTTGCTAAACTTTTGGCAGCATGATCCAAAATAAGTTCTCCCGATTCTCCTGACAAGCCCCCGCCGATGAAGATTGCGTCTGGTGTTGGTAAGTCATTTAAACACTTTGGGGCTTCACCGGCCACTATATCAAGTGCAAAGGCTTTTAGATCTTGGCGTAAGCTTAAAATTTGATTGACACGCTCTAAGTTTTTTTCGATGGCAATAATATGTGTATTGGGAGCTTCTTGTAAGGCTTGGAAACTTACAGCACCAGAGCCTGCACCTATATCCCAAAAGCAGGAACGCCTAGGCAAATCTAAGAGTGCTAAGCTTGTGGCACGGACTGTTAGATTGCTTTGGTATGAAAAATATTTATTCTTTTGTTCTTGTTTTACAGGTGCCGCAAGATTTTTTTTAGGTTGAACTATGCATAGGGCAGGGGTTGTGTTTATGGGCTTACAACAATCATTTTCCAGATCAATGTGAAAGATCTGTTCATCCTCTGTACCCAACTTAGTTAAAACATGGAAAATGAAATTTTTAGCGCCGCGTTCTTGGCAAAAAGAAGCCAAGACTTCGGGCGTATTTTTATTGTCACCTAACAGACAGATGGTTTTTTTTTGCATCAATGCTTGAGCAAGTTTTAGATAATTCTCCTGCCCATGAAATGAGAGGCAATGCACGGTATGTGCAGGAATT
Source organism: Desulfovibrionaceae bacterium (assembly GCA_017455745.1). Classification (GTDB taxonomy): domain Bacteria; phylum Desulfobacterota; class Desulfovibrionia; order Desulfovibrionales; family Desulfovibrionaceae; genus Desulfovibrio. The sequence continues at coordinate 1,675 of JAFSZE010000121.1, read as the reverse complement.
TTTAGTCTAGCGCAGGCTAATTGCAGAGAGCTTTGGGCCGGTATAATTTCTAGCAAGTTGGGATCCATTTTTTTGAGCATTGTTTGGCCAATACCAAAGAAAAGAGGATCGCCATCAGCTAGAACTACGATCTTTATGCCTACATTGGCTATAGCTTTGAGACGATATATGGATTCTTCTATGTCACAGAAAAGGAATCTTTCAGCCTGATACTTTTTTCCTAAATCAAGATTAAAAAAAAATTCTGCGATCCTAGGGAATGTGGCAATGATGTCGGCCTGATTTAAAATTTCTTCTTGCTTAGGGCTAAGCTTAAGCTTATGCTTACAGCTATTTTTTTCCCAAAAGAAACCACAGTCAAAGCCCAAAACGTAGATTTTATTAGGAAGAAGCATAGGATATTTTTATACGCACAACGTTAAAATTAAATATGGATGATAAAAGTTTATTTGTTTGCTATAAACAAGAACTAATTATGATATTGTTGTAGTTAATATTTATATATAAACATATAACCGATAATAAAATTTCCGGTTATAAAATTTCGCTTAATATATTATATGTATTTGAACTATTTTAATATATTCCATTACCATTAGGTTTTTTGAGCATGGCTGTATGTTAATATTTATTTATATGATGTCTATCAGATGTCTATCAGATGCATATCCGATGTCTATCAGATGCATATCCGATGTCTATCTGATATCTATCTGGTTGTTTTTTTCCAAACTTATAAGTGAAGTGTAATACAAAATGTAAGTTTAAAAGATAAAATATAATCGTAATCAAAATAGATATTAATAATTTATAAAATCTGTCCATCAAAGTCGAACAGTTCTATGAAAACTTTTTGTTGGGCAAAATCTTGAGCTACTTCTGTAGCTAATGATTTAATTTGAGCAATAATATTTTTTCCTTCCTGGTTATCTTGTAATATTTCTAAAGCTTGTGCTGCGGTTTGTGCGCAAGCTATTTGGCAGGCAATGTTTTTATTTGGGATCATTTGGCCCAAGCTTGCTAAATTGAGCGTGGTATCATGGGCATGGGTATAGCCATGACCTTGGGCCAGTTTGACAAGTTTGCCAAAAAAACAACCCAAAAAGATGCGTTTAAATTCACGTCTATGGGCTTCGTTGAAGGCAAAGGCTAGGTAGTCGGCTATTTGGATAAAGGCGTGTTGGGATTGATTGGGATAGCTGTTTTTGAGGAAATTTTCCGAACGGCGACCGGTGGAGAAAAAAATATCTTGGATATTAAGGGCTTTGGCCACATCTAATTCTTGGGCAATAGTTGCTTTGAAGGCGGCATGGCTATAGGGTTTAACCGTGCCTTGGGTACCAAGGATAGAGATGCCACCAATGATGCCAAGTTTAGGGTTAAATGTTTTTTTAGCAATTTCACAGCCATTGGGCACACTAATTTCAACAACCATGGGCGGTAAACTTGATCCAACCATTTGCTGCCAAAGATTATTCAAGGCAAAGCGAATTTGTGCTTTAGGACTAGGATTAATGGCCCATGAGCCTGGTTTTACTGGTAGCCCTGGCAAAGTAACTATCCCAACTCCTTGGCCGCCAATAATTTCGATGGTTTGGGGATAATTTGGGTCTTTGATGGTTAAAGTGACTTCAATAGATGCCTTGTGGGTTGCATCAGGATCACTGCCACCGTC
>JAFSZE010000120.1 GCA_017455745.1 Desulfovibrionaceae bacterium | reverse complement strand
CCCCGCCCTTTTTCGCCCATATTTTCGTCTTGCACATCGGTGTTTGGTCTAGGCTTTTTGGGGAGGGAAGGATATTTTTTTAAGATGTGTCGAAAATGATAAAGATTTTTCTGTTCCAAAATTATGGTGGAAGCGTAATATCTATATAGCTATATAATAATATCTTAATACAACACTCTTGATAGAAAAATTCGTTAGATCCAAATTTAAAACAACCTTTTAAGCTGAGCTTTGAACAAACTTTCTTAGGTCAAAGAGAATTTACGGCCCTGGAAAATATAACTAATAACTGTATCACACATCATGGCCGCAGCCCAAGTCACCTTAGGTGCTAAAACAGGAAATTCTTGGGCATCGCTCATAAAATCACCCACCAAAACCAAATTTCGTCCAACCATTTTACGGCTTAAGCTCTGCCCAAAACCGGCCACACCAGATGCGGCTACAACAAAAGCTCCACTCAAAAGGGCCTCTTCAACCAAAAGGGCCTTCATCTTGGCGTCATCCAAAGCCTCAATCCAAATATCGGCTTTATCCACAATCTGCGCTAAATTGCTGTCAGCCAATTTCAAATCATGGATTTCAAGGTCAATGTCTGGATTTAATTCATAAATCCTAGCAGCTAAAGCGCTTGTCTTTAACTCCCCCACATCTTTGGGCCAAAACTGCTGACGATTTAGATTGGAGGCGTCCACACGGTCGTAATCAATCAAAACTAAATGCTGTAGGCCCGTACGCACAAGCATCAAGGCACAATTGGAACCCAAACCACCCAAACCAGCCAAACCAACTTTGGCTTGGCTTAAAAGGGCCAATTGCTCACTACTTAAATAGCGTTTTAGACCTTGCCTGAGAAGAGAATCAGCCATAATAATTTAAGCACAAGCGGTTTGGGCTGAACTTTCTGTGGGATCTTCCCAATCCTTAAGTACAGCCTGATATCCTAAATTGGCCAAATCTTCACAGACAGCCGTTAAAGAACGTTTATCGGTAATCTCAAACTGACCGGGATTATCTTGAGGGGCTGTGCTACGACCGCCAACCTTGGTTGAGACTCCAGCTGAAATACGTGTCACACCCAAAGCCAAAAGATGATTGCGCATATAGGCCGACTCTCTGGTCGAACAGGTAATGCAGCTACGTGGCAAAAAGCAACGCAAGGCAGCCACATACTGGGCAAAATGACGATCATCAACAGGATGCTGCACCTCAAATTCCCCTTCGTGGGGGCAAATTCTGGGAATAGAGATGCCAATATCAACTCCAGGGAAGGTGCGCTCAAGCCAATAAGCATGCAGACCTGTGGCAAAGGTATCTTGTTCAAAAGCTTCCAGCCCAAGCAAAGCACCAACACCTACTGAACGCATACCAGCTTGACAGGCACGCGTTGGCGCAGCAAGACGCCAATGATAGTCATGTTTAGGTCCTACAGGATGGAGCCAAGCATAGAGCTCGGGATTGTAGGTTTCCTGAAACATGGTCATACTGTCAACACCAGTTTTAACCAGTAGGCTATACTCATCCTCGCTCAAAGCATAGACCTCGATACCGATTGAGGCAAAAAGCGGCTTGATCTTACTAACCACCTCGGCCATATAGGCAGGTGAGGAGATCTTCGGGGCATCGCCTGTGAGCAATAAAATATTTCTATGCCCTTGATCATGCAAAAACTTTGCTTCCTTAAAAGCTTCATCCACGCTCAAATGCGTACGCTTCTGCTTATTTTTGGCATTGAAGCCACAATAGCGACATTGGTTGGTGCAGATATCAGAAATGTAGAGCGGGGTGAAAATGGACACAGCCCGGCCAAAATAGCGCAGCGTCAATTGATGTGCCCGTTTGGCCACATCTTCCAACATATCCGATGCTGCTGGCGAAAGTAAGCGCAAAAAATCAACCGGTGCCAAATTATCTTTGGTCAAAATGCGGGCCACTTGGGCTTGGGTCGTATTTTGGCAAACATCGGTTCGCCGTGCATTTGGCCAATCGGCTAAAACAGCAGAGAAATCCCCCATATCAATTGCTATGGAAGGTTCAGGAATACAAGGGAACAATCACCTATCTCACCTCGCCCTCCACGGAAGCCTCCTCATCTCCCCAAAATAGTTTTACCATTAAGCTAAAAAGAGTATCTTGGCTCAATACAAGTTAGCCTAAGCCAAGAAGGATCAAGTTTTGGCGTACATTTGCTGGCCATTTTTTCTAGTCTTAGCTCAAATTTAGGGCTAAAAATGTAGCCATTTGGCCAATTTAGTCAATTTTCTAGGCCGACCAAGACAAGAAAATCATCGGCACCCAGAAATAATTGCTCCCAAACTAGCCAGAAAAAAATCATCTAGATCTAGCAACAAAACAGATCAAAGATAATTTAGCACTAGCCATTGATCCAATCCGCTTGCCTTTACGGCTAGCTAGCCAATGGCCAATTCCTCTAACAAAAAACTAGCACTAAAAAAAGGCCCAACCGAAAATATTCTGGTTAGACCCAATATTTAAGATACTAAAATTTAAAACACGCTCTAATATACCTAAAAAGAGAGATTACGATTCAAATCTTGCAAAAATTAAAGACTGCAGCCCATAAATTAAGGAACAAAAATTTGCATTATACTATTAATTTTCTTCGTATAAATTCATAACAACCATAATTATTTCTATTATATGCTACACACTATTAATAAATTCCATTGTTTGCAATTAAACTAAGGTTTAAAATTACAGAAATTATCGCTCCATTTACACCATAATCACATTTACAAGTTTATATATTCTTAAAACTATATTTTATCAAAAATGCTTTTACATCATACTATATCATACTAGGCCATATTACCAAACAAACATCTTTTATCTTAATTATAAACTCTCTATCGTTAGCGACTAACATTAGCATACTTTTCCTTTAAACTGCGGACCTTGGCTACATACATTCTTGTTTCACGTCTTGGCAAACGATTAACTAAATGCTGATAAACTTCTTCTGAACTCATGCTATTGATCGTTTGTGCGGCAGCCTCTGGATTAGCACCAAATGTGCGAACCACACGATTGGGTCCCATATTGTAGGCGGCCACAATGCAGTATTCCTTGGATAAACGATCTTGGATTCCAGAAAAATAGTGTTGCTTTAAAATATGCAAATAGGTTGTGCCATAACGAATGTTTACTTCAGGATTATGGAGATCAGCCTTGGTTACAGATCCCTTCTTGCCATAAAGATAACGATGAACCTCACCAGCAGCTGTTGAAGGTAAAACCTGCATCAAACCCACAGCCTGCTTGGGACTAACTAAACGGGTATTAAAATTGCTCTCACTCTGAATAATAGCGTTTAAAAGGGTTGGATCCAGATCATAGCGCTTGGCAAAGGTACCAACTAAACCTTGAAAAGATTGTGACTTGGCCAAACTTTCACCAGATAAACTATAGTTCTTTACTTTAGGTTTGGGTAAAACATTAAGAGCATTGGGGGCATTAAAACTCTTGGGAGCCATGGCCATTAAAACAACCTTGGGCTTGGCTTGCTTATTGGTATCAAAAGGCTTCTTTTCGACAGGCAAAGTATCTTCAAGGTAAGTTCTGCGCAAGGTAAAAGGGGTGTAGCCAGCCTGCATACTAGTAGCTGCCCGCCAGCGCAGAGGATCGCCATCAGCATCAAAAACATCAAATTGGGCTTCCTGTAGACCAAAAACAATCGGTTGACTGATGCCATCTAAACTTAAAAGCGGTACAAGGGCTAATTCGGGCCTAGACAAATCATTGACACCAACAATTAATTGCACATTCTGTTCAAAAAATTGCACATGCCCTGGAAGATTGGGTTCATCCATCTTCGCCGCTTGAGTTTGCATGATGGCTTGACGACGAATAGACCATAAATGCGCCTGATCCCCTAATGATTCAATAGGCAAGGGGAGGTCTTCGCTACGCAGATTGGCGATGGTGTGACTCACGGTACGTCTAATCTCTTGGCCATCATCTTGAGGCACAAATCCAGCTAGCAGTGTTACGCTCAAAATAAGGAGAAGCAAAATACTCAAAACGAAATATCTTGTAGTTGACATAACCGACCTCCTAGAACCTTAAACTAGCTATAGCAAAATCCCTGCCAGTCTAAGTCCAAGCCTAGAAGGCATTGATATCAACTCCTAAAGCACACTCAATTTTAAACTCCTGTCAAAAAAATGACTGATTTAGCCTAAAAGCTCTTCAAAACGCATCTTTTGCCAAAGTGCAGACTCGAGCTTTTTTTACTGCTTCGATGGAAGAAGCGCTGCCTACCCAAGTAGAAAACTCTGCCTCAGCCTGCCAAAGATCCCTAAGCTAACCAAAAACTATCCCCTATTAGCAGCAAAAACTCCCCTAACCAAATATCTTTTCCCCTAGCTATCTTTTGTAAGGACACCCTGTGTGCGCATTAATATCCAAGATTAATCATTCAACTACATATCTGCCTTTTGGGGCAGATGCACCATGGCTAGCGCCCCTGGCTGGCTATAGTGATTTGGCTTTCCGGATCTTCTGTCGCCGTTTAGGCGCAGCTTGTTGTACAACCGAAATGATCAGCGCCAAGGGTCTAATTTATCAGAGCAAGGGGACTTTCCCACTTCTAAAAACAACCCCGGAAGACTCTCCATTAATTGTCCAATTATTTGGCGCTGACCCAGAATTTTTGGCCCAAAGTGTTCGTCTTTTGGTTCAAGCAGGCTATGAATGGTTTGATTTAAACTTGGGCTGTTCTGTACCCAAAGTCATTAGGCAAAATGCTGGAGCTGGTCTTTTAAAAGATCCCCAAACCCTTTTAACCTGTGCCAAGGCCATGATTAATGAGGCAGCTCAAGGACATGTAGGCTTCAAACTCCGCCTAGGCTTTGATGCTGAACATGAATTGCCAGATCTGCCACTTGAACTAGAAGATCTAGGAGCTGGTTGGATCACCTTACACCCACGCTACGCCAAACAATACTTCAAAGGATCTGCCGATCACAGCAAACTTGCTGCTTTGGCCAAACGCTTACAGATTCCTTTAGTCGGATCAGGTGATTTGCTTACAGCCCAAAATGGTCTTGATTGCCTTAAATCTTCCAATGTCTCGACGGTTATGTATGCCAGAGGGGCCTTACGTAATCCCTTAATCTTTTGGGAACACAGAAACTTGCTTCAAGGCTTGCCCATAGATGCCAATAAACCATCATTAAAAGAACTTATGATGGGCTACTTGGATCTTGTTAATGAAATTTATACCGAACGCGATCAAACCAAACGTATGCGTGGTATTTTAGCAGCTTTTGTACATGGTGAGCATAATGCCAAAGAAATTCGCATCATGCTTGCTTCTGCACAAAATATGCCAGAGCTTTATGACATAATCAATAACTATGTATCATAATATAATGCAATTAATGATATAAAATAAATAATTTCAACATCTACTGCAGTCTCAATCGCAATCTTAACCACAATTATAAGCTTAATCTTATTTTTATTCTATTTTATCTATTTTATTACTTCATAGTTTAATGTTTTCATTGATTAATCTCCTTAATTGCATTAAGCGTACAGCACAATTTTGGGACAAATCATTCAGCTAGACATTATATAGATGAACATACATATATAGCCATATTCAAAAAAATCTTACATTGCTGTAATATATGATTAGATGTTCTCTCTTAACACTCTTTAATACTATTTAGCAATCTTTAATACTTTTGTTAATTTTAATTTATTTAAAATTAGTTCTGCTTGTTATTTTATAATAACATTAGTGGCATATCTCTTTTATTAACCAGTCACTTTTGCGCAACAATTTTAAATATTTTTTGGCAAAAATAAATAGATTAATATTGTGGATTTATTATGTAATAATGTGATTTTATTCCCTGATTTGCAAAACGATTTGGATTTTCAAAATATTAGAAATTTTAAGCCGCGTGAGCAGCTTAAAGAAATGAATAAATTTACAAAAAATACAAATGGTAAAGTTGGAATTCTATATGGTCTTAGACGTACTGGTAAAACAGTTTTACTGAAACAATGGTTACAGAATTTACAATATGAAGAACAAAAAAAAGCTGTTTATATTTTAATTGATTCAGAAAATATTTGTCAAGTACATCATGATTTGAGAATTTTGAAAGAAAATGGCTATAAATATATTGCAATTGATGAAATAACCGCATGTGAAGATTTCACTAATAGAGCAGCTCCGCTTTCTGATAATTTTGCTAAATCTGGGATGAAGATTTTTATAGCTGGAACAGATTCATTATCTTTATGGCTTGCAATTCAAGATAAGCTTTTTGATCGTGCTATTATTTTTCATATGACTTACATTTCTTTTTCTGAATGGAGCTGTATTGTATATAAACAACCTTTAAATGATTATATTAGATATGGTTGTCTTTTACATCTTCAACCTACATTGGGTGAAATTCAACATAGTGTTCCTATTCCATGGACAGAAGATGATATGGAATCATATTTTAATTCATCTATTGCCAGAAATATTCAAAATTCAATATTTAATTATGAAGTACCATTAATGATGCACAATTTATCGAACTTCAGTCTTATCTGCGTCGTTTAGATGTTTTTACGATGAGACCTATACGTGCATTTCTTCCTCGAAAACCAACAAATGATGATTGTAAAAATTATGTAGAGCTTAATGATATGTTAAATACTCAAAATATTGTCGTCCAACCATGATTAAGATTTGCACAAGTCGATATTATACGTTGATTAATAGAAAATAATCCTGAATTTTTACAGTTAACAAAAGATGATAAAACTAAAATTATAGATTCTTTTTTTAACGGAGTATATGGTATTATGCAGGAAGATATAGTTTTATACGAAACAATGCAGGAATGCAAACATTATGGCATGATGAAACCTAGTGATAATTATTTTCCGATGTATTTTTCTCTTCCTATCACAGCATATAAGGCTGTTTTTCCAAAAGATAATTATGACAGTATTGATAAAGAAATTGATATGGTTGTTCAAAATCGTGAAACTAAAACTTTGCACCTCATTGAAATTAAGCACAGTTATAAACGAATAGAAAATCAAACTAAATGGTTGGTCGAAGATAATATAATAAATAGATTGATACCAGACGACAATATCGCTTCTAGAACAGTTTTGTATCGCGGTGAAACAGCTTTTGAACATAATATTAAATATGTAAATATTGAAGAGTATTTACATATCTTACACAACGATGGAATCAAAACTGCTATTCAATTTATTTCTACTGGTTGCACTGTTAATCAATGCTTTAAAAATTAAAGTTAGTATAAATATCTCGATAAATAAAATAAAATTATAATGTAAATATCAAAAAACAGATTCAAATTTATAATAAATTTTAAAAATACGTTTGATTGCAAATGCTACTTGTTATATCAACTCGTATCTCATAGAATATTTTTCTATTTAAAATTGTCCTGATAAATCTAAATTCTCCTTTTCGTTTTTTCTAAACAATACTGTTATATTCTATTTTACTCTCAATCTTAAATTTTTCCTTCCTCTACTTTATCCAAAAATTACCTTGATAATATAATAATAGCATCTTATTTTCGCATTAATTATTTCGTAGATTCATCTTTATTCATTTTATACTTCATCAAATATAAATTCTATTTTTATATTGCATTGTCATCAACACATTCGAATCAGATATATCCTCAGAGACTGCTTTATCTACTAGTGCTTTAATTATATTTTTTATTTACTTATCACCAAAGTTTATCTTTATTTTATTATTTATATCATTTTTTATTTGCTTTCGCATTTATATTACTTTTAGATGATATTTATGTTGCATCCTTGATATAAAAAATAAATAAATCATATCTTAAATTCCTCTAATACATCCAAATTTTAAATTAGATAACTCTAGATTTTCAAAAAGTTAAAATCTTTCAAAAGCACTTTTTCCCTCTTAAGCCTAAAAAATCCCTCTCAAAAAAATCCTTGCATATTTTCTAAAAAAAGAGTTTCTATACCCAGATATAGCCTTTTCTAAAACATATCTCAACAATATTGAAACTTGCGCCAGCTAGCACAACCTAACTTTTAATGGCCAAAACGCAAAGAATAAGCCTTAGACCTACTCTAAACTCCGTATGTAAAAAAACAAAAGAGCGGCTAGGCGTCAAGCGCAAAAAAAAGCAACCCAAATTTAGGCCATGGCCAAAGCCACTTGGGGCAAAAAAACAAGGCTCAAAGACCTTTGCCCTCAAAGCCTTATGGTCAAACTGTAGACTAAAATCAATAAATTCTGTAAATTAGAACTTTCCAAATTTAAGCTAAAAAAGACTTCTCTTGTGCAAAAATTACTTTGCGCTTAAAAGCACAAGCGCATGAATACATACACAAATCACATAGAATTTTAAGCCCTAAACTGCTGGGGTTAGATTTTAAAAACTAGCAGTTAAAATAGCCTACTGCAGCAGTAGTCAAAAATTAGACCTCCTACTGCAAGATTTCCACCAATACCTGGCTATTTTTTTGTTACTAACCGGACACGATATATTCAACGGCTTAAACCCCACTTCTGGAGGTAAAACAATGGCTCACATGAAAACCATGGATGGCAATAATGCCACAGCGTACATTGCCTATGCCCTGACTGAAACGGCGGCGATTTATCCCATTACCCCGTCTTCAGTCATGGGCGAAGTCATGGATGAAATGGCCGCCAAAGGTGCGAAAAATATCTTTGGCCAAAAAGTTCTTATTCGTGAAATGCAATCCGAAGCTGGTGCAGCTGGTGTGGTGCATGGTATGCTTTCTGCTGGTGCCTTGACATCCACCTATACGGCATCTCAAGGTTTGCTCTTGATGATCCCCAATATGTACAAAATCGCTGGCGAAATGCTCCCTGGCGTCTTCCACGTCTCCGCCAGAGCCTTAGCCTCCCATGCATTATCAATTTTTGGTGATCACCAAGACGTAATGAGCGCTAGAGCCACAGGCTTCTGCTTCCTCTGCTCTTCATCAGTGCAAGAATGTATGGATTTGGCCTTGGTTTCACACCTCTCAGCCATTGATGCCAGTCTGCCGTTCTGTCATTTCTTTGATGGTTTCAGAACCTCCCATGAGATTCAAAAGATCTCTGTCATTGAGTACGAAGACATCAAAAAACTCGTCAACTGGGAAAAAATCGAAGAATTCAAACAAAACGCCTTAAATCCGGAACACCCCCACATCAGTGGTACCGCTCAAAACCCCGACATTTACTTCCAGAATTTAGAGCGCAAAAACTTAGAGTACGACGCTGTGCCTGAGATCGTCGCTGAAAATATGCGCAAAGTCGAAGGCATCACCGGTCGTAAATATCACCTCTTTGATTATGTTGGTGATCCTCAAGCCGATCGTGTAATTGTCAGCATGGGCTCATCCTGTGAGGTCATTGAGGAGACAATCAACTACTTGAATCAACATGGCGCCAAGACAGGCTTAGTCAAAGTTCGCTTGTTCCGTCCCTTCTCAGCCGCCCATCTCTTGGCAGCCATTCCGGCCACAGCCAAAACCATCACCGTCCTCGACAGAACCAAAGAGCCCGGCTCATTGGGCGAGCCTCTCTATGAAGATGTCTGCACAGCCTTCATGGAACACAAAGGTCAAGCCCCGCTCATCTTGGCTGGCCGCTACGGCTTAGGTTCCAAAGACTTTACGCCCGGCATGGTCAAAGCCATCTATGACAATATGTGCAGTGTCCAACCCAGAAACCACTTCACAGTTGGCATCAATGATGATGTGAGCCACACATCTTTGACCGTTGAAGAAGAAGTTGACACCGTGCCCACCGGCACCGTGCAGTGCAAATTCTTTGGTTTGGGTGCTGACGGCACAGTCGGCGCTAACAAACAAGCCATCAAGATCATCGGCGACAACACCGACCTCTATGCTCAGGCTTACTTTGCCTATGACTCCAAGAAATCCGGTGGTTTCACCGTTTCCCACTTGCGTTTTGGTAAAGAGCCCATCACCTCATCCTATCTAATTACCCAAGCCGACTACATCGCCTGCCATAAGAGCGCTTATGTCACGATGTATGACATCTTAGATGGCGTCAAAGACGGTGCTACCTTCGTGCTCAACTCTAACTGGTCGTTAGAAGACATGGAGAAACACTTACCTGCCTCCATGAAACGCACCATCGCCACCAAGAAACTCAAATTCTACAACATTGATGCCGTTAAAGTGGCTCAAGCCGTAGGCTTAGGTGGCCGCATCAACATGATCATGCAGACGGCCTTCTTCAAACTGGCCAACGTGATCGATTTCAACCACGCTGTTGAGCTCTTAAAAGACTCCATCAAGAAGACCTACGGCAGCAAGGGTGACAAAGTCGTCAACATGAACATCAGCGCCGTTGACAACGCCCTCTCAGCCTTAGAAGAAATCAAATACCCCGAATCTTGGGCCACCGCTAAAGATGAGCCCAAAGCTGAAGAATGCGCCTGCGGTTGCAGCTGCGGTTGCGATTGCGACGGTCGCGCCGAGTACTTTGAATCCTATGTCAAACCCATCTTGGCTCAACACGGCGATAAATTGCCTGTTTCCGCCATGGATCCGGCTGGCTTTGCTCTCACAGGTACTGCTGCTTTTGAAAAACGCGGCGTAGCCATCATGATTCCTGAATGGCAGGCCCACAACTGCATCCAATGCTGCCAATGCTCCTTTGTCTGCCCCCACGCTGCCATTAGACCTGTTGTGGCCAACGATCAAGAATTGGAAGGCAAACCGGCTAGCTTTGAGACTGTGGAAGCCAAGGGCAAAGAACTCAAAGGCTTACAGTTCAGAATGCAAGTTTATGCTGAAGACTGCTTAGGCTGCGGTTCCTGCGCTGACGTCTGCCCGGCCAAGGATAAGGCTTTAGTTATGAAGCCGCTCGAAACCCAGATTGAAGCCCAGAAAGCCAATCTTGATTTCGCTACCGCCCATGTGGAATTGAAAGACAACTTGATGAACCGCCAGACCCTCAAGGGCTCACAGTTGCAACAACCGCTCCATGAGTTCTCTGGCGCCTGCGCCGGCTGCGGTGAAACACCTTATGTTAAGGTTTTGACCCAACTCTTTGGCGAACGCATGGTTATCGCCAACGCCACCGGTTGCTCCTCCATCTGGGGTGCCTCTTCACCGACTACCCCCTACACTGTGAACAAATTTGGTCAAGGTCCTGCTTGGGGCAACTCACTCTTTGAAGATGCCGCTGAATATGGCTGCGGTATCGGCTTAGCCTATGTCCAACGCCGCAACACCTTGGCTCAAGCTGTTGAAGAACTCTTGAAGGAAGATTTACCCCAAGATCTGGCTAAAGCCTGCCAAGACTGGTTGGCCAACAAAGACGATGCCGAACTCTCCAAGACCTATGGCCAGGCCGTCTTAGCTAACTTGGATTCCTGCGACAACCCGAAAGCTTTGGCTCTCTACAACTACGAAGATCTCTTCACCAAGAAGAGCGTCTGGATCTTCGGTGGTGACGGTTGGGCCTATGACATCGGCTACGGTGGCTTGGATCACGTCTTAGCCAGTGGCGACGACATCAACGTCCTCGTCATGGACACCGAAGTTTACTCCAACACCGGTGGCCAATCCTCCAAAGCTACCCCATTAGGCGCTGTGGCTCAATTTGCTGCTGCTGGTAAACGCACTGGCAAGAAAGACTTAGGTCGCATGGCCATGACCTATGGCTACGTCTATGTGGCCTCCATCTGCATGGGCGCTGACAAACAAGGTGTGTTAAGAGCCTTCCGCGAAGCTGAAGCTTACAAAGGACCTTCCTTGATCATCGCTTACGCCCCCTGCATCAACCAAGGCCTGCGCAAGGGTATGGGCAAGAGCATGGAAGAAGGCAAGATTGCTGTGCAGACCGGCTACTGGCCGCTCTATCGCTACAATCCTGATTTAGTGGCTGAGAAGAAGAACCCCTTCGTCTTAGACAGCAAGGCCCCCACTGGCGATATGGGCGAGTTCTTAAGCGGCGAAAACCGCTATGCTTCCTTGGCCAAGAAAGATCCCGAAACCAGCGCCAAGCTGCGTGAGGAATTGATCCAGTCCTACAAGGACCGCTATGCCATGTTCAAACAGCTCAACGACTTAGAGCTGCCTAGCTTCGAATAATAAACAGCCCAAGGGCAATATAGACAATCATTTCCACCAAGACTTGAAGAAATTCAAGTCTTGGTGCGGCTATACAGCTTAAAATTTTACCTAATCAGCCCTAAGTTTTAGCCTTGGGCTAAAAAAGGCTGATTAGGCTAATTTTCACAACCTACGCTTTGTGACCCCACTTTCCAGTATAAAGCCTTAATAGCTAAAAAGATCTGCTTGGGAACTAGGCACAATAACCTTTTTAGTGTTCTTGCTAAATTTCATCTTGCTCTAGCCGCAGATGATACTGTTTACTCAAACTTTCTGCGCAAGCGCATGCGTTGAACCTTAAGCTAACCTGTTGCCACTGTGTCAAAAACAGTAGAGGAGGATAGTGCTTCTCCTTATGGAGATCTGCGCTATATTTTTGATTTATGAAAAGTAATGCTCTTTCAATCCTTGCTGCCGGCAATGACAAAACACTTCTTGCTGTGACTCCTCATGTCTTGCAGCTTGTGGCCAAAGACAAAAAGTCAGTGGCTGTTGTTGCGGCTGGTAGCGGTTTAGCCGACAAGCTCAAACCCCACGCCACAGGTGCAACTATCGTAGCATGCCAGGCAAGTGATCTGGTGGAAAATTTTAAAAACGCTCAGTCAAAACATGACTTTGTGCTGGTAGTCGCTGAGCCTAGCGCAGATGAAGCCAATGTTCTTGCTTGCGCCAAAGTATATGCCGAGCTGAAAGCCCCAACAATTTTTGCTTTAGATGCAACCCAAGCCAAAGATTTGAAGGCTGAACTTGGCAAATGGTATGCCGCCTTAGCTCCTTGTGGCGTTTATCTTTTATCAAGCATCATCTTAGGCCAAAAGGTCGAGATGTCCTGCTGCGCCAAACTGAATGCTCTCTTCTCCAAACAAGACGAAGCGCCCATCTACTTCATCCCCAAAACAGACGTCACAGCTGAAGACTTTGCCATGGCTGTCGACACTGCTGCTTTGGCCGATCGCTTAAGCACCCCTGATTTAACCGTGACTCCTGGCTTATTTGAACTTGAGTTGGCTGATCGGGCTCGCCAAGCTAAACAAAGAATTGTTTTGGCTGAAGGTGAAGAAGAGCGTATTTTGAAAGCCGCAGATGTGCTTTTGCGCCAAAATATTGCTGATATCATTCTCTTAGGCCAAGTGGATGTGATCAAAGAAAAGGCCCAATCCTTGAATTTGGATATCTCCAAAGCCACCTTGATCAATCCCAAAGATTCCCCCAAATTGGCTGATTATGCCAATACCTTCTACGAATTGCGTAAAAGCAAGGGTGTCACCGAAGAAGATGCCAAAAAGACCATGCTTGATGCCACATCCTACGGCACCATGATGGTTAAAAAAGGCGATGCCGACGGCATGGTCAGCGGCGCCATCAACACCACAGCCCATACAATTCGCCCAGCTCTGCAATTCATCAAGACCAAACCTGGCTTCTCTGTTGTTTCTTCCTGCTTCTTAATGTGCTTAAAAGATCGGGTCTTAGTCTTTGGCGACTGCGCCGTGAACCCCAATCCCACTGCCGAACAATTGGCCGAAATTGCTGTCATCACCGCCCAAACAGCTAAAGCCTTTGGTGTTGATCCTAAAGTCGCCATGCTTAGCTACTCCACTGGCAATTCCGGCAAGGGCCCCGATGTTGACTTAGTCGTCGAAGCCACCAAATTGGCCCGTGAAAAAGATCCTCAGTTGGTCATTGATGGCCCCTTACAGTATGATGCTGCCTTTGATCCCACTGTGGCCAAAACCAAGATGCCCAACAGCCCTGTGGCCGGCCAAGCTACAGTCTTTATCTTCCCCAACCTTACTTGCGGCAACAATACCTACAAAGCTGTGCAACGCGCTGCCAATGCTATTGCCATCGGTCCTGTCTTGCAGGGTCTAAACAAGCCTGTCAATGACTTGTCGCGTGGCTGCCTTGTGCCTGACATCATTAATACTGTAGCTATTACAGCTATTCAGGCCGCCCAAGAGAAGAAAGCTTAATATTTTTGTCTTAACGAAAAAATAACAATTTAAGATTAGATTCAAAAACTTTATCCGATAAATACAGATTCCATACAAGACTATCTAGAATAAAATTTTTCAAATTAGACTTTAAATTAACTTCTAACCGTCGAAAGAATCTGCTAATGAAAATTCTTGTTTTAAATGCTGGATCATCTTCATGCAAATATAAACTTTTTAACATGGATGATCACAGCGTGCTCTGCCAAGGGCTGGTTGAGCGGATTGGGGATCCTACCACAGGCGCCCTGACCCATAAAATCGCTCCTGACACAGACAAAGAAGAAAAAATTGCCCTTGAAGAGCCCTTCAAGGATCATGCTGTGGCCTTAAATAAGGTCATTGCCCTCTTAACTGACAAAGACAAGGGCGTGATCAAAGACACCAATGAAATCAGTGTCATCGGCCACAGAGTGCTCCATGGCGGTTACTTCCAGACGACCCCGGCTTTGGTCGATGAAAAATGCAAGAAAACCATTCGGGATGCTTTCCCATTGGGACCCTTGCACAATCCACCGAACTACACCGGCATTGAAGTTGCCGAAAAACTCTTCCCCAACGTGCCCAATGTGGCCGTGTTCGATACAGCTTTCGGTATGCAAATGCCGGAAGAAGCTTATACCTATGCCTTGCCCAAGGCTTTAAGCAAGGAATTGCAGATTAGACGCTACGGCTTCCACGGCACCTCCCACATCTATCTTGTCAATCGTGGTGCCGCCTTCATGCATAAACCCTTGGAGCAATTCAACTGCATAACCCTCCATCTTGGTAACGGCTCCTCGCTTGGCTGCGCTCAAAACGGCAAATGCATTGATACCAGCATGGGCTTAACACCTCTGGAAGGCTTGGTTATGGGAACCCGCTGCGGCAGCATTGACCCGGCTATTGTTCCCTACATTATCAGCCAAAAAGGTATCTCAGCCCAAGAAGTGGATACCATCATGAACAAAAAGTCAGGTTTACTTGGTCTCTGTGGCCAAACTGACTTACGTGATATCCACCGTATGGCTGACAAAGAAAACAATGCTGATGCCATTTTGGCTCGCAAGATTTTGATTCGTTCCATCAAGAAGACTTTGGGTAGCTTCTTCTTCCTCTTGGAAGGCAAAGTGGATTGCTTGATCTTTAGCGCTGGTATTGGCGAAAATGATGCCTACGTGCGTAGCCAGGTCGTTAAAGGTCTTGAAGGTCTTGGTATCTGCATGGATCAAGAGAAGAACGCCACCAGAAGCGGTGATGAACGCGATATCTCGACTGCCGATTCCAAGGTTAAAATTTTAGTTATCCCAACCAACGAAGAATTACAGATTGCTTTGACAGCTCAAGAAGTTTTAGCTAAATCTAAAAGCTAGCAGATCAAGGCTTTGACGCTAACAAATTAATACTATATCAAAAAAAGGAGGGCTAGCCCTCCT
>JAFSZE010000119.1 GCA_017455745.1 Desulfovibrionaceae bacterium | reverse complement strand
GTGCCTACAAGCTTTTTCATGTAGGGATGATCTATAGTAACATTGCTATGAGGATTTATTCCGTGGGCCTCATTAGATGCTTCATATTCTGTTTGGGTGAAGACCTGCTCCTTGCCGTTTACAACCACTGTGATTTTGCAGCCTTCATCACTAATATTGCGAGCACCTAGAGGCATTTGAGTTCGGTAAAAATCATTACCAAAACCGTAAATCTGATACCCATCAGCGTATTCTGCCCCACTGCCGGCACCAAATAAGCCAGTCTCCATCACTTGATCTTGCATTGTAAACGTCACATCCTCTTCATTGGCGTGGCTTAACTTATCAATTATCGTACCTATGGGAATGCCGACACTTGTATCGCAAAGATGGATAAAATCATTAATGCCTAAATTCAGGCCAATCAAGTTTAAATAATCATGTACTTCCTGAGTCATTCTGTGCATAAGTGTTTCAGCGAAATTGTTCATGGTAAGGTTTGATGGCGGTTGACCGCCATGCACAGCATCCCATAATTGTGCAGCAGTAGGTTGTCCATTGGTTTCTTTAAGGAGATTGGAGACTTTCCTGGCATTGTAGGCAAAGATAGAGGAAAAATTGTTCAAATTCCATGTGTCTTCTTCTGTTTCACCTAATTTATTAGTATACGTGGTTGTAAATTCAGAGTTATTCATGCCAGTGCCAACCTTTTTTCCATCAGGAAGCCTAAGATTGCTCACAAAGTTTTTTAACTGATTGTAATCAGCATCGTTTAAGCGATCCTTGGCCATGAATATCTTCACATCAAAATTGCTAAGGTGCCTGGTAAACTGCTCAGGCAGCACGGTATTTAGCTGATCTTGTAGGGGCAGATCACGTATTGTTTTGTTGGGGTCAAAATTTTTGAAGATGGAATCTGGCGCTGGGCGCTGCAATTTTTGGGCAATTTTGCTTTGAATTTGTTCTAACACGCTTAAGGCGCTAAAAGTTTGATCAAGTTTGTCGTTTGGTGTTGCTTTCCGTGCGAGACTTTCCTTATTGGCATGATTAAAAAGAACATTTAATGCAAGTTGTGACTCCTCGCTTTGCAGACCCTCAAGTATTTTCGCTAACTGTTCGTCTGTGTGTGTGGCTATAAATACATCTGCATATAGATTGGAAATATCATTAGATGAATACTCGGGAAACTTGCCAGCAACGTACATTATACTTTTTCCAATGGTGAAAATATCCTCATAATAGTGCTTCAGATCATGAGCATAAGCGCCATTTTTGTAAATTGAATTCAGAGCAGAGGTTATGTTCCCAGTAATAGGTGAATATATCTCTTTTAGTAATACTACATCTGTGCAGCGTGTTTGCTCAACTAGAGGCATAAAGATCTTTGCGGTGTCACTTTTTCCTTTTTCGAGCTCCTTTAAGGTGGTAAAGATTTTTCCCGATGTAGCATTGCGCTCTATGTTACGAATGATTTGACCTGTGCTGTTACGGATCGGCTCCATTTGTTTTGCAAGATTAGGATTGGGATCTTTAGGCTCTTGAGGATTTAAGAGAAGTGCTTCATCTTGATCTGGAAGT
>JAFSZE010000118.1 GCA_017455745.1 Desulfovibrionaceae bacterium | reverse complement strand
TCAAAAAATCAAAAAATCAAAAACTATCTTAACCTTCTATCAACGCGTTTAATCCTAAAAGCGACTAAAAGCGAGCAATGCTTGGCTTGCGGTTTTGATCGGAGAGGCTAGGCAAGGCTTGGGTCTTATTTAAGTTTGGCTATGCTTGTCTGGGATCGTTTAAGCTTAGCTAACAGTAGGTTTTGTGGTTGGCCGGTTGGTGTTTTTTGTTTTTTGGCGTTTTGGGACGCTTATTTTTGTTTTTTGCGGTATTTTTTTCTTAGACGCTTGACTTCTAAGTTTTTGATCTTATTTTTTAATTAGCCAAATGATATGGGGTTTTGTGTCTACAGTGGAGATGATTTTGTTTTTCTTGATATTTGCCTCTGTCTGGGAGTTTGATTCTTTTTGTAGGGGCATATTTGGCTGCTAGTAGCGGGTTGAAAAGATTTTAGCTTGGCCTTTAGACAGGTTGAATGATCTACTTTTAGCAACTCGTGAGCTTAACCTGAGGTGGAAAAATGGCAGTACAATATAAGGATTATTATAAATTACTCGGAGTTGACAAGAATTCAAGTGATGAAGTGATTGCCAAAGCTTTTAAAAAATTGGCCAGGAAATATCACCCTGATTTGAATCCCAACAACAAAGAGGCTGAAGAACATTTCAAAGAGATTAATGAAGCCTATGAAGTTTTAAAAGATCCAGAAAAAAGACGTTTATATGATCAATTAGGGCCCAATTGGCAGAATGCTCAACACCAAGGATTTGGTGGCCAAGGATTTGGTGGGACACATTTTACATTCGATGGTAAAGGATTCGATGGAGCTGGTTTCTCCGATTTCTTTGAAACACTTTTCGGAGATAAGGCTAGAGGCGGTTTTGGTGGCGGTCGAGGCGGCTTTGGCGCTGATCCTTTTGGTAGTTTTTCCCAGAGGCCAAGGCGCGGTCGCGATGTGGAAACAGAACTTTTTCTGTCGCTAGAAGAGGTGGCCAAAGGCGGTTCACGCAAAGTCACCGTCAATACGCCCAATGGTCCCAAGCAATTGGATATTCGTGTCCCAGCAGGTATTGAAGAAGGTAAGAAGCTTAGGCTCCAGGGCCAAGGTACACCCATGCCAGGCGGCACAGCGGGCGATCTTTTCTTGAAGATTCGTTATAAGCCCCATGATCGTTTTAAAGTAGAAGGGCGTGATTTGATCTGTGATCTGCCTATTACCCCGTGGGAAGCTGTGCTTGGTACCAAAGCCAGTGTGAAGACGTTGGATGGTGAGGTGGAAATCAACGTGCCTGCAGGCACAAGTTCTGGCCGCAAGTTTAGGCTTAGAGGTAAAGGTTTAGGCAGTGGCAATAACCGTGGAGATATTTTACTGCAGGCCATGATCAAGGTTCCAGCCACGTTAAAAGATGAAGAAAAGGTTTTATGGGATAAACTGGCCGCCTTATCATCATATAGGGCACGTTAAAGTTTGGCTAGTTAAGGTTTAGAGGTGTTATATGTTAAAAGAAGACGATTTTTTGCTTGAAACCGGAATAAGTCGTGAGAAATTTCAAGATATCATTGCCTTAGGTTGGGTTGAAACGCATACAGATGGCGACAATCTGGCCATGTTTTCCGATACAGATATCTATCGTGTGCGCAAGTTGGTTCGAATTTGCGCTGATTTTGAGTTGCCAGTGATTGGTGGAACAATCATCGTTGATTTATTGGAGCGTATTAGTGAGCTCGAAGCCACTGTGCAACGGCTTAAAGAAGAAAAAAAAGAGGGATTTTGATATTTTTCCTAGGTAAAGATTTACTTTGCTAGGAATTTGGCGGAGGTCTTATTTTTATGGATTTAACCAAATGTACAGAAAAAACGCGTGAAGCTATAACCCAAGCCACCAATTTAGCCGTTGGCATGGGTCATACCCAAACTGATTGTGAGCATTTAACATTAGCTTTAATTCAGCAGGAAAACGGGATTGTGCCCGCTCTTTTGGAGCGCATGGGGGTAAACTCTAAGGCTTTTGCTGTGGCCGTAGAAGGTTTACTAAAAAAGAAGCCCACTTTAACTGGCCAAACCCTTTCGCCTGATAAAATAATGATTACCCAAGAGCTGGGTAAGGTTCTGGTCAATGCCGAGGCCGACGCCAGAAAGATGAAAGATGAATATGTGAGCGTTGATCACTTGTTCTCTTGTCTTTTGGATGTTGATTCCTCGTCGCCTTTAGGTAAGCTCTTTAAAGATTTTGGTATATCCAAGGCGATCTTTACAGACACCATGGCTAAGGCCAGAAATGGTGCCAGAATTACTAGTGCCAATCCAGAATCAACCTTTGAAGCTCTAACCAAATATGCCCGTGATCTGGTCGATCTAGCCCTACAGGGCAAGATGGATCCTGTTATTGGCCGCGATGGCGAAATTAGGCGAGTTATTAGGATTCTTTCGCGTCGTACCAAGAATAATCCCGTGTTGATCGGTGAAGCTGGCGTTGGTAAAACAGCCGTAGTTGAAGGTTTAGCCGCACGCATAGCCAATGGAGATGTGCCTGAGAATCTAAAGCGTAACCGGGTTTTTGCTTTGGATATGGGCGCTTTGATTGCCGGTGCTAAATTCAGAGGTGAGTTTGAAGAGCGTTTAAAGGCTATTTTAAACGAAGTTGAAAAAAGCGACGGTCAAATCATTCTCTTCATTGATGAGTTGCACACCATAGTTGGTGCTGGCAAGACCGAAGGTGCCATGGATGCTGGCAACCTGTTAAAGCCCATGTTGGCTAGAGGTGCTTTGCATTGTATTGGCGCTACGACCTTAGACGAATATCGTAAGTACATCGAAAAGGATCCGGCCCTTGAGCGTAGATTCCAAACGGTTTTGGTCGAGGAGCCCACAGTCGAAGATGCTATCTCGATCTTACGTGGCTTAAAGGGGCGTTTTGAGGTCCATCATGGCATAAGGATTAGTGATTCAGCCATTGTCGATGCTGTCTTACTTTCCCACCGTTATATCACCGATCGTCAATTGCCGGACAAGGCCATTGACTTGGTCGATGAAGCTGGGGCCATGATTCGTACCGAGATTGATTCGCTACCAACTGAGCTTGATGAAGTTAACCGCAAAGTCATGCAGTTGGAAATTGATCGCGAGGCCTTGCGCAAAGAGACTGATGAAGCATCCAGAGAGCGTTTGCAGCGTCTTGAAAATGAACTTGATGAACAGCGCAGACTAAAGACAACCCTAACCCACCAGTGGGAGCGCGAAAAAGCATCCATTGATCGGGTAAGAAAAATTAAGCAGAGCATTGAAGAAGTTAATTTGGCCATTGATCGGGCTAAACAAGCTTCCGATTTGAATCGCGCTGCCGAGCTTATGTATTCCAAGCTGCCAGCCCTGCAAAAAGACTTGGCCTTGGCCGAAGCTCCAGGTCGCGAAGGTGCGCCTAGACTTTTGCGCGAAGAGGTGCGGCCTGACGATATCGCCGAGATTGTCGCCAAGTGGACCGGCATTCCTGTGACCAGGCTCCTTGAGACAGAACGGGAAAAGTTGTTACGTTTAGCCGATGTGCTGCATAACCGTGTGGTGGGGCAAGATGAAGCTGTCCAGGCTGTGAGCGATGCTGTGCTTAGAGCTAGGGCAGGTTTGGCTGATCCCTCACGGCCCACAGGTTCATTTATCTTTTTAGGTCCCACAGGCGTGGGTAAGACCGAATTATCCAAAGCCTTGGCCGAAGCCTTGTTTGACACTGAAGATAACATTGTCCGCCTAGATATGAGCGAATATATGGAGAAACATTCCGTATCGCGTTTGATCGGTGCGCCTCCAGGCTATGTGGGCTATGATGAAGGTGGACAGTTGACGGAGGCTGTGCGCAGACGTCCCTATTCGGTTGTCTTGTTTGACGAAATCGAAAAGGCCCACCCTGATGTCTTTAATACTCTATTGCAGCTTTTGGATGACGGGCGGTTAACTGATAATCAAGGACGGACCGTTGATTTTCGCAACTGCATTGTTATTATGACATCCAACATTGGCTCGCAGTATCTGTTAGAAGGCATTGAAGCTGATGGTTCGCTCAAAGAGGGTGCTCGTGACAAGGTTATGGAAGATTTGCGGGCTCATTTTAGACCGGAATTTTTGAACCGGGTGGATGAGTGTGTAGTCTTTTTACCTTTAAAGCGCGATCAAGTGGGGCGGATTGTGGAATTGCAGCTTAAACGGCTGCGCAAGCGGCTGGAGGAACGCCAGATCAAGATTGAGATGACCGATGCTGCTAGAAATTTTGTGGCAGATCAGGCTTATGATCCTGTGTATGGTGCTAGACCTCTAAAGCGCTATATCCAACAGGAAGTTGAGACGCCTTTGGCCAGAGAGATTGTCCAAGGGGTTATTCGCGACGGTCAAACAGTAACATGCGATGTTGCTAATGGTGCCTTGACTTTTAAAGCTTCCTAAAAATAATAGCTTTTAGATTTTTTTTCGGAGTGGCCAGATCTTCTGGCCACTCCCCACTTTTTTTTAGCTCTGAACCGGTTTTGAGGTGAGCATGGATAAGATTTGCGCTCTGATTTTGGCTGCTGGCAAAGGTACTAGGATGCACTCGCCAACGCCCAAAGTTTTGCATAAACTTTTGGATGAACCGATGCTTGGTTTGGTCCACCAAAATTTGGAACCCATCTTTGGCGCCGATATCTTTGTTTTGTGCGGTCATGGCAGCCAAGCTCTTAAGCAAACTTATCCCAATTATAATTTTATTCACCAAACAGAGCAGTTGGGTACAGCCCATGCCCTGCAAACGGCCTTGCCAACTATTCTTGCGCAAGATTTTCGCCAAGTTTTGGTCATTAATGGCGATGCGCCCTTAATTTCAACAAGTATTCTTGAAAAATTTATCAAGGATGCCGCAGCCTCTGATTTAGCCTTTGCCACACTTAAGCTTAAAGATCCGCAAGCTTATGGCCGAGTTGTGCGTCAAAATGATCAATTAATTGGTATTATCGAGGCCAAGGACTATGATTCTTCCACATATGGCGAGCCTAGTGGCGAAATCAATACCGGTCTCTATCTAATCAAAACTGATTTGGCTAGCGCTCTTTTGCCTAATATCGCCAAACATGAATCCTCTGGCGAATATTATTTGACAGATTTAGTTGCCTTAGCTCTTAAGGCCAACTACAATGTCTTAGCCCTGCAGTGTGGTTTTGAAACCCACCTTTTGGGTATCAATACGCCCAAAGAATTGCTGGAGCTTGAAGAGATTTTGCGCTCCGAGATTGTGGCCAAATGGATCGAGCAGGGGGTGTTGATTCATGCTGCCTCCCAAGTTAGGATAAGTCCTAAAGCCTATTTGGAGCCAGGAGCCGAAATTACAGGGCCTTGTGAAATTTACGGGGCAAGCAGAATTGAACAATCGGCTCAAATTGCCTCGCACTGCGTAATTAAAGATTCAACCGTGGCTAGTTTGGCTAAAGTCCACTCCTTCTCCCATTTAGAGAAGGCTCAAGTGGGGCCCAATTGTTTGGTTGGCCCTTATGCTAGACTTAGACCTGGGGCAATCTTGGAAGAATCTTCGCATGTGGGCAACTTTGTTGAGCTTAAGAAGACAAGACTTGGAGCCCATGCTAAGGCCAATCATTTGACCTATCTTGGTGATGCTGAGATTGGCGCCAAAACCAATATTGGAGCTGGCACAATTACCTGTAATTATGATGGGTTTAACAAATTTCCAACCAAGATAGGCGAAAATGCTTTTATTGGCAGCAACACAGCCTTGGTGGCACCGGTCACAGTGGGCGCAGGAGCATTGGTTGGTGCAGGATCAACCATTACCCATGATGTGCCAGAGAACAATTTGGCCATTACAAGATCCAAGCAAAAAAATTTCCCCCACAAACCTTTGCCCAAAGAGCCAGATTAAGTAAAAGATAAAAACTTTTTTTAGAGCTTTCTGCTAAATTCTTATCAATATCTGGCACCTTTTTGATCTAGGGCGAATGCTTTTTTTTATCTTAGCTACGGTCAGCTAATTGTTGATTTTTAGCTATTTTTGCTTTAATATTAACTTGCCTAAAAGATTAGCATGGAGATTGTCTCTCTTGCCAAGTCAGCAGGGCAGTGATACTTTTTAAGCCATGGAACTTTTAGAGCAACTTGATTCTCATATAGACACTCTTTTGAGTACCCTTGAGCAGATTCGATCCGAAAACGAAGATCTGCGTGCTGAAATTACGCAAATAAAAGATGAGAATAGCGCTTTAGAAGAAAAAAATCGCAGCCTGCAAGAAGCGTTGACTGAAGAAGCTGAGATTAGACGGCAGGCTTTGGCTCATGTAGACGGACTCCTCAGTAAAATCGAAAATTTAGAGCGTATAGGTGACGAAAATGAGTGAGTCTGCTCAAAGCGTAAATGTTCTAGGTGTTATCAATCTACGATTTCCGCCAAATGCCCTAGAACGTGCTCAAAAGGCTGTGCAGCTCTTAGAAGAACGTTTGCAAAAGCAAAAGGAACGTTC
This sequence comes from Desulfovibrionaceae bacterium, assembly GCA_017455745.1. GTDB lineage: Bacteria > Desulfobacterota > Desulfovibrionia > Desulfovibrionales > Desulfovibrionaceae > Desulfovibrio. Next base: position 16,651 of record JAFSZE010000118.1, on the reverse strand, counting down.
TAGGGGGCAGAGCAAAGAAGCTGAATTAGCTTGTGTTGCCCTCGGGCTGGCAGATGATTTACTGCAGCAAGAAAGCAAGATGGCCCGTCTTGATGAAAAGGTCGAGGCTATTCTTGAGAAAATAAAGAATTCCACATAAGTTTTCCCTGGGGCGCTCGTGATCACTGTCTCGGTGCTAACCTGACAATCCTTTTAAGAAAAAGGATCTTATCCCTGGCTTCTGTGTGCAAGTCCACTTTAGGTGGAAAGCCTAATGGGGTCATATGGGATCCGACCTGGTCTTCCAGGTTTTGAACCGCAGGCGTTACACGGCGTTTCCGGGGCTCCCCCCTATGGAGACCATTCCTTTTTTTACTCTTCTATTTTCTACCCTTTTTTCACAGAATCCTTCTGCTAGTCCCAAGGTAATCGCCTAATTTATGCTTATTTTGGTAGGATTTTGCCTTACCATGCCATAAGTAATGCGGACTTGTCCGCTTTTCATAAAGGGTGGATTGCATGGGCTTTTTTTATTATTTTGCCCTTTTCGTTGTAGCCATAATCGGTGTCTTCGCCGGCTATTACGGTCAGCGGAGAATTGCAGCCCGCCGTGTGGGAGATGCCGAAGTTTTAGCTCGCCGCATCGTGGAAGAAGCACGGAAAGAGGCCTTAGCACAGAAGAAGGAAATTGTACTTCAAGGTCAAGATGACTTGTTTCGCCAGAAAAAAGAAATGGAGAATGAGTTTCGCCAACGCGAACATGAAGCTAAAAATCGAGAACGTAAATTAGATGAAGTTAGTGACCGGCTGGAGAAACGACAAGAAAAGGCCAATGAAAAAGAGCGAGACCTGTTGCGTTTGGAGAAGGATTTAAGCCGCCGCGAACGCCAAATAGGGGAAAATGAAAAAAATTTACAAGCTAAAATAGATGAACAAGAGGTAAAACTTGAAGAGATCGCTGGTTTAACCCGGGATGAGGCTAGATCCAAGTTGATCAAAGATATTGAGGTTAAAACTAGACACGATTCTGCTAAAATGATCCGCCAAATCGAAACTGAAGCTCGAGAGACGGCAGATCGCAAGGCTAAGGATATTTTATCGACTGTGATTCAGCGCTACGCCGGTGATTATGTGGGTGAGCAGACTGTCACAGCCGTTAATTTGCCTAGTGAAGACATGAAGGGGCGGATCATTGGCCGTGAAGGCCGCAATATTCGGGCGATAGAAGCTGCCACAGGGGTTGATTTGATCATTGATGACACTCCAGAGACGGTTATTCTGTCGTCTTTTAGTCCGTTAAGACGCCAGATTGCCAAGATGGCTTTGGAGCGTCTAATTCAAGATGGTCGTATTCATCCGGCTCGCATTGAAGACATTGTCAAAAAATGTGAAGTTGAAATGGATACCCACGTGCGTGAACTTGGCGAGCAGGCTACATTCGATGCCGGTGTGCATGGCATCCATCCAGAAATTATTAAACTCTTGGGCCAATTGCGTTACCGCACCTCATTCACCCAAAATGTCTTGCAGCATTCTTTGGAGGTTTCTGCCCTTTGCGGCATGATGGCTTCAGAGTTGGGGTTAGATGTTAAGAAGGCCAAGCGGGCCGGACTTTTGCACGATATTGGCAAAGCTGTGGATCATGAGATCGAAGGTCCCCATGCCTTGATTGGTGCAGATATTGCCAAAAAATATAATGAAAACCAGGATATAGTCCACGCCATTGCCGCCCACCATGAAGATCAGCCACCGGCTACCTGGTTAGCGGTACTTGTGCAAGCAGGTGATTCCCTGTCAGGGGCTAGACCTGGTGCTAGAAAAGAGCTCTTAGAAAACTACGTTAAACGTCTCCAGGATTTGGAAGAGATAGCTACAGGCTTTGAGGGTGTGAATAAAGCCTATGCCATTCAGGCAGGCCGTGAGATTCGCGTTTTGGTTAATCCTGACCACATTGATGATGATCATTCCTATCTATTGTGCAAAGATTTAACCAAACAGATTGAAGAAAAAATGACTTATCCGGGCCAAATTCGCGTGACCATCATTCGCGAAAAACGGGCCGTGGGCTATGCTAAATAGCCATGCTAACTGTTGCCTCACGCTTTTATCTCTACGACATAAGCTCTGTGTTTATGTTGGCTTTGGTTATAAGTTTGCGCTCTTCTTTTGCTGCCAAGCAAATGGTCGGGGCCATTTTGGCTGGGGTCTTTGCTAGCTCCTTTTGGCCTATGGCCAGAGAACTTTGTTTAATAGGCAGTGTTAAGCCTTTTTTTACAAGCGTATATCTGCAAGTGGCTATTTTTGTTGGGGCTATTTTGGGCGCATATCTAGGCAAATTTAGCTTGCGGGATACAATTTTCGTTTGGGCCCAGGTTTTATCTATCTCACTTTTAGCCACCTTTGGTTTTTTATGTGGCGTCCAACATCTGTCTGTGCCAGCCGCGCTTTTGCTGAGTATGTTTTTATGCATATTGCCTGATTTCATTTCTGACTTAATCATTGGCGATGCGGCTAGGTTTGTGGATGAGAGCTCCTATGTGTTACGCGCCATGTTAGGAGCCATTTTGGCTGCAGCCATTTATCTTTATCTGCCAAGGTTGGGGTACCAGTTACCTTTTGATATTTTTGCTCTAGCCGCTGGTTTAATCCTTCCATTATCCTTGCAGTTTTTTCAGCCCAAATAAGCTAGCTTTTTGATAAATTCGCGGCGAAAACCACAAACTTGCTTTGTGGGTGAAAGCCGCTTTTTTATTTTTTCTAAATTTTGTTCATCAAAGCGTAAGTACGACATTAAAACACTAAATCTCTAAGATACTAAAACTCTAAAACTATCTTCTAAGTTTCTACTTATTATGTTAAAATGGTAGATACAAATGAAGTTATAAAAATAAAACAAGATTATGAAAGAAAAAAAGGAAGAAGAATTTAAATGCAAAGGACATGAAGTAATTTTTGGGTAAAAAAAGAAAAAGATGGTGTACAATGTCTTGATTTATTTTTCTTCATTCTTTTTATGTAAATGATCATTCATATGTCTATTTTATGGTTTTATAATTTTATGATGATAAAATATTTTTTAGTGCGTAAATAGATATATTCCATTTTCAAAGAAATGTTGGAAAAAACAAAGATCTGTGAGCTAGTTATACAAACATATATACATATATCTCTATGTATACTCTGTTTCAAAAAATCTGGTTGAAATGTAATATCATTTTTATCGATTTTATATTTGGCTTTATTTTTAATGCTAGTACATGATAACATAAAGGCCGACTCCTAGGAGCCGGCCTTACATATGTGCAGAGGAAGCACATAACTTGAATCAGAGGGAAGGTTAATTAGGTTAAAGGTTATAAGTATCTAAAATCGAATAGGAGGAAGGTACGGAGAAAATCTTTATATGCATATACAAAGTACAGCTAAAAGATTTATATAAACGCGGGTTGTAGAGCTTAGCGACAATTTAAATTTTATTATATATTTATTTTTGGAGAGTTTTCTTACTTTTTTTTAAAATTTTAAAAACAATATGTGGGTAGATTAAAAAGAGAAGACACTCTAAACATCTTTGTGATCATGGCAATGGCAATTTTTGCACTTGCCGCAACATACATGGCCTTCTTTCTTTGCTTGAGTTTTCTTTTTGGGTTCATCTGCTAGGACCAAGACGCGATTGCCATTGGTGGCCAAATCAAAACCACTATGGCCTTTAAAGAAGATTTGGCGTGGTGAAACTTGGCTATTTTGCAGGCTAGTTTTGAAGCTTGCAGCTACACTTTGTGAGGGTTTTTGCACATCACGTACGTCAATGAAGATTCTATGGCAATCTTTTTGAAACTTTTGCACAAGGCCAACGACTGTATTTGCTTGATCTTGGGTAAAACTCTGGCACTTGATGTGCAGGTTGTCGTGGCTGATTCTATGAGCAACGCCGTTGATCTTGTTTTTAGCTTCCATGGCCATGAAAACTCCTAAATATAGAGCTACGCAGCTTCAAAAAATGTCTAAGACTAGTGGTAAATTTCCATGTAATCCTTGACGGATCTATCTTCTCGTTTTCGGCACGAGAAGATATGGCCTGCTAGTCAGAAAGAGGATTGGGTTAACTAAAAATGAATATGAACTTTATTTTCAATTTTGTCAAGATATGCTTCCCTAACAAATGAAATTAGCCTATATTTAAAGGTTCGCCTAAAATTAAACCAAGTTTCAAGCAAAAGAAAAATTGGGTCCCAAGGCGAATTTTGGGCAAAGCCTTGCCGAAACTAGCTAAAATTTAGCAAGCTAGAGTAAAAGCCTTCCATGAAGCAGCTAGGCTGTGGCAGGAGAATATTCAGCAGCTAGTCTTTAGCAGATAATCTTTGTTCTAGGCATTTAACTAACCTCCAAAGACAAAGATCGTTTGCACCTAAAGATGTGTCTGCTTTAGGCGTACTTGGGATAGTTAAGGGATAGTCAACTGTCACAGCTAAAAGACGGTAGGCGCAACAGATTTGTCTGATCCAGTAAAAATATGATATGTTAAAATTAACAAACCGCTTGTAAACAGTTAAAAAAGCTGGCAATTTATGCCAAAAGTAGTCTGGCCAAAATTTAAAAGACTGTTGATCTTAGATTTTATTTGGGAGGTTTGTGAGGTTGTTTGGCAGGCTTGGGGAGGATTTTTGAGGGGAGATATTTTCTGATGTGCGTGGTACGAGAGGGGGGAGTTGAACCCCCACGGCAAAACCGCTGGATCCTAAATCCAGTGCGTCTACCAATTCCGCCACTCTCGCGCAAACGCCGAGACTAAATAGCACATTCTGGCTTGCCCGGCAAGACCGTTGTTAAGCGGCTTTTTTTGGTGTATGACTTGGTTGTACTTTTGATTAAGTGGGATACGTATCAAAGGTATTGTATATTGACTAGCAGGAAAAAACAAAGTTTTTTATGGACAATCTATCTGATTAAAATTGTATTTATGATTTTAGATAGTGGCTTACAAATTTGTATTTTATTAATTAACGATTATCGTACTGTATAAGATTAAAATATATGGTATACTCTAAAATATTAAATTGTTAGATAAATTATTTTTGCAGATTTTATCTTAGTACTAGCTAAAAATTGATAGATATTTAAAACTAATCTTTTTATCAAATATTTGATTGATATTTTAAAATAATATCTATAGTAGATTGGCGATTTATAAACTTGGTATAGTTTGCAGATATAAAAGATTTTAATGCAATAAAAGTCTTTTTAGAAAACTAAGTAACATTATGCTTAAAATATGTTAACCTTTGTTTATTTTATAAATTTTGAACGCTTTTTAAAGTATAAAAATACTATAAACTCTATTGGGGTTTCTTATGACTTTTCCTATCTCCATGATTGAGTGTTCCCCATTTTTACCTTTTGGGGCAGCCTTATTTATCTCTTTTTTCTCTTCGTTAGCTGGCATTTCCGGAGGTTTTTTGCTTTTACCCTTTCAGCTAAGCATTCTTGGCGTTTCCGGTGTCAATGTTAGCGCAACCAATCACCTCTTCAATTTGGTGGCGTGCCCGGCAGGAGTCTATCGTTTTTGGCGTGAAGGCAGGCTTATGTGGATGCTGTCCTTGATCGTCTCGGTTGGGACAGTGCCTGGGGTTGTACTTGGCTGTATTATTCGTTTAAATTTGCTCAAGGAATTTAGCCACTTTAAGATTTTTGTGGGTTTGGTTCTACTCTATATTGGTCTTAGGATGCTGAAAACAGTGCTTAAGGCTTGGGGATCCAAAGAGGCCAAACCCTTAACAGGCTCCCTTGAAGCCAAGCAGCTCGAGTTAACAAGCACAACTCTTAAGTTATCTTTCCAAGGACAGATCTACACGGTTAAAACTTGGCCTGTGTTTTTCTTGAGCCTAATCATCGGAGTTATTGGTGGCATTTATGGGATAGGTGGTGGCGCCATCATGTCACCATTATTGGTCTCGCTTTTTGGTCTGCCCATCTACATCATTGCTGGTTCCACATTGTTATCCACATTTGTGGCCTCGGGTGTTGGTGTTGTCAGTTATAGCTTGTTATCTACCTCTGAGGGTCTTTCAGCAGGTCCTGATTGGCTGTTGGGGCTTTTTTTAGGTGCAGGCGGAATTTTTGGTATGTATCTTGGGGCCTATGCGCAAAAGTATTTCCCGAGTTTGTGGTTAAAGATTCTGCTAACTGCTATTTTGCTCTTTATTGCTGCCCGCTATCTTTTTGGTTAGGGCTCAAAGTTTTAAGTTAAGGCAGCAAAGGTAGCATTGGTGGCCTTAGCTAGATCATAGGGATTTAGTTCAAGTTGGACCCCGCGCATTCCGGCACTGACAAAAATTTGCTCATAGAGAATGGCTGTCTCATCAATGTATACGGGATAGTTCTTTTTGGCTGCTAATGGTGAGCAGCCACCTCTCACATATCCTGTTAGGGGCAAGACTTCTTTTAGGTGGGCCATGGCGACATTTTTGTTATTGGAGGCGTGAGCTACAGCTTTTAGGTTTAGCTCTTGATCGGCTGGAATGCAGGCCATGATGATGCCTGATTTGTCGCCTCGACAGACAAGAGTTTTAAAAACTTGGGCTGGATCTTGGTTTAGGAGTTTAGCCATGGTCACTGCAGATAAATCGTCTTCAGAAACTTGCGCTGCATGGATTTGGTAGACAATATTTAGGCGATCCAATAGTCTGGCCGCATTGGTTTTGGAGATTTTCAAGTAGTCTTACCTTTTGCTTTAGAGCATTGTTTTGACAGATGTTGTGTAATCTACGTAATCTTTGCCAAAAAATAATCTAGTCTTGGGTTTGGCGAAAGACAATAATATGTTTTAGAAAAAATGAGTATTGTTTTATCTTCTGTCTTTAGTTTCTATTTTTAGATTCTATTGCAAAATTTCATAGATTTTTTTTATTTTGTTCCATTATCGAAAGATTTTTTTTGAACAGGCAAATCTTTTTTTAGGCTCTCTTGTCAATTTTGTTTTAGATTGACCGGTTTAGTCTGGAAGTGTGGATAGTTTCTTGATGCCTTGGCTAGCCAAAGTCTTTGTCCAACCATCTAACTAGTTTAAGAAGTCGTAAAATTATGCGTGTAGTTGGGCTGTTTTGGGGTTGGCTCATTAAACGGTTGGTAGTGGTACTGTTTGCACTTGCTGCGCAAGCTGTTTTTATTTTGGCCCACGAAGCCAAGGCTGTAGATACTCCTTTGGCAGACGCTAATGGGCTTGAGAATAGTCAAGTTTTGGCTGCACCTGAAAATTCAGAATCTAAAGAGTCATCTAAAGAACAAGATGCAGGTAAAACAAAAGAGTCTGGCGCTACAGCCAAACCAAGTTCTCCTGCCAGAAAAAGTGGGGATAATTCTAGCCAACTGTTTAATACCGTTGAGCTTAAGCGCCCTCTTTCTTCGTTACCCAACTGGGTTAAGCTTTTGGAGCGTAATAAGGACAAGCCAATTTTTGTCAAAGGCCAACGTTTTGGCAAGTCGATGACATGGGATGAGTTTAAAGCTGGTGCCAAGGGCAAGTCTGGTTTAGCGCTTATGCGTTATGTGCATAATTTCTGGAACAAATGGCCCTATCGTGAAGATTCGGCCAATTGGGGCCTGGCCGATTATTGGGCCATTCCGGCTGAATTTTTGGAAAAATCAGGTGATTGCGAAGACTATGCCATCATCAAATATTTTACCTTAAAAGAATTGGGTTTTCCGGCAGACAAAATGCGGATTGTGGTTTTGCGCGATACGGTGCGTAATTTGGCCCATGCCATCTTGGCTGTCTATTGGGATGGCGAGATCTATGTTTTAGATAATTTGAGTAGTGCCGTCTTAGCGCATAAGCATTTTAAGCATTATCTTCCTCAATATTCGGTCAATGAAACGGCGCGTTGGGCCCATATGCGGGGGCGCAATATTCGTCCAACCAAAACTGCCGCCGGAAAGTGAGATGTGTATGGAGCAAACAAAGCAAACTATGGATGCTAGTGTTACTGCAACAAAAAATTCGGCACAGGAATCTGAAGAAGAGAAAACAGCCTACAGCTACTCCCAGCGACTGCTCTATATGGTCTTAGCAGGCCTGGTTTTGGCTGTAGGCATTGTGGCTGCCTTGATCTGTCGTGCTCAAGTTAAGGTGATGGAGAACGAAGTCATCGTAAGTCAGCAAAATTTGGCGCAGACCTGGGTCGAAACGAGTCTGGAAAACTTGGGTGTAGGCGTTGGCAAAGTCCTTGAGCCCATCAACTTCATGAGCCAAGCTGAGATGTTTCGTCTCTTTGTCAATGATGTTACTCAAGCAGTGGGCGATGATTTAGCTAGGCTTAAAAGCCCCGAAGTCTTGGAAAATGAAGATCATGAGCTTCATTCAATGACCGAGGAGCTCGCCTATCTGCGCGATTTGATGCTTGACTCATCCAAGCGTCAAGGCTGGATGGATGTGGGTCTCTTTAACCAGAATGGGTTAGAGATCATAAGATGCAATCAGACCAAAGCCATTCAGGCGCATTTAAAGCCTCTTTTTCTTACGGCCAAAGATAAACGCCAACCCACTTTTTCCAGCATATATGGTCAAGGTCAGGAATTCTTAGTTGATATAGTTGAGCCCCTCTACGAGGTTATGAGCAATAAAGAGCCGAAAGTTGTGGGCTATCTTGTGGTGACATTACCTGTTAAGTCACTTTTGTTGGATATTTTGTCCAAAGCGCATCTGCAAAATAATGATTTTCGCCCCAGCCTTTTGACTTTTGATAGTCAAGGTTATCATGCTTTCACCCTAGATGCTCAAGGCCACATTTTCGTGGTTAAGCATGAAAATGTGGCGGCGCCTAAGCTTACTTTTGCCAAGCGCAAGTCCTATGTGGATGATGCTGAGGTTGTCAGTCATGGCGCTAGATTGTCCAATCCACTTTGGTATGTTTTGGTTGAGAAGAAGGCCGATTTAGTCGATGCTGAAATTTCTTCCAATGCCCGTGAAATTTATGGTTTAGGCGTATTGGGCAGTTTATCCATTGCTTTGACCTTGGCCATTATCGTGGGTACTTTTATTGCTCGCAGTCGGGCCCAAGAAGGTCAAAAGTGTATTGGCGGTTTGGTCCATGCCATAGAATGCGCTCTTGATGGTTCAGATCCGCAGTTTCGTTATCTCCAAGGCCGCTCTCTTAAGGTGGCTAAATTATCTCTTAGGCTGGCCAAAATTTTAAAGTTATCCACCAGCAATCAAGAAAACATCAATCTGGCGGCTAGGCTCTCGCAAGTGGGAAAAATCTTTGTGCCACGCGAGATCATGACCAAGCGGGGTATCTTGACGGATGCTGAGCGCAAACAGGTGCAGTTAGCACCATATCATGCTTATAATGTCTTGAAAGGCGTCTTGCCCAAGCGCGTGGCGTTGATCGTCTATCAGATGGGCGGTAAAGTCGTGGATGATGCCGAGACCGGAGCCAACCATGAATTGACTCCAGCTGAGATGCTAATCGAAGCTCGGGTTTTATTGGTGGCCAATGATTTTTGCGCCATGACTAGCCAGAGGGGAAATCGTCCGCCACTACCTCTGCCTACGGCCCGCGAAAAGCTTTTAGAGCGTACTCTTTATGATCGTGAGGTCATCGCGGCCATCAACAAGCTTTCCGATGACGAAATCAAAGCAATTTTAGATATAGCCTAATTCTTTACTTCTATGGCCAAAAGCAAAACCATTTACGTTTGTCAGGCCTGCGGGGCTGAGAGTTTGCAGTGGCATGGTCAATGCCCTGAGTGTAAAGCCTGGAACACCTTAAGTCAGTTTCGGGAGAGTAAAGTTCTGCCCTCTGCAGCTAACACGCCTTTTGAGGTTGCCCGAAAACTTAAAACCGTTGAAGATGCCAAACTGGCACCATATTCGTCGGGTCTACCTGAGCTTGATCGAGTATTGGGTCATGGTCTTGTTCCTGGAGGCGCCTTTTTAATTAGCGGAGAGCCTGGGATTGGTAAGTCAACCCTGCTTTTGCAGATTGCCGGTCTTGTGGCAGCACAGGATCGTGTGGTCCTTTATGCTAGCGGCGAAGAAGCCTTAACCCAGATTAAGGCTCGCGCCGAAAGACTTGGTATGCTGCACGAGAACTTGCTAGCCATTGCCACATCCAAAATCGACGATATTGTGATCAATATGCGGGAGCTTAAGCCTGAACTGATCATTGTCGATTCGGTGCAAACTGTTTCATCGAGCCAAGTGGATGGTGTGCCAGGAAATGTCACCCAAATTCGTGCTGTTACAGGTGAGCTTATTGAAGCCTGTCGCAGCCAAGGCACCACCTTGATTTTGGTGGGGCATGTGACCAAAGATGGTGTTTTGGCAGGTCCCAGACTTTTAGAGCATATGGTTGATACGGTCATTGCTCTAGAAGGTGATCGACGCCAGATGTTTAGGCTTTTGCGCATCTTTAAAAATCGCTTTGGCCCCACCGAAGAGCTTTTGATCTTTCAGATGAAACAGGCTGGCCTAGAGGTTGTGGCTGATCCTTCAACCTTCTTTTTGGGGGCTAGGGATCCCAAACTTTCAGGCACAGCCGTGGTTATGGCTGTTGATGGCCAAAGACCTTTGGCTGTTGAGGTCCAGGCTTTGGTGGCTCGTTCCTTTTTAAATATACCTAGACGCACAGCCTTAGGTTTTGATGTGAACCGCCTGCATTTGCTTTTGGCCGTGCTTGAAAAGCGTCTTAATCTGAATTTTGCCCAGGTAGATATCTATGCTAAGGTTGGTGGAGGCATTCGTCTTCAAGAGCCAGGTCTAGACTTGGCTCTTGTGGCTGCAGTCTTATCCTCCTATTATGACTGTCCGCTGCCTGAGAAGAGTGTCTTTTGGGGTGAGGTCGATTTGAACGGCCAGATTCGACCGGTGGCTAGCCATGAATTGCGTTTTAACCAGGCTAAACGCTTGGGCTTTAATCCTCTGATCTATCCGTACAATTCAGAGACTGGCGGCGGAATTACGGTTATTTCGTTTTTGCAGCACGAGCTTTTTCATCGCTAATTTTGCGAGGTTTGTAGTGAGTTTGGAAATCGAATGTAAGTACCTTGACCCTGATTTTGATAGCCTTAAAGCTAAACTTAGCGCTTCTAATGCCCAATATTTGGATTGTGTGTTTGAAGAAAACCTTATTTTTGATCAGACCAAAGGTGCCCCAAGCTTATTAGCTGCTGGCACGTTGCTTAGGTTAAGAACAAACTATTCGGCCAAAGGCCAAAATCATATTTTAACGCTCAAGCTCAAGGTACCAGATTCAGCCAATTGTAAAATTCGCGATGAGCGGGAAGTTTGTGTGGCAGATGGCTTGGCCATGCAAGCCATTTTGGCTGGCTTAAACTATGAAATTGTGGCCCAATATGAAAAAATGCGTGCCACGTGGAAATTTGACAATGTGACCATTTGTTTGGATACATTGCCTTTTGGATATGTGGTTGAACTTGAGGGTCTTGAAGCTGATATTTTAGCTTGTGCTGCTTTTTTGGATCTTGCAAAGCTTAAAAAAAGTACTCTATCTTATCATGATCTTCATCAAGAATGGCTTAAAGATACAGGGCAGGATAAGGAATTAAGTGTTAAAGATCCAAGTTTTGTTTTTACTCCTGAACGTAAGCTTGAGCTTTTACAGTCGATTGGAATTAAATAAATTTATTTTGTTATGATAGTCTAGTGATTGTTAAGGGCAAGTTTTTTTTGTTTTTATTTATTGTCAATTGGATATTTTAATTCTATGAATATTATAAATTTTATAAATGGTATAAACATTATAAATGCTGTAAATGCTATGAAGCAATTAGAGAATAAAATAAAATGATGGTCAAGTTAATTTTAATTGGTTGATCAAAGTCAAAGCTCTTAATTGTTAATATAAATAATTTGCGATTAAAATTTAGTCTACGCATTTAAAAGTTAAAAACTGAAAACTAAAATATAAAAAGTAAAAAAATACTAAATTCAGATCAAAGCTAATATGTTAATACAAATTACTGCAGGTCAAGGACCTCCTGAATGTAAATTAGCTGTTAAGAATCTTTGCAATTATTTAATAAAAAAATTTGCAGGTCAAATTAATTTATGTTCTGCCGGTGCAGATTTTTCATCAGCCTTATTGGATGGTCCAGATGAATTATCAGAATTTGTTGGTACTATTGAATGGATATGCAAAAGTCCTATTAGACCAAATCACAAAAGGAAGAATTGGTTTATTCATGTTGCAGTGATCCCAGATGTAAAACAAATTTGTAAAGATGGTGAAATTGAAATTTCGACATGTCGCAGTGGTGGTCCTGGTGGACAGAATGTAAACAAGGTAGAAACTGCAGTTAGAGTTGTTCATAAACCAACTGGAATCACTGTTGTTTGTTCTGATGAAAGAAGTCAAAAAACCAATAAGGAACGTGCTTTAGCCCAATTGAGTTTAAAACTTGTCCATTTACAGGAAGAGGAAAATGATAAAGTAAAAACAGCAGCCTGGAAAGAACACACTAAATTAATTCGCGGTAATCCTGTGCAAGTATATCAAGGATTAGAATTTAAACGAATAAAATAAATTTTTTGAAGATCGAATTATGTATTATCTATTATTGTAATTTAAGCAGAACTAAGAAACAAAAGTAAAATAACAATTAGAATCATCATGTGTATTCCCATGACTATTGCTCAATAATGCCAAAGACATGTATCTGACAGCCGCAAGAAATGAGGCTTAGAGCCAGCGAAAAATTTCTTGGTCAAAAAATTTTTGCGGTATGATCAAACGGTTTTCTCTGTTACACCTGCTATTTTAAAGGGCTTGTAGAGATTTTTAATTCCTTTCAGCTCTACCAATGTTTCTACTGGTTTGCGGGTAAAACTGCAAACCTTTTTTTATCGCCCATTTAGTAAATTTTCGATGTATAATTTATAGTATGTGAGTGTTTATAAAGTGATTTTGCTTTTTTAGGAGATTTTTTGTGTACAGATATGATTCAATTTTACACAAGCAAATTTGAATATTACTTGCCGCTAGCTAATTATTTTTTTGACTAAGAGTCTTTTTCTGCAAGTTTGCACTGAAAACAATAGATATGTCTATTTTGCATCTGTCAACCTCGTGGCATCTTGCTTTTTTGTATTTAGTGCTTACATTTTTGAATCATGCTGCGATTTTTGCACCTAGCTTTTGACCGTTAACTCAAAAATGGTCATTGGATCTTTTAACCTGCATGGAGGATGCCATTTGGCTCACGGAAGTCATTTGGCATGATAACTTATGCCCAAATTTAATCGGACTGATCAGGAAGATGAGGGCGAACTTCTTGTTGCCAAAAAAGTCAAGGAGCCTGATCAATATCGCGTCATTTTGCTTAATGACGATTACACGACTATGGATTTTGTGGTCGAAATTTTGTGTCGCATCTTTCATAAATCAGTTGCTGATGCTACCCAAATTATGATCAACGTGCATCATCAGGGACGCGGTGAATGTGGTGTCTACACATTGGAAATCGCTGAATCGAAAGTGGAGCAGGTGCATGGTGTCGCCCGCAGCGCCGGATTCCCGTTGAAATGTATCATGGAAAAAGTTTAACAGCATGAGGTTGCCCGTGTTAAATAGTGATGTACAGAGCATTTTGCGTGACGCCTTAAGCGAAGTACAGCGCCGCAGGCATGATATGTTAACGATCGAGCATGTTTTGTTTGCCATGACTAAAAGCATGAAAGGTCGGATAGTGCTTGAAGGTAGCGGCTGTAGCGTGGGCACTTTGCGTGAGCAGCTTGAAGGCTTTTTCCGTCAGGAGATGGAGGTCATTGATTACGATCAGGCGACCGAAGTGGCTCAAACTGTTGGCTTGCAGCGTATGTTGGATCGAGCTTTGGCCCATGTGCGCTCAGCTGGCAAGACCGAAGTCGATGTAGGCGATATTCTAGTCTCGATCATGGAAGAAGATTGTTACGGCGAATATTTCTTGCGTCGTCAGGGCGTTGAGCGGATCGATGTTTTAACATTTATTTCCCATGGTATGGATGACGCGGACGAAGAGGGCGAAGAAGCTTACGCTAGCGAGAAAGAGGGCGAAGAAGCCGCCAAAAATGCCTTGGCTAAATACACAACCGAACTAACCTCTAAAGCCAGAGAGGGTAAAATTGATCCCCTAATTGGTCGGGATACGGAGCTAGATCGGACCATTGAAGTATTGTGCCGCAGGCGCAAGAATAATCCGCTTTTTGTGGGTGAGCCTGGTGTTGGCAAAACGGCCATGGTTGAAGGTCTAGCCTTACGCATCGCTGATGGGCAAGTGCCCCCCATGTTTAAAAAGACCAAGATCTATGCTTTAGATATGGGCATTATCCTGGCTGGTACCAAATACCGGGGTGATTTTGAGTCTAGGTTAAAGGGTGTTGTTAAGGAATTAATGACCATTCCTGATGCCATTTTGTTCATCGATGAGATCCATACCCTTGTTGGTGCAGGTTCAGTCTCCGGTGGCTCCATGGATGCGGCCAATCTCTTGAAGCCTGCTTTAGCTAGTGGTGATATTCGTTGCATTGGCTCAACGACCTATGAGGAATTTCGCAATCATTTGGAAAAAGATCGGGCCTTGGCCAGACGGTTCCAAAAGATTGATCTTCATGAGCCGTCTCTTGACGACTGTACAGCCATTTTAAGCGGTTTGCAGTCCAAATACGCCTCTTTCCATCATGTTACCTACAGCGATGAGGTTCTGCGCAATATTGTTGATTTATCCGCGAGACATGTCAGGGATCGTTTATTGCCAGATAAGGCCATTGATGTGTTGGATGAGGTGGGTGCTAAAGTGCATCTTATGGTGAGCATGGAAGGAGGGGATACTTCTGAGCCAACGCCTATTTCTGTCCATGATGTGGAAAAAGTTGTGGCTAGGATGGCTGGTATTCCAGAGCGCAGTGTTTCAGGCGAAGAAGAAGTGCGTTTGGCCAATCTTGAGTCGGATCTGAAAACATATGTCTTTGGCCAAGATGAGGCTGTGGAAATTACAGTCCAGGCTATCTTGCGTTCTAGAGCTGGCTTAAGTCTAGATCAAAGACCTCAAGGATCATTTCTTTTCTATGGTCCAACTGGTGTTGGTAAGACAGAGATTGCCAAGTCTTTGGCTCAGATCATGGGTGTTGAATTTATTCGTTTTGACATGAGCGAATATATGGAAAAACACTCTGTATCTCGTCTAGTCGGTACTCCTCCAGGCTATGTGGGCTTTGATCAAGGCGGTCTCTTAACCGAGGCTGTGCGTAAGGCACCCTATTCAGTTGTACTCTTAGATGAACTTGAAAAGGCCCATCCTGATATCTTCAATATCCTCTTGCAGGTCATGGATTATGGTACCTTGACTGATAATACCGGGCGTAAAACCGACTTTTCCAACGTCATTTTGATTATGACATCCAATGCTGGTGCCTTTGAAATGTCGACTCGTTCGGTTGGTTTTAGCAATACCGAGGTTGAAGATTCAGCTGGCAAAGCCTTAAAAGCAGTTGAAAAGCTCTTTTCACCGGAGTTTCGCAACCGCTTAGATGCTCTTGTGCCATTCCACAATTTGACGCCAGAGATGATGCTGCACATTGTGGATAAGTTCTTAAAAGAGATTTCTGCGAATTTGACCAAACGTAATGTTGATCTAGTCATGTCGGATGCTGCTAAGAAATGGTTTGCAACTTCTGGCTATGATCCCAAGATGGGCGCTAGACCTCTACGTAGACTTTTGCGCACCGAGCTTGAGGATAAATTGGCCCGAGAGCTATTGTTTGGCCAGTTGAAAGAGGGCGGCAAGGCAATTTTTGATGTAGCCGAGGATAAGCTTACCTTTGAGGCCAAAAAGGTTAAGGTGAGCAAGTCTAAGGTGAAAGATGACGCTGCTGCTAAAGATGCTGTTGATGTTAAAGACGATTCTTTGAATAAAGATGACTCTGCTCCAGTTAACTTGACCAAAGATTAAGACGAGAAAGGTCAAAAAAACAGAATAGCAAAATAGCTGAGTAGCAGATAGTAGAATAGTAGGATAGTAGAAAGTAAACTAACGAGATAGTCAAAAAAATATGTAAAAGTGTAAAATTATGCAGAGCAATGTTAAATTATCTACAATTGCATCCTATGGGATATGTAAGCGATAATTAATAGGATATAATCTGTATATAATATGCCTATAGTGTATATGGAATATAAAGAGTAATAGCTATAGGATAGATATGGATTATAAAATAATAGATATAGAATGGATATGGAAAAGGTGTGGAAAATTTATAAAGGTAGTTTTAGTTAGTTGATTTAGCTGACGAATTTAGTTAAGTAAATTTAATTAGTGTTTTTAGTTAATAATTCGTTTTGTTAATGTGCTTAATTAAAGTTTTAGATAATATTTTTAGTTGATGAATTTGGTTTAGGTGTATCTGTATTTTTATCACTATCGCTATCGCTATCTCTATCCATATCTGTATTATTTTATAATTATTTTGTTTATACATATTTTTTGATAAGATTTTTTAAATATCTTAGAGTGTTTAAAAAAATATTAAATAAGCTGAATAGCCTTAAAGGTTTTTTTAAATCTTACAGAATTTGGAATAATCTCAAGTAATTTCAAGTAATCTAAAATAATACAAAATAATCTTAATGCATACAATTTATTGTTAGCGTGGATAGAACTTTTATTACTAGAGAGT
>JAFSZE010000117.1 GCA_017455745.1 Desulfovibrionaceae bacterium | reverse complement strand
TTAGTACAAATTATTTTCGAATGTCGGTACAGATTATAATTAAATTTTAGCGCGTTTGCCTCAAACTTTAATCACCAGGTACAGTGGCGATTTTTTTGCTTTTTCCCTCAAAACCAATATGGGACAAACTTTATTGCCTCCTGACGGGACAAATTTTATTGCCTTGTCCTGGGACAAACTTTATTGCCCTATCACAGAAGCCACACCCCTTTATGGGGTGCGGTAGTTCACACATAAGCCATAGTTAAACTATCAACAATCCCACCAGCTCTAATTTTTCCTTGGCTATCTGAGACTGAAGCTATTTGACCTATGGCTGTGGGAAAGACAGGTTCGCTAAATTGGCAAATGAGGCGATCATTTTTGATTGTGACGTGGCAGGTGCTTGGCTGATTGCGGTATCTTAACTTAACAAAAAGTTGCTCATTAGGAGTCCAGCGGAAAATGTTGGGATTTGAGCAGCTGCAGCTAAGCATACCTAAATAATGGCGTGGGCCTACAATTAGAGTGTTATCGGCCAAGTTTTTTTTGAGGACGTATAGACCTTCTTTGTAGGGGATGTTTAAGCCACGCCGCTGCCCCTCGGTATAGCGCCATAGCCCCTTGTGCGTGCCAATTTCTTCCATTTGGCCATCATATAAAAAAATTTTCCCTTCTTGGGGTTGACTTAAACCCATTTTGGCCCAATTTTCTTCAAAGTAGGCCGCACGATCCTCAGATTTAGGCAAAAAGCAAACGTCTTGGCTTTCAGTTGGTGTGGGTATGCTGCACCTAGCTTCTTGAACCAACTGGCGGCATTGAGGTTTGGTTAGACCATTAAGAGGAAATGCGATTTGGGCTAGAGCGCTATTTTCCACTAAACTTAGAAAATACGTTTGATCCTTGACCTTATCGCTAGGAGGGGCAAAGAAAAACTGTTCATCTTCGCAAGCTATATTGGCATAGTGGCCTGTGGCTAGAAGATCACAGCCAAGATCCTTGGCGTGTTGTAAGAGACGACCGAATTTGATTAGGCGATTACAGTTAGCGCAAGGATTAGGAGTTTCTCCCATCTGCCAAGCTTTTAAAGCTTGTTTTACAACCAATTGCTGAAATTCTTGGCGCAAATCGAGTATTTTTAGGGGAATCTTTAAGGCATCAAAGGTCAAATGCATCCGCCTAACCAGCTGCTCGATTTGGTCATCATCTTGATCCAAAAATAAGCCATGTAGACCTATAACCTTGTGCCCCAAGGCTTTGAGCCTAAGGATCGCGCCTAAGCTGTCTACGCCGCCACTGATGGCTACGCCGATATACATTAAGACTCCTTGCCTTTTTTCCGATCAAACCCATCCCAAATCCCATCCAATTATCCCACCACACATCTATTAAAATCCATTTGAACCGTAAAAAAGTGTATTAACGTTTAGGCGTAAATAACCTAATCGTATGCTGTTTAAGCAATGAGCTAGTTTTGCGTTTGTTGCGGAGCTTGAGAAAGACAGGGAGAGGCTTTACAAGCTCGAAAAAATAAATTAAAGAAACACTTTAATTGGCTATTGTGTTAGTAGTGTGGATAAATTTTGTTAAAAATCTAGATCGATAATAGATTGTTTTGTAATAAATCGTATTTTTCAACCACCATCTGCATAAAAAATCTAACGCAAAACATTTCTAGACTATTTAACTACTAGTTTTAACCTGATACTATATCGCTAGAATAAATATTTAAACGTTAGTAATATATATTTTTTGTAAATTTTGTCAAAAGAAACCATAAATTGGTAAGTATTTTTCAGGAGTTTATATGGCAGGTTTAATCGGTTCTAATGTTTCTTTGAGCATCTTTGATGCTGAAGGCTCTGCATTTTCTGCAGACAAATTGCGCCAACACGCCTTTGTGCCCGACATAGATGCTGATGTGATGCGCATGGGCTGGGTTGGCTTAGGTGAACTGCTTGATTATAGTAATTTTGATTTAGCCGTGCCTACAGGTGGTTTTGTGGGGTTTTCATACAGGCTTGATGTGCGCAAACCGGCCTCAGCAGTTTTAAAATTGAAATTGGCCGAAGCCATTCAGGCTGAAGAAGAGAAAAAGGGTGGACATTTAAGTAAAGCCAGGCGGAAAGAATTACGCGAAGAGATTACCGATAGCTTAACCAAAAAAGCCGATTTTGTGCCCGCGTTGATCGATTGTTTGTGGGATCTTGAGCATAATCAACTATTTATCGCTAGTGTCTCGGGCAAAGTACTGGAGAGTGTGCTTGAGTTTTTCAAAAAGACTTTTGATGTTGAGCCCATATCGATCGCTCCAGAATCAGATATGCCACAAGTCTTAATGAAGGTACATCAAAGTGAAGATTTGCATTTGGCAGGCTATTCATTGCTTGCCATGGGCTCAGCCAATTTAATTAACAATGAGTCCGAAGAAAAAAGCCAAGTCACGGTGCAAAATGATACTAAAGCCGTGGCAGCAGCCATTGAAGATGGTCTTTTACCAAGCAAGCTGCATATTCAGGCTACATCTGAAGAAGATGAGAATCTACAATTAGATTTTGTTCTTGGCGCAGATTTAACTGTTAATAAGCTTAAACTGCCAAAACCTGAGAAAGGTGCTGAACATGATGCGGTGTTTTTAGTTAATGCCGATTTGTGTGCCAGAGTTTCAAACTTGGTTAGAGCTTTGGGTAAATGGAATTAAGCTTTTAAATATATATACATGTTTTGTTTATCTATATATAATCATGTATAATTTTATATTTTAAAAATATTTGAAATTTCGATTAATTGTAATCATTATTGTGTCTTTATTGTTGGTATTTTATAGTTGCGTCTTGATCAAATGAGATTTTAGAAAAATATGAAGGGACGGCCATAGTGTCCGTCCCTATTTTTTTGTCTTTTAGTGATCTTTTGTGATCACTTTGGATCGTATGAAATTGAGATAAGAGTTATTGAAATAGTTTTTATGGCATTTTGAAGCTGTTAAAAATAAAAAAAATGCACTGTATATGGCACCGACACTAGATTTAAATTTTGTTTATACTATTCTAAAGGACTATTTTACGAGTCCGTATTTAACTAAGACTTCACGCAGTTTGGCTACGTTTTCAGGTTGCATATTGCACAGTGGCAGGCGTACATCGCCAGAAATTTGGCCCATCAATTCCAGAGCTTTTTTGACTGGAGTGGGGTTGGTTTCAATAAACATGGCTTTATGCAGGGCAAATAAATGGTGGTGGAGGCGTACGGCTTCTTTATAGTTACCAGCTTCAAAAGCCTCGCACATTAGAGCCATATCTTTCGGCACAATGTTGGATGAGACAGAAATGACACCAGCTCCTCCAATCATCATGAGAGGGAGTGCTGTAAAATCATCGCCTGAGAGGACCAAGAAATTTTCAGGACAGCTTTCGATAACTTCACTGCCTTGGGACAAACTGCCAGTAGCTTCTTTGACGCCGATGATGTTTGAAAAATCGCGAGCTAAGCGTCCCAAAACTGGGGGAAGCATATTGCAACCTGTGCGGCCAGGCACATTGTAGAGAATCATGGGGATCTCAACTTTCTTGGCCACAGCAGCATAGTGTTGATAGAGTCCTTCTTGGGTGGGCTTGTTGTAGTAGGGCGTGATTAAGAGGGCACCGTCAGCGCCTGCTTTTTGCGCGAATTTGGTTAAGTGAATGGCTTCAACTGTATTATTGGATCCAGAACCGGCTAAAACTGGCACGCGTCCGTGAACTTGATCTATACAAATTTCAATGACTTCTTCGTGTTCTTTGTGAGAAAGGGTGGCCGATTCACCCGTAGATCCACATGGTACTAAACCGTGGATGCCTTGGGCGATTTGTTCGTCAATAAGTTTACGATACGCTGCTTCGTCAACATGATTGTCTTTGAAGGGAGTTACCAGAGCTGTTATGGCGCCATGGAAAAGTTTGCTCATGGGAAGACGTCCTCCACATTTAGGAGTTGATTTGCTCTTTAAGATCTTTGCCGGCTCGGAAGGTTGGCAGGCGTTTGGGCTTGACAGTTACTGCTTCGCCTGTTCTGGGATTTCTTCCGGTATATCCTTGATATTCTTTGACATTAAAACTGCCGAATCCTCTAAACTCAACGCGACCGCCTTCTATAAGAGAGCTTTTGATTGTATCGATAAAGGAATTGATAATGTCTGTGGCCGCTTCAACGGAAATATCTGATTCAATGGAGAGCTTTAGGATAAGTTCACTTTTATTCATTAAATTTTGCAACGCTAGGCTTAAAGCATAAAAGCGCTGCCTCCGTTAATAATTAGAGTTGTTACAAAAGCTTAAAAAAATCCTGCAGTGGTTGGGTGGGGGATTTGATTTTTCTGATAGACGGTTTGTGAAAAACAGCCTGATGGATCTGAAAAAGTTTTTTTGATTCAGAGCTAGAGAGCCGAAACAAGTTTGGGCAACTGACGGTCTGAATTTTAAGCGGTGAATGCTTAAAATTGCTGCAAACTGCAGCTGGCTTAATGGTTTTCGAAGCTTGGGATCGACTTGGTTTGGCGTCCAAAGGTGCCTTGTGGGCTTAAAAGGTAGGCCGCAATTGATTTAGGGCCCAAAGTTTACCTTGTGGGTAACTATCCCGCGATACGTCTTAACTTTCTGTGCGTAAGATCAAAAATAGAACTAGATGTGGAGATTTTTTGACGCGAAGCCCAAGTTTTAGCCAAGTCGTTTTTTCCTCTATAATTTGGTGCTGGCGGGATTTTGATAATATAGCACGGAGTGTGGGCGGAATCAATGCAGACATCTCTAATGACAAAATTGCCTGGCAAATGCGCCAGGCTACAACTAAAGCGATCAGAGCTAAAGATCAGATTTTTCAAGATCTTAGCGTCTGTCTGCCGAGAAATGTGAGATCTAATTTTTTGAGCTACAATTATCAGATAGTAATATACACTCTTTTAGAGAAAGTATTTATAGATATTTAGAAAATTTTAAATAAATAACTGAAAGAGAAAACTATTACTGCTAGATTTAGAAGGGTGAACTACCGCACCCCATAAAGGGGTGTGGCTTCATAAGAAGTGTAATTTATGCAATTCTTATTCTTACAGGCGTATCCACATCGCCTCTATAGTATAGGATCGAAAGATCCACAACTTTACTTTTTCGTAAAATATTTAATGCTCCGTTGACATCAGCATTTAATAATTTACCAGATTTAGTTTTATATAGACCTCTTGCGGT
>JAFSZE010000116.1 GCA_017455745.1 Desulfovibrionaceae bacterium | reverse complement strand
TTACCATTAGAGCATAGAGTTTAGATCATTGAGTAATGAACATAAAAAGATTAATCACTCCAACTATTTGAAATATTCTCTTATTTAATTTTTTTCAAAACAAATATTAAATAAATATTAACAAAATATTTAAAATCAAGACATCCGCAGTGCAAGAAACAATTATTGTACAATGTGTACTTGAAGATATAAATGTTAGAGATCAAGGCATATTATTTTATAATATAAAATAGGTAGGTTTAAAGAAAAAAGTTAGAGTGCTTATTTACGTTGGACTTGGCCTATATTTTTATAGTATGGCTTTAAAACTTTTAAGTTATATTTTGAGATATGCTTTTATAAGCATAGAGTATCTTGAATTTTTTTTCTTAATTGGTTAATAATTTGAAACTTTGGAGATATTGCGGTAGGTAAAAACAATTTTGCTTTTTTTGTGGGGGGAATTCTTGGTATGTGCCGGTGGTTACTCTTATTTATGGCCGTATTTTTGATCGTTTCCAGTGTTGTTTACGCCAAGCCCAAATCTTGGCCAGCGGCACCCAAGCCTGGGAAAGCTTTGGATATAGAAGATACCGTTTATGGCGTTTTAAGAACGCATCGGAATTTGCGGGGAATGCAGGTGAATCGGGAAGTTTTGGAGCATGAACTGACAAGAGCTAGAGCAGGTTTTGGTCCACGGGTCGATCTTCAAGGTCAAGCTGGTGGCAGTGTTTATAGTGATGCTTCCACCCGCGCTACCAAATTAGATCAAGAGATGTATGGCTATCTTTCCACCAGTGCTAGGTTAGTTCAACCCATTTGGGATGGCTTTGCCACAAGATCCCGTGTGCGTGAGGCTCAGTCGATACTAGATTCTATGCGCTTTCGCGTTTTTGATACAGCGACCTCGCTTTCTTTGGATGGGATCATCGCCCATATCGACCTTTTGCGCAGGCGGATCATCTATCAATTGGCAGTTGATAATATTAGACAGCATAAGGAAATTTTGGCTCAGGCTCAAGAACGAGCCTTTTTGGGTGCTGATACTGAAGCAGATGTTACGCAAACCCAATCGCGTTTAGCTAGAGCAGAATCCAGTTGTTCGGAAGCCAAAGCTGCGTTGATGGTGGCCGAGCATACTTATCGTCGTTTGACCGGTCTTGATCCAGCTAAGCTTAAAACTGTAACCATGCCGCCAGATGTCTTTACGTCTACAGCTAAAATTTTGGAGTTAGCTCAAAAATCCAATCCCAAGCTGGCAGCTTATATGCAAGATATTCGTGCGGCCCGTGCCAGGCGTGAATCATCAGAGGCTGCGTTTTATCCGGTGTTTAATCTTGAAGCTGGCCCTACCTACTCAGATCGTGGTGGTAACACCGACCGTTGGGTATATAGTTTTGATGTGCTTGGGACCATGCGCTGGAATATTTTTAATAGTGGTGCCGATCTTGCGGAACATAAAGCTGCTTCGGCTAGAATCCGTCAGGCCAGGCAAGATATGTATGACTACATGGATACCTTAAAACTTGATATTGAAACTACCTGGGCTAACTATTTAGCAGCACAAGAACAATATAAGCATTATTCCAAGGCTGTGGAATTTAATAAATTCACCAAAGTGGCCTATATGGAGCAGTTTTCCATTGGCAAGCGCAGTCTCTTGGATGTGCTTGATACCATAAGCGAGCTCTACAATTCATCCACCCAGGCTGAAACAGCCAAAGGCAATGTTTTGGTTGGTGCATATCGTTTGTCTGGTCTAACCGGCAACCTTTTGCCATCCATGAGCATCGATACTGCCCCCCTGGCAGCTAGTGTGCCTAGGGATCCTAAAGATAAGCGGGAAGATTTTAAACCGGCCTGGTTTAAGTAGATTTTTGCTTGGCTGCCAGTTTTTTTCGCGTATATTGGCAATTTCTTTTTAGTTGTGGCGCAAATCAAAGCCTTTAGCGACTAAGGTAGAATTTTTAATGAATTTTAGCTAAGTTTTCTTTGGCAAATTTTTTTCGAGTAGCCTTTTCGCAAAAGTTTTTGGTTAATGCCGCTCATCCATTACTGATCTGCCTCCAAATAAAAAGAGTTGTGGGCATATTTTGGCCAGCGTAAGTGTGGAAAAGGTCATGTCCGCCGTGGGTCAAACTAATGCGGATGTTTTTTGACCTAGGCCGTTTTAGAGCAAGATGGCGCCAAGCTTAAGTTTTTAAATGGCAGCTATCCCACAGGGAAACTTGCCGAGACCATTTTACCACTAGCTATTCGCGGACAACCAAGCACAGGCCAAACATTTGAGCCAGCCTACACTTTGTCTGTGCCTGAAATGCCTTGGCCTGCGCTTTAGCCATTCCCATAGTTTTTGTTTTTACTGTGGCCATTGGTGGTGATTGTTGGCGATGTGAGCGAGCCATTGTCGGGCAGATTGCTAAATTGTACCATATGGCCAGTGGTAGAAGCATATTTTTGATGGCGTACCGGAACTAAAATTTTTGCCTTTTCAGCTTGGAGTACGCTGATTTTTGATGCAGGGCCGAAAGACTGCAATCAGAGCACCTCCATAACTACCCGCAAAGTAGCTTGGCACCAGAGAGATCCACACATCAAGCTTGGTTTAAGACTTGGATACATACGTTTTCTGATCAGCCTGCTTGAAACTCCTTTCAGACTATTATCAATGCGGATATTGGGAGTTTCGAATGATAGTTCATATTTCCAAAGCTAAGCTCGCACTCTTTAGCGGTAATGTTGCTCAATGGGTGTTTAAGATAAAAAAACTCTAAATAACCGCGTGACGGTTGATCGTTCTTTTTTAGAGGTAGAGAAGGGGGCTTGTCCGCAAAAAATACTCCGTGTCGATAATGATGATCTTTTAATCTATACTGAGCCACTAATCACCAAAACCTTTTTTTGCTTTTATGCGGTGGTGGCCATGTGGCGCTTGAAGTTGCTGAATTGGCCGTAAAATGCGATTTTTCCATTGATGTAGTGGATGATTGAGCCGAATTTGCCAATAAAGAACGTTTTCATTGGGCAGAAAGTGTTATGTGCTGCCAGCATATATTACGTTTCGGCGTAATTCTTGAAGCCCATCCACCAGGATGGCCGCAAGGCCGATTCGTGTAGGTGGATACAAGAAAAAGCTCAAACGCCTAAAATTTGGATCTGAGCTGCCAAGAATGGGCTCATCTGATATACGA
>JAFSZE010000115.1 GCA_017455745.1 Desulfovibrionaceae bacterium | reverse complement strand
TATTTATCTTGGTAAAATATGGTCTTGAATATGTAACATAACAGAATATTTTACGTAACATTGTCTAAAGTTAAAATATTGTTAACTAGATATTTTTTAAATATAAAAAATAGTCAATATAAAAATTATTGAAGTTAAAAAGTAATTTAGATAGTATAAGACGATCTAGAAGAAATAAATAATTAAAGCTTAGACAAGACAATTAAGAATAAAATATTGTCTTTATTATATGTATTATATTAATCATTTTGATTGTCTTGTTCACAAATTTATATATATTAATCTTATGCAAAGCAAGGTTAATTTTGTTCTCCGTACCAGTTAAAAGAAATTTTGATGTCTATTTCTGTAAGTAAACTATTATGCACAGGACAGCTAGCTGCGGCAGCTTCAAAGCCTTGTTTATCTTGATCTGTGAATGGGCCGCCAGCCATGATATAAACAACAGTTATGGTTGTAATGCGCTTGAGGCAGTCATCATAGCCTTCGGTGGCGATAAACTTGGTTCCTTTGATATTTAAGCCATGCTTTTTGGCATAATAACCAAGCTTAAGCAAAGTACAGGTAGCTAGTGCTGTGACACACAGTTCGGTTGGAGAATAGCCCACGTACGGATTGACATGCAGTTTTGATCCCGATGGAATGTGGCAACATTCAATACCCCAGCCTCCATCATAGACGCCTAAACATGTTTCCATGAATCCCCCTCATGGCCAGAAGGCCAGCTAATGTGTCTGCCCCACTTGAAGATCCAAAGGTCAAGACCTTACGTACATGGGCTAAAATATTTTGCGCCTCACCAATTTGCATGGCAGAAATCAATTCAACTATATGTTCAGAAAAGCTACCCAAGCAGGCATAGCGTAGGAACTGCCCACCAAGAGGTGTTGTTTGGCTTGATTTTTTCGCTAGAGGTGCCAGAGCTTGGTAATTTTTTTCATTTAGGTAGCCGTGGGCAAAAAGACCGGCCAAATACCCACCTAAAAAGTCATCCCCGGAAGGTGTGAGCCCAACTCCAAGTCCCACTAGATTAGTGGCTGCAGCAAGCCATGCAGCTATATTTTTTGCTTTTTGCAGTTTAAAACAGCAATCCTGGCAGGCTTTTAAAATCTGACCCATTAAATTTTGGCCCAGATTGTTTCCAGGATCCAAGATGATGGTTAATCCTGGCAGCCCACAATCCTTCAGATAATTTTCGACTAGCAAAAAGCTAGAATCAGGAATGGGTGCGCATTTTAAGCGATCCTTGCGCCAGACTTCGGGTTTTATGCTTATTGTCAGCTGTTTAAACTGAATGCGTGATCCATCAAGCCAGAAGCGTTCATTGGCTTTTAAGATACTGCTAAAAGGTTTCTTAAGATCGATCTTAAAGGCAAAGGCCGACATGGGCGCAGGATGGCGAATTAAAGCGACAAGTTCGCCATCAATCAAAAGATTGGCGGCCCGATCATAGACATCGAAAACATGACCGTGACCTTGTAGATTATGTACACCCCACCCGCTACAAAGTGCTATAAATTGATTCTCTTTGTTCATCAGTTTTTAGGCTTGAGACTAGGGCTTTGCGCCTGTAGCAGATCTTAGACGTTTTTGGCCTTGTGACGCTGCAAAAAATCCAAAGCTTCTTTTAATTCCTGGTTGCCGAGACAGGAAGTGGCACCGTAGACAGTAAAGACTTCAGCTTTAACCTTGGCAAAATCCGGACTGTTGCGACTTCTGGGTCTTGGGATGGAGACTGGGATGATTTTTTTGATTTTGGCCGGGATAGTTGAAATCACCACAATGAAATCGCTTAAAAAGACAGCTTCTTCCACTTCATGGGTCACAAAAACAATGGTTTCTTTTAATTTGGCCCACAGCTGCAAGAGAAAACACTGCAAACCTGTACGCGTCTGAAAATCTAGGGCGCTGAAGGGTTCATCCATCAGGATAATGTCTGGGGCTGTAACGAGAGTGCGAGATATGGCCACCTTCTGCCGCATCCCACCGGATAGTTGGCTTGGGTACTGGTTTAAGAAGGCGCCGAGTCCAAAGGCCTCGAGATAAACTTTGGCTAGTTTGAGGCGCTCTTGGCTTGGGATATCTTGCATTTCAAGGCCAAAGGCCACATTTTCTAGGGCCGTGCGCCAGGGAAAGAGATTGAGTTCTTGGCTGACAAGTCCCACATGGCCTAGACGGGGTATATTTTGGCCATCCAGTAAAATTGATCCACTTGTTGGCTCTTCTTGGCCTGTGATTAGGCGCATGAGCGTACTTTTGCCGCTGCCGTTGCTGCCTAAAATGGTTACAAAAGAGCCTTTGGGCACATGGAGCGAAATATCGTCAATGATTATCCGTTTGCCAGAATCTGTGGCATAGCACTTATGAATTTGCTCGAGAGTCAGATCTTTAGCCATCTCTACCTATCTCTATTTATGCATCTAAATTATTCTTGGCCGCGTAGTAAAAAGTGGGAGATTAACTGCAGCAAACGTTCTAGCAAAATGCCAATTATACCAATAACAGCCATGCCGGCACAGATGAGATCAAGACGCTGGAGATCTCTGGCTGTCATGATCATATAGCCTAGACCATAACCATCTTGCACACCTGTAAATTCAGCAGCCACCAAGGTCATCCAGGCGATACCCATGCCTAGTCTTAAGCCTGTGACAATGCTTGGGAGGCTAGCTGGCAGGTAGACTTTCAACCACAACTCTTTGGGCTTGGCGCCTAAAATTTTAGCTGAATCCACCAGGCCTTTGGGCACATTTTCCACCCCGTGCGCTGTATCCAACAAAATGGGGAAAAAGGCACCCAGAAAAATAATGAAACAGGCTGAGGGGAAGCCTATACCAAACCAGAGCATGGCGATGGGAATCCAGGCCAAAGGCGGAATGGGCCGTAAAAATTCCAAAACAGGTCTTAAAAAGGCCCGGACTTTGCTGCTGGCACCGATCAAAACCCCCAATGGAATGGCCGAAATGAGGGCCAGACCAAAACCCGAAGCCACAAGCTTCATGCTGTAGTAAATGTG
This sequence comes from Desulfovibrionaceae bacterium, assembly GCA_017455745.1. Lineage (GTDB taxonomy): Bacteria > Desulfobacterota > Desulfovibrionia > Desulfovibrionales > Desulfovibrionaceae > Desulfovibrio. The sequence continues at coordinate 1,452 of JAFSZE010000115.1, read as the reverse complement.
GGTGTGGAGATAATAATCTGGGGGCAGGCCAATCTCCTCAATTTCAATAATTCCCCGTAAAATTGCTAGGGGCGAGGCAAAGCGCAGTTCATTGATGATTCCCAGAGAGCTTGCCAGCTGCCAGAGACCAAGGAGGAGGCCAAAACTGAAGAGTGCCTTGCGCATGATTGTACCATTTTAATTTAATTTGCTTCTACTCAGGCATACGAATAAATGATTTTAGGAAAGGTTCTAAATCAACTTTGATGTATTTGAGATTATTTAAGAAATTGACGTATTCTTCTTCACCAGCTATGGCCGCTTCAGCCTGATAGGTCACATGTTTTATGGCTTCACGAATTTCATCCAAAGCCATGCCAGTTTTCTTCTGGGCTATCTTTAAGGCTTCTTCAGGATTGGTCAAAATATAGTTGATGGCTTTTTTATGTGCCAAAACAACTTTGGCTGCCAAGCCATTGTCCAAAAAAGCGCTGTGACTTACCAAACAACAGCAGGGGTGATTGGGCCAAAGTTCATTGGAATCTGCCAAAATCTGTCCTTGCCCATGAACAATGGCTCTGGCCGGGTAGGGTTGCCAGGCAATAAAAGCATCGATTTGACCTTCTTCTAATGCCTGGAGCATTTCTGAAGGGTGTAGAGTAATAATCTTAAGGTCACTGGGCTTAATTTTTTCTTGGATAATGGTGCGTCGTAAGAGAAAATCTTGGACCGTACCATTGCCTGGCACAGCTACGCGTCTACCAACTAAATCAGCAACAGTTTTGATAGGGCTATTTTTCCTAACAACTAAGGCTGATCCACCTGTATTGACTTGAGCAATAAAGACAAGATCAGTATTACCTCTGGCATGTCCGATGGTTGCTGGTGCTTCACCCACATAACCCATATCTATGGATTTGCTCACCAAGGCATTGATAAGTTCTGGTCCAGCTCTAAAGGTGGCTGTTAGCTCAACATTAACCCCAGCCTCTTGGAAAAAACCTTGATCTATAGCTACCCAAAGCGGTAGATGGTGCAGATCGTTTTGCAGTGAACCTATTCTAATTTTGTTTTCATGAGCTAGCACTTGCCTTACAGAATATATCATTAAAATAAGATATAAACAAAATAAGAATAGAAAAAGATGCTTGAAACTAAAAAGAAAATTTTTATTTTTATCTACCATCATAGACTCCAAAATATTTTATGCACGATATAAATTATTGTAAAAACTTATCTAAATAGATAAAAAATACATAAATAAAAAATAATCATTAATGAAAAACATATAAATAAAAGTATATAAAAATTTTTTACCTATTATTTTTCAAGCCAAATTTTTGAATAATTTAATCTGTTATCAATTTATTATTAATCTGTTATTAATTTAGAGAGTGTCAAGTGATGGAGATTCAATTTAATAGGTTACCAATCTGTTATTAGCCTGATAAACTTATATTTATATACTAATAC
>JAFSZE010000114.1 GCA_017455745.1 Desulfovibrionaceae bacterium | reverse complement strand
GGTTAATGATCTCAAAAAAACTTAAACGCTCAAAAAACTCGAAAGCAGCTAAAAATAAACCTAATTAAGATCAACTTGAACTCAACCCCAATAAATTTGAAGTAGCCCCAAATAAACTTAATTTACCTCGAACATGAACATGAACCTAAACCTAAATCCAAATCAGAACCTGAACTAGAATCAGAACCAGACCCTGGTCTTAAACCTAAACCTAAATCTAAATCCAAACCAGAACCCTAAACTAGAACCAGACCCTGGGCTTAAATCTAAAATATAAATCTAAATCTAAAAACTAACCCCTAAATCAGACCCAGGATCCAGCACCAGCACAGCCCCTAAACTTCCAAGAATTTCTTCACTGAACCCATGTCAATCTTGAAACCAGGCCCCATGGTGGTGGAAACGGTCATGCCAAGCATATAGGTGCCTTTGGCAGCAGCAGGCTTGGCTGAATTGACAGCACGCAAAAGCGCTTTCAAGTTATCTAAAATCTTCTGGGGCCCAAAAGAGACCTTGCCTAAGGGAGCATGTAAAATACCGGCTTTATCAACCTTAAATTCCACACGACCAGCCTTAAGCTCATGAATGACCTTGGTGATATCCTGGGTGACAGTGCCAGTCTTAGCATTGGGCATAAGACCACGAGGACCCAAAACACGACCCACTTGACCAACCAAGGACATGACATCAGGTGTAGCTACGGCAGCATCAAATTCCAGCCAACCTTCTTTGATCTTGGCCACAAGATCTTCAGCGCCATAAGCATCAGCTCCGGCTGCTTTAGCTTCAGCCTGCTTTTCACCTTTGCAAAATACAGCCACACGAACTGTTTTGCCAAGACCATGGGGGAGACTGACAGCACCACGGACCATCTGATCAGAATATTTGGGATCAACGCCTAAACGCAGAGCCACATCAACAGTTTCATCAAATTTGGCAAACGATGTTTTTAGGGAACCAGCCACAGCCTCTTCCACGCTTTGGCGTGTCTGGAGATTTAAATCTTTAACGGCTGAAAGAAATTTTTTTCCATGTTTGGGCATATCTAAATTCCTTGTCGTTTTTAATCTCCTGCAGAAAAACTCTTTCTGCAGTACTATTGATCCAAACGAGTTATGGACCGCGTTACTTAACTTCTATGCCCATACTGCGAGCTGTTCCAGCAATGGACTTGACTGCGCTTTCTAGGGTGTTGGCGTTCAAATCTGGCAGCTTAGTCTTGGCAATCTCTTCGATCTGCGCATGGGTGATGGTTCCAACCTTCTTCTTGTTGGGCTCACCAGATCCCTTCTCAATCTTGGCAGCTTTCATGATCAAAACAGCTGCTGGAGGGGTCTTGGTGATAAAAGAAAAGGAACGATCAGCATAGACTGTTATGATTACCGGAATAACTGTGCCTTTCTGATCCTGGGTTCTGGCATTAAACTCTTTACAGAACCCCATGATGTTTAAACCATGTTGACCAAGTGCAGGACCAACCGGCGGCGAAGGATTGGCTGCACCGGCTTGAATCTGCAGTTTGATCTTTGCAACTTCTTTTTTTGCCATGATATATTCCCTAAAATATATGAAAACCGTTGATGGGGACTATCCCCTAGCAACCTGTGAAAAATCTAATTCCATGGGCGTCTGTCGACCAAAGATGGATACTGCTACTGTTAACTTGCCCTTGTCATAGTTAACTTCCTGCACAATAGCATTGAAACCACCAAAGGGCCCATCAATAACTCTGACTTCTTCGCCAACCCCATAATTAAACTTAGGCTTGGGCGTATCTAAACTTGAACGCATCTGGTTCAAAATATGCTCAGCTTCACTGTCACGCATGGGGGCAGGGCGGTTTTTACCACCAATAAAACCTGTGACCTTGGGGATTGACTGCACCAAATGCCAAGAAAGATCGGTCATAATCATCCGAACTAATACATAGCCAGGATAAGACTTTCTGGTAATCGTCCGCTTTTGACCACCTTTAGCCACTTCAACCACTTTCTCGGTTGGCACAATGACTTCTTCGATTAAACCCTGATCTTGACCAGTACGCTTAAGCTCATTGATGGTTTTCTGAACCCGCTGCTCATAACCTGAATAGGTGTGGACAATATACCAACGAGGACGCTTGGTGGGATCGTCAGCTTCAACTTTTACCGGCTCTTCCTTGGGCACATCATCAACTACACCTGTGCTCATGGAATGCACAAACATACCTTCATCGGCATTACTAGGCAGAGCAGTTGCGGCAACCTCGGGATTTGCTTCTATCTCTTCTCCCAAGCCTTTGGGATCACTTCCATTAGATCCTAAACCTGCGCCATCTAGATCCCCATCACCGTCCCCATCTTGATCTCTATCTAGCCCATCGCTATCTAGATCGTGAGGGTCCTTGTTTGCCTTTTGGGCACTGGCAAGATCTCTTCCCAGATCAGTCTCAAGGTCTTTTCCAAGACCACTTTCAAGATCATTGCCAGGATTTATTGCTTCTTTGACGAAGACTTTGGCTTCGAAATTATCAGTAGTATCACTATCTTGGCTTACAGACTCTTGGTTCAGCTCATTCTCCTTGTCCTTCTCATGCATATTAAGCCCTCCCTAAGATAAGACGGCTTTGATTAGGCTTGAGAGACCCAAATCGACTAGACCTAAGAGAATGGCCATAACCGCCACAAAGGCTAAAACAGAAATGGAAACCTTTTTGGTCTCTTGAAGAGAAGGCCAAGTTACTTTGTGCAGTTCAAGTTTGGAGGCATTGACATAGTCTCTGAACCTGGTGAAGACACTAGGTTTGCTTGACTCCACTGCATCTTGGTTAGGTGCCTGCTTTTTGGCCATATGATATTTCCGTTTGGGTAAAAATTCAGCCAGATTCTTTTTTTCCAAGACTTTCTAAAGGCTTCTTTCTAAGGCTTTTTCTAAAGGCTTTTTTCTAAGGCTTCTTGTGAGGGGGTTTCTAGGTCTTTGTTTTGGAGTTTCTGGGTCTAAAAAATTTAACCACTAAAAAATAGTAAAAATCGCCATTGCCAGCTAAAATCGCCATGAAAAAACGCAACATAACAACTAAAAGCTAACAACTAACGACCAAAAACCAAAACCAACAACTAACAACCAACAACCAAAACCTAAAAACTAAAAGCCAAAAAACAAAAAACTAAAAACCAACAACTAACAACCAAAAGCCAAAAACTCTATCTTGGCATACCCTAAATGTGCTTGGCTAAAGCATCTAGCTAAAACGTCTAGCCACATATGTCTAGCTAAAGCATCTAGCCAAAATGTCTAGCACATATGTCTAGCCAAAGATGTCTGACTAAAGATCTTTGACCAAATGCGTTTTGCTAAATCGTCTAGCCAAAACATCTAGGCTGTCTTGCCAAAAGAGCTTGGCCCAAGAGCTTAGCCAAATGATCTTAGCTTAAAGCCTAGTTAGATTGCGCTTTTTTTATGGAAAAAAATCTGACCAAATGATCCGTTTGATATGAGCCTAAAATTTTGCAAAAAAAATAGCTTGGCGTAACCCTAAACTCGTGCAAAATAATTGAGAGTAGGCCACCAAGCCGATTTTGGCAATTTAGATTGACGTAAGAGGTTTTCAACAACTTAAAAGTAACAAGAAAAGAATTTTTAATCTTACGTCTGCAATCAAAAACTGGCAGGGCAGGAGGGATTCGAACCCCCAACATGCGGTTTTGGAGACCGCCACTCTAGCCGTTGGAGTTACTGCCCTAAAGTACACCTGAAAGAATGTTTTCAGGTGTTATATCTAAATCACTTCGTCTCGCGATGCAAGGTCATTTTTTTATCCCAAGGACAATACTTTTTCACCTCAAGACGCCCGGTGGTATTCTTTTTATTCTTTTGGGTGCTGTAGTTGCGACGTTTGCACTCAGTACAAGCCAAAATAATATTGATTCTCATAGTTGTAACTCAAAGATTCTGTTTTAGGCTAGCTAAAAAGGATCCCTTTTTAGCTAGCCACGAACTATATGCTCAAAATCTACTCAATGATCTCAGTGACAACACCAGAACCAACCGTATGACCACCTTCACGGATAGCGAAACGGAGCTGTTCCTGCATGGCGATGGGGGCGATCAATTCAACGATAAATTGGCTGTTATCACCAGGCATAACCATTTCCACACCTTCTGGTAAGGTGATCACACCGGTAATATCGGTTGTGCGGAAATAGAATTGGGGACGATAGCCTGAGAAGAACGGGGTATGACGACCACCTTCTTCTTTGGAGAGAACCAAAACTTCGGCCTTGAATTTCTTGTGCGGGGTGATGGATTTGGGGGCAGCCACAACCTGACCACGTTCCACTTCATCACGCTTGGTACCACGTAAGAGAATACCAATATTATCACCAGCTTGACCTTGATCCAACATCTTGCGGAACATTTCAACGCCTGTGCAGGTGGTCTTCTGGGTCTCACGCACACCAACGATTTCAATTTCATCGCCAACTTTGATGACACCGCGCTCCACACGACCGGTAACAACGGTACCACGACCAGAGATGGAGAAGACGTCTTCGATGGGCAGCAAGAAAGGCTTATCAATCTCACGGACAGGCTCAGGAATATATTCATCACAAGCAGCCAAGAGCTCATGGATGCATTTGGCATCGTCAGCAGCAGCATCATCGCACTCAAGGGCTTTCAAAGCACTACCACGGATGATCGGAGTATTGTCGCCATCAAAGTCATACTTGGAAAGCTCTTCACGCACTTCCATTTCAACTAAGTCAAGCAACTCTGGATCATCGACCAAGTCACACTTGTTCAAGAACACTACGATGCTAGGCACACCCACCTGACGAGCTAACAAAATGTGCTCACGGGTCTGAGGCATAGGACCATCGGTAGCAGCCACAACCAAAATAGCACCGTCCATCTGAGCGGCACCGGTGATCATGTTCTTGATGTAGTCAGCGTGGCCAGGGCAGTCAACGTGAGCATAGTGACGCTTATCGGTTTCGTACTCAACGTGGGCGGTAGCAATGGTAATGCCGCGCTCTTTTTCTTCAGGTGCATTGTCGATCTGATCATAAGAGACAAATTGACCACCTTTCTGCAAACTGGCAATCTTGGTGATAGCGGCGGTCAATGTTGTTTTACCATGGTCAATGTGACCGATGGTACCAATGTTCACATGGGGTTTGGTGCGTTCATATTTCGCTTTTCCCATTGTACTACTCCTCAAAAAGTTTACGGTTAAACGTGAGTTTCAGAATGGGTTGTGAGCTTTTCCCATTGCTTGTTGGGAATCCTTCCCCTGTGACCCACGGCTTGCTTTAGTTATAACTAATCTCTAAGCTGTAACTTCAAAAACTAGTCAAAACTTTTACTTTTATGGTCAAAAAACTAAACCTGACCTAAAAGCTGGGCTAAGCACAAAGCCCTAGATCCAGAAGCGACATTGCGTGTAGGGAATATATTTTACATACTGCCTAGATCCAAACCAAGATCTTTATTTTTGGCAAAGCCTAAAGAAAAGATGCTAACCTAAAAAAGAGAGCCGCTTTTAGCTAGCCAAAAGAGATGGCACGTATGATGTTATATTGATTATGCTAAAGGTAGGACAAAAGAGGGGATGAGTAGGTGGAGCGGGAAACGGGACTCGAACCCGCAACCCTCAGCTTGGAAGGCTGATGCTCTAGCCATTGAGCTATTCCCGCATGGCAGCATTAGAGCTTAACCGTAGTATCCGACTCTCGTCTCCTACAGCATTTTAGTCGCTTAAAAAGCATAAAAAATACAAAGCCTGAAGGAAAATTTTTAAACTCTTCATGGCTCTGTTATTTTTAAGGCTACTTTTTGCTAGCAACCAAAGCAATTTTTAGCATTGAGTGGTGGAGGGGGGTGGATTTGAACCACCGAAGTCGAACGACGACAGATTTACAGTCTGTTCCCTTTGGCCACTCGGGAACCCCTCCACTTTTCTGGAGCTGGCGAAGGGACTTGAACCCCCAACCTGCTGATTACAAATCAGCTGCTCTACCAATTGAGCTACGCCAGCGACAGGAAACCTTCTAGCCAAATTTTGATCTTTTGGCAAGCATTTTTTTGAAGGTCAATCCGATCAGACCTATTTAGACAGATCTGGTCTTACCAAATTCCTATTTCTTTGGGCCAAAAAACACTTCTTTTTGGCTTGGCATTAACCTAATATTTAGGCAAGTTTTAGCATCTGTGTATGTCAGTCTCTTCGGCTTTAGACATATTTTCTCAAAAGCTCTTGGGCCAATTTTCTTATTTTAAGCGCCCTCATGGCTAAACATATGACGAATTAGCCGCTAAAAGCGCATCTAGTTGAAAGAACCTCTATCTGTCTCACCAGTTGGACTTAAATCGCGCTTGGTGGTTTGGCTTTTGATACATTCCCAAGTGGCATTGGCTCAAGTACAATCTCACCATTGACGCGTTGATCGACTAGGAACTCACTCAATCTTGCTGGTACTGCCACATCCAGTTTTTGACGATGTCTAAAAGCGACCTCTGGTAGGTAACTACCTACAATTCAAAAACTACATCGGCTGGGCTAGCGCGACGCATTTACATCTACATGGCCGGTTCAGCTCTGGTTGGTTATGCACTGACATTGACCGGTAGTGCTGAAACTGACACAGTGAAACTAGCTCCCTTACGCTCCAACACTTAATGCAGCTATAGGTCGTTAGCCTGGCTAATGTTGAGAGTGTACTTGGGGAGTGGAGTTGGAAGCATTAGGATCAATAGCTTCATGGGCTGCACATTGACCATAAAGGCTCTTGCGGAAAAGAGATATTTGATGCCTAAGCCTTGACGCTAGCCGATAACACAGGTTCGGATTTTGCGGGGCTGTGACGTCAATGGCAGCTACGTGTTTAGTGGATCAAGTCACTGGGATAATTTACGTTGGTCTATGGATCGTCCACGTTGCGTATTTCCCCATTTTAGACATATCAGCTTTTTAGCCCTCCAGGCTAGGTGCTACTTTGCTCAACCAAATGTATGTAACTCAGGAGCTGTCTGGAAATAATGTGCGAAACTCTAGAAAATTAAATGCAGAAGTGATGCTCTGCGCGCCCCATTTTTTCTTCTAGAAAACGACAACTTATTTATAGACAGATCCTCAGAAATAAAGGTTTATCATTGCATCTTGTTTGTCATTTAATATTGCATATTCAATCTTGTGATCATATTTAAAATATCTGTTAATGCACAGCATATCTTTTTTTGTTATAATTCGAGATAATGTAATATTTTTGAGGTAGGTATAATTTGTGTCTACTATTAGTAAAAATAAATTTGTATTCATGATATAGTTTTAGATGGAAAAATATGTTGTTGTGATACTAATTATTCAATCTTTGCATATTTTTTCAGCTTAATATTTTAACAATTCTTAATTATTTTTTATAGGTATATTGTTATTTTTTTGTTACTTTTGAAGAAAAAATTTTTATTGTACAAATATTTCTTTATTATTTTATGTTAATATTTGTATGTAGATAATCGTCATAGTTTCTTATAATTGATTGGTCTCGATCTGTAGATTACATATGTTGATACAATTCAAAACAAAGCGAATCTTTATTAATTTGAATGTATTTTCAAGTATAAAATATTACGTTAAAATTGAATTGTATCTGCGCGATAAAATCTAGATCTAGTCAAAATATGACTAAAAAAATTTTTTATGCCACAAAAAGGATTTTTTTAAACATATATTTTTTATTAGAATATTAATATTTTGATGAACGTGCGATCATGCTTATATGAAGCAATCGTAGAGTCTAAATGTTTCAGTGAACATCTATACCAGAGATCGGCAACGTAGTCATGTGTCAAATTCTTTCCGGTTAGCTTCAGCTTGTTTCATTAAGGAGACTTACTTGAAGACTTATTTTTAGAGTTTTATGTCTTCATTTTGCCTAATCCATAAAGTAGGCAATGATCTCATCTTTACAGATTTATATTCTCGAGAATACATCAATGTAGAATAAGTAATTTTAGATTATTGAATACGATATATGCATTTTTTTATTAATTAAATATGATAGCAGATTAAATAGTTGAAGGTATGATAATACAAATCAATCTACATTAAAGATCTAATTTGTTCTTCAGATAATGTAGTTACTTTTTTTATAAGATCTACTGATGAATTTTCCTTGAGCATATTTTTTGCTACTGAAATACGAACTTCATTCCGAATTTCTTCTTCTTTATATCTGATCATAGAAAGAGCATCCAATCTAGCCTTCTCAATGGCCTCAGCTCTTGCACGTTCATCGTCATCTAGACCTATATGATATGAGAGTTTACATTCACGATCAATTACATCATATTTTTCTGTTGGTTCCATAAATTCTTCCTTCTTTTTTGTACTAAAGAAATCAAACAACTTTTTTCTTGTTCATCTTTATAGTACTTATGTTTTGAAATTTATAAAAATATCAATTGATCTAAATTTAAATTTAAATTTTATTTAAAGTGAATTTATATATTGATAGTAATTTGTTTGATAAAATAATGTATAATAATTCTAATGACGTTCATCTTTTTTAATAAATTCACGTTTAATAAAAAATGATATACCATATGCAAAAACACCAACGATATCACAGTTATGTAAGTTTTTATTGATTATATATTTTTTTATGTATAGAGAATAATAGTTTTTATATAGCTCCCCATGATTGGCCGTTGGGAATCACCCCCAAACATGAAATACTCTGACCCAGGAGCCCCATGTGTCGCGAACATATCACAGGGAGTCGGCTATCATCCATGGTTAGCAGGCTTGCGATTCAATCAGACAGGATTGACGCCAAATCGTAGGTCGATAGGGCTTTCAGTCAGCTGATACGCCTCCAGGCTTAGGTTGCATTGAAGCATACAGGATCTTGGGGATTTGGCCAAATATACAGACCATCTGCGGATACTTGTTGATTAGAATGACATTAAAACATCAAGGAACGCTTTAACTTATTAATTTTTATCCATCTTACCTCTTGCCAATCCAACACTAGTGCTTATCAATTTTGTAGAAGGCTACAAAGTTGTGTGATTTTTATTTGGGTTTCGTACCTGTTATATAACTTGCTTTCCAGTGTATCGTGCGTACCCCGCATTGGCGCTTTTAAGCTCCTATAGGAATTTGTGCTGCAAGAGTAACATCTTGTATGCTTTTACGTCACTGGATGTAGCCTTCAATTCAACATTGAGGTTTTAAGATGGATGAAGTTATACTTTCCCCAATTGATATACGTTATGAATCTGCAATTGGGTGTGATGTGCATCGCGATACCATTGTGTGTCATAGTTTACTAAAAACCGTAGTTGGAAATTTGCTAAAGTCAAAGGAGACATTTGCTACTACACGCACTGGCTTACGTTTTTTTGTGGATTGGTGTCGTGCCCTCGATCTGCAAAAAATCATTATGGAAAGCACCGGTATATATTGGATGGCACCATATGATGCACTGGAATCAGCTAAGCTTCCAATCAATATTGTCAATCCTGCTCATGTCAAAAGGATGGATGGTAAGAAAACAGATGAGGAAGATGCATATTGGCTTGCCAAAATTGCTGTCAACGGAACATTTACGCCATCCTATATTCCACCTAAGGAATATAGGCACTTGCGTTTGGAATGTCGAAACACAACTAAGATGGTCGAAAGTTTAGTCGGATATAAAAACAAATAAACTATTCAATGCAGCTGGATTCAAACTCTCAATTTTTTCCGATCAGTTTGGTAAAACTGCCATGAAGGCAAAGCAAGCCATACTAGATGGTAAATCTGCGGAAGAAATTACAGAGCTGGTTAGAACCAACCTTTCAAAAAAGGTCAAGGCAACTAAGCAAGAAATGTTGGAAGCCTTCAGCGGCGATCTTACAGAGCCCATCAAAAGAGCGATTCTAAGCGTTCGTGCAGTCCGTGGTGCGCTTGAATCTGAGATTGCCAACGAGAAAGAATACCTCATTAATCAGGTTAAGGAACTTGAAGGCAAAAACTACAAGTTGATACAGACTATTCCTGGGATCAGTGAGTGGACTGCTACAGTAGTCCTAATTGAAATCGGTGGTACAGCAAATTTTTTACCGGCATTCGCAAATGCCGACCGATTTGCAGCATGGACTGCTATTTGCCCTAGTAACAATCAGTCAGCGAATAAAAAAACTGGCAACAAACGTCGTAAGGGCAATAAGTATCTGCGTAAAGCGCTATGCGAAGCAGCGCACGCTGCTGTAAGGACGAAAGGGACTACATTTAAGTCCAAATATCAAGGTCTTGTTATTCGTCTTGGTACAAAAAAGAGCATCGTTGCGATCGCACATAAAATTTCGAACATGATTTATTATGTCTTGTCGCACCAGACGGGTTATGTTGATCCTAATATCAATTACCAACAGAAGAGTTGCAAGAAGAATGCAGCCCGTTGGGCGAAGCAATTAAGTTTGCTCGATGATTATGAAGTTTCTGTTGTTAACAAACGTACAGGTGAAGTACTCGCTTAAGCGGAGATCGAAAATAACGAACGAAGATAATTGATACGTGCCATTATTACATTTTCAGCGTATTTTTTAAAACATGACTGCCAGACTCATCTCTAATTTTTAAACGGCAATCATATAATATAGCAAGGAAAATGTAAATCAGCGGGAAGGTGTAATATCAATTTTGCGTTCAATATTTTGGCAACATATCTCCATTAAGGATACTGTTTTTTCAACAATTAATTAGGAGTCCGAAATAAGATAAATAAAATGATTGAAAATTATGCAAAAAATTGACAGCGCGTATGTTAAGATACTACAGCTATCGTTGAATCATCGTATCCGTCTGTCAATTTAAATTTTGCATGATACATAACCGTAGAATTTATGAGGTTTCAGATAGATAGCTTGTTGCGATCTGATCTTTGAGACACTCATATACGGGAAGTCTTGACTCAAAAAAGTCGAGACCATAGGAGAACCGCGCCTTCATGCTGAGACAGCGGGTGTTTTGTCGTGCCCAAAAATCAGCAACCATCAGGTTTCGCCCTAGAGTATTTCATAGGATTTATAAAAATATCGTAACCATTCAGGTCATTTTTGGCTCCAGGTCCCAATTTGCCCTGAAATAGCGGGTTTCACGGACTTTCGAGCAATTTTTGGGACAGATACGTTTTAGCATACGGTGCCCTTGGTAATCTGTTACCGATCCATGCCCACAAAAATTTGCCTCCAATTTTCTCACCTATCGAAGCTTAATCGCTGGCAGGTCGTTCGACCGCTAATCCATAATTCCACCATATTTTTCAAAATAATCCCGCTAAGCCACGAGATATCGCGACATCGTCGAATCCGTTGAGCTGC
>JAFSZE010000113.1 GCA_017455745.1 Desulfovibrionaceae bacterium | reverse complement strand
CCGCGAGAGGTCTATATAAAACTAAATCTGGTAAATTATTAAATGCTGATGTCAACGGAGCATTAAATATTTTACTGAAAAGTAAAGTTGTGGATCTTTCGATCCTATACTATAGAGGCGATGTGGATACGCCTGTAAGAATAAGAATTGCATAAATTACACTTCTTATGAAGCCACACCCCTTTATGGGGTGCGGTAGTTCACTTTAGGTCATATCTATTCTCCGATAATTATTTTTTCTGTTCAATATATTTTTTCTATTTTTGAGATATCAAACTTTTGCTACCGATCTCAATGATCTATTCATATATCAGTTTAGATGGCAAAAATTTTTTAATCGCCCACGTATTTATACATTATAGCGTTTAAGTTTTGTCCAAACGTTCATATTCAGACAATCTATATCGTTCAAAAATATTTTTTTGAACATTTAAGGCATTTCATAACTTTTAGTGGTTTTTGAAATGCCTTATTTTTTACTTGCTGGTAACTAATTAGCCATACATTTACAGCATTATCATTTTTTTATTTCCAATTTCTGATTTCTAAATAAATACTGCAAACATAAAATTATTATGCTTCCATCGTAATTTTGGAACACATCATCCAGCTAGACATCATATTGACTGGCATACACATATAGCCTTGTTCCAAAAATCTGGCAGAACTATAATAATTGCTAGCCTAAGATTATATTTTATTTTCCAGATTAAAAATCTCGCGAATCAAGTTTCATTTTTATTCCAGATGTATTTCACATTTATAAATTTTTAGTCAAGATTTCTAAGAAAAAAAATAAATTTCAACTACTTTCCTATCTTTGGACAATTATATTGTATTTTTTTATCTTCAAAAGTGAGGCTCATATCTTATGGCTAAAGCAATCTTCACTGACGGTATAAATCAAGTTCATTTTGTTAATGGCATGGTGCGCTTAAATATGTATACTCTCGAACCGCAAGGTGAATCTGGAAGCGAGCCCAAACAGATTGATGCCGGAACTATTGTCTTAACTATTCCCGGTTTTTTTGAAGGTCTAGGTGCCATGCAACAATTGGCTGATAAGCTTATCGAAAATGGTGTAGTGCAACGTGAAGAATCCCAACACTAATCTCCCTAAATGAGCAACCCATGCCAAGTCAGGATTTTTCCATCAAAATACCACCCACCTATTTCCGGCCTAAGCCAGAACAACCCACATCATCGGCCCAAGATGCGCCCAAAGAAATTATCCAAGAATCAGCATCTACCGAAACCAATGAGACATCCCAAACGCCCCAAGGCGACACACCTGTAGTTGATGAACTCTACGGGCGGCTGCCATTAATTCCAACCATGGAAGCAGCTGAAAGGATTCGTTTTGACTTCAATGATGGTCTTAGGGTTCAATTTCCCGAAACAGGCGGACCATGGCACATCATTTTTCGTGATATTGACACAGGCGTCATACTTTACAGCCAGGATGTGGGCAATAACGTCTATGTGACCAGTGTCAAAAAATTCTATGTGCGTTTTAGGCTAGAAATTTACCACAAAGTCCAATTGGATGAATTTGCTGAAGAGGTCAAAAAAAATCCTTACTTGGCTGGCGATGAGGAAAAACGACCTAAACCGTTTTTCCAGCACGATTACGATGCCAAAGGCAAGACTGTAATGATTCAGCTGCCCGTGCCAACCATCGGCGATACTTTGGGCTGGTTTCCATATGTGGAAAAATTTCGCCAAAAGCATAAATGCCATGTTTTGGCCGTGCTACAGCCGCACCTAGCCGATCTCTTACGTGATCAATACCCAGAAATCACTTTTATCACCCGCGATGAGGTGCCTGAGTGCCAACCATATGCCTGCTACTACTTGGGTCTCTTTTTCAAAGGCGATGTTGACCATCAACCATGTGATTTTCGCTATATAGGCTTACACCGCACGGCTGGCTGGATCTTGGGCGTTGACCCAACCGAAGAACGACCGCGTTTCAATCTTACTGCCAAGCGCCAAATTGAAGAACCCTCTGTCTGTATAGCTGTACAACGCTCCAGCCAGGCCAAATACTGGAATAACCCCCAAGGTTGGCACGATGTGGTCAAATTCTTAAAAGACAGTGGCTATCGTGTGCTCTGTATTGATCGCGACCGCGTCTATGGCCAAGGATTGGTCTGGAATCACATCCCCCATGGCTGTGAGGATTTCACTGGCAATATTCCCCTGCAAGAACGGATTAACTTAATCAAAGATGCGGATTTTTTCATCGGTGTTTCTAGCGGCTTATCATGGCTAGCTTGGGGCTGTAAGGTGCCGGTTGTCATGATCAGTGGCTTTACCAACCCCACCAATGAATTTCATACACCTTACAGAATCATCAATTTTCATACCTGCAATTCGTGTTGGAATGATATGCGTGTTGATTTCGATCATTTTGATTTCTTATGGTGCCCAAGACATAAAGGGACAGATCGCCAATTCGAATGCTCAAGATTGATCACAAGTGAACAAGTCATCAAAGTGATTAAAACAATTCCAACCTTTCGCGGTAAAGATTAGAACTTAAAATATACACTTGAATTATCAAGATATTCAAATGTATTTGCTCACTTTTAATATTTTAATCTTTTAGCTATTATTTTTTATTAGATTAGCAAGGCTCGTCGGGGAGGCTCAATATGGCGAAGAAAAAAGTAACCACCGTAGTCAAATCTCTTGGCAAAAACTACGTTGGTAGTACAAAAACAACTAATACTCTTGATCTACAAATCAATAATATTAGTGCAGCCTTCACTAACACTCAAATGACAGTTAAGAAAAAGAAGTATACTGTCAAGAACTATGATGCTATTCAGGCAACAAAAGGTACCGTTACCATAGATACCGCTAGCATGAGCAAAGCTATTAGCATAACAACCGGCAAAAAAAATGACACCATTGTCATTGGTTCCGGTAAAACAACTGCTAAGGGTCAAGATGGCAATGACACCGTTAAAATTTCCACTCTTGCTGCTAGATCTACTCTTGATGGCGGTAAAGGTACTGACACTCTTGTCTTCAAAAAAAACGTTACAGCTTCTCTAAATGGCAAAACCCTTACTGTGGGTAAAAATAGCAGCACAATCCAGAATTTTGAGGCATTCAAGGCTGAATCAGGAATTACCTTCACAGCCACTGGATCTACTGGCATCAATTTTACAGCTTCTGGCTCCTCATCTGTCAAATTAACACTTGGCAGTGGCAAATCAACTGTTAAGCTTGCCTCTGGTAAAGATACGATTACTGCCTCTTCCTTTGTCAATGGTACTTCTATTGATGGTGGTGGCGGAAGTGATACGGTTATTTTTACTGCCAAGGCACTTACAGGTACCCTAACCGATACTAGCTTTACAAAAGGTAGTTCGACAATGACTATCAAAAATGTCGAAACCTACACTTTTGGCAGCGGAAATGACAATATAACTATTGCTGGAAATTTAAAGCAACATACTCTCAATGGCGGTAGCGGTACAGATACTTTAACTGTTTCAAGTAATGCTACTATCAAGCATTATGGTAATAAAATCACTGTTGGAGATGTAACAGCTAATAGCTTTGAAAAATTAGTAACATCAAAAAATAATGATACTATCACCATATTTAATAATGCAACAATCACCGATAATGGTGGCAACAATACATTTAGTATATATACCAATGAAAATGATCAAGAGATAACAGTGGCTTTAAATGGTACTGGTACAAATAATTTTAAGTTGTATGTAAATCTTGATAACTATACATATCAATCTACTGATAATGTGAATTTGAATAAATTTATGGAGCAAATATCTATTATAGTTAACGATGACGATACAATTGATTTTAATTTAATGGATCTTGAGAGTACAGATGATGAGTCTGGTACATATGATAGGCATTTAATTTTATCATCAACAAAAGGTTTAGAAAATGTTTGTAGCGAGATAACAATTTTTAATAACGTGGATGCTGATGATCAAAATTTTCAACTAAAAGCTAATTTAGGTGATGTTATTAGTTTTATTAATGCTGATCATGATAGTAATACAGATTTATATACAATTATTGAAAATGTGTCTGGGCAAATTGCTGTGCGCGATTTTTCAAATGATTTGGGAACGTATGATCTCTATAGTGTTAGTATGCCAGAGAGCGCAGCAAATGAGATCGATCTAACAGTTAATACAGATAATACTTGGGGCAATGACAATGATAACCCAGATTTAGTCTGTGTATTTGGCTCAACAGAAATGTGGGATAACGCCGAGTCAACAGAAGAATGTCTAGCCTCTCTTGATTTTAGCTTAAAAAATAATACTCTAACTATTTCAGGCTTAAACAATCGTGACGATCACCTTCATATTACTCTTGATGATGATACTTCAGAAGATATTCTTCAATTCTATCGCGGATCAATTTACAAAGAACCTGGCGATAAATATGAACTTTTAGCTTCTATCAGTATCGAAAATCTTAAAGATGTTATTAATGATAATCCGTCAAAACTTACTTTCACCCTTGTTGATGAAGATACAAATAGATATCAAGCATCTTAATAATTGTTCTATTGCCGTTGATGTAAATTAAATTCAAGATATTTCTTGTTTATGTTTCATGATTGTACTTTGAGCATAAGCAAGAAATATCTATTTTGATGGTCTTAAACGTTTGCGTACAAGTATAAAAGTATACCTACGATCTTGATTTATTCTCAAAGCTGCTAACATTATTATCATTTTCATGAATAATCTATTTAAAAATATCGGTCAGTTTTTGAGAAATAATTTTTCTCAAACAAAAGAGCGTCCTATAATTCCACGTCCGCAGTCCCATAGTAGTTTAACCTGCTTTAGGCTTATTGCGCTCCATCACGGTATAGATACAGATGAAGAACGTTTAGTACACCGTTATGCTATTGATGATCTTGAGCCACCGCTTGAACAATTAAAAGATATGGCTGAAGATCTAAATCTTAAGGCCAAAATTGCGCCCTTAAGCTTTGAGAAAGCTTGCAATTTAGAAAATGTTTATCCTGTTTTAGGGCAAACAAAAACTGGAACCTATTTTATTTTGGCTGGAGTGCGGGAAAATGAAGATGGCAGTATGGATGTGGCCACAATCAACCCGCTCCCACCAGATGATGACACCTCAGAAGTAGCTGACTATTACAGGTTTTGGTCCAAGGAATCGTGGGAAAAATATACTACAAACCAAGGTCTGTTCTTAAAAAAACGCTTCAGTTTAACCGATGAAGCCCAACCTTTTGGTTTCCGTTGGTTCATCCCGGAATTTATTAAGCTTAAGGGCCTCTTTGGGCAAATTGCCTTAGCCGTACTTGTGATGACGCTTTTGACCCTGCTCATGCCGCTTTTTTTTCAAATCGTCATCGATAAAGTCTTGCCCAATAGCAGCTTCACTACCCTAAACGTTCTAGGCTGCGGCATATGTCTAGCCATTTGCTTCCATGCCGGCCTCGAATTTCTGCGTAACTACCTACTCCTCTACGCCACCAAAAAGATTGACATCAACACGGCCATGAAGACTTTTGCGCATTTAATGCGCTTGCCGGTCAGTTTTTTTGAGGCCGTGCCCTCTGGACTACTCATCAAGCATATGCAGCAGAGTGAACGGATTAGAGGTTTTCTCTCAGGCAACCTCTTCTTTACCATTTTGGAACTCTGTTCGCTCTTAGTTTTTATCCCCTTTCTTCTCTTCTATAGTCCGCCTCTAACCGGTATAGTACTCTTCTTTTCACTCTTAATGGTTTTGGTGGTTGTGGCGTTAATCAAACCGTTTCAGAGAAGATTGGATGCCCTCTATCAAGCCGAAGGTCGCCGCCAAAGTCGTCTCGTCGAATCCCTTCATGGCATCCATACCGTCAAATCATTGGCCCTTGAACCGGTGGAAGAAAGGGATTGGAACAATGCCTCGGCCTATGCCATTGATGCCCATTTTCAGGTTGGCAAAATTTCCATAACTGCCAGTGCCCTAAGCCAAATGCTCGAGATGCTCATGAATGTGGCGGTGATCTGGGCTGGAGCGCATCTAGTTTTTAATCACACCATTAGCATCGGCGCCCTCATTGCCTTTCAAATGCTCTCTAGTCGTGTTTCTGGACCTCTGGTCAAAGTTGTTGGTTTGGTCCATGAGTATCAACAAACGGCTCTTTCGGTCAAAATGCTTGGCGCTGTGATGAATACACCTGAGGAGCATCCGGGTGGAGGCGTTACTCCAGATTTTCAAGGGCACATTCACTTGGACCAAATCTCTTTCCGCTATCAACCAAACCTACCAGATGTCTTACAGGACATTAATTTGGAAATTGAAGCAGGCGAAGTGATCGGAATAGTGGGGAGGAGCGGTTCAGGCAAAAGCACTTTAACCCGCTTGATCCAAGCCATTTATCAGCCGCGCATCGGCATAATTCGAATTGATGGCATTGATATTCGCGAGCTCGATAAAGCAAATCTGCGGCGCAACATCGGCATCGTGCTCCAGGACAATTACTTCTTTCAAGGGACGATCCGGGACAATATCCGCCTAACCTCGGCTAGTGCTACCGTTGAAGCTGTAGTTAGAGCCTCCATGATGGCCGGTGCTCACGAATTTGTCAGCGACTTTCCCCGTGGCTACGACACGATTTTGGAAGAAAATGCATCCAACCTTTCTGGAGGGCAAAAACAGCGTCTGGCCATTGCCAGAGCCCTCCTGGCAAATCCCAAAATCTTAATTTTAGATGAGGCCACTAGCGCCCTGGATCCAGAGAGCGAATTGATTGTCCAAAAAAATCTGGCTCAAATTGCCAGATCAAGAACTGTCATCATTATTTCCCACCGCCTATCCATGGTCCGGCAGGCCAACCGCATTGTCGTCATGGATCAAGGTCGGATCATTGCTTGTGCTCCACACGATATTTTGGTGCATAGAGATGGTTTATATAAAGACTTTTGGGAACAACAGATGGGAGTGAAACGTGCCAAGCCGTACTGATGAAAGCGCCATTGACTTTATGCCTGATGCCTTGGCTATTCGCCATGCACTTTTACCCACCTGGGCCCAAAATGGCATTTTGTGGCTGTCAGGCTTTCTACTCATCTGTCTGCTCATAGCTTCTCTGGCCAAAGTGGATGTCATCGTGCAAACGCAAGGCAAACTTGTCTCTGATCACCCCAATATCATGGTTCGCCCGCTAGAACGGGCCGTAATCAAGGCAGTCTTAGTCAAAGTAGGGGATCGTGTTCAAAAAGGGCAAATCTTAATCACATTTGATCCAGTCTTTAGCACTTCAGACCGTGAACGCTTGGCTGCTGATGTGCGCATTCAGAAGGCTAGGCTTGAACGCTTAACCGCTGAATTTGAAAAAAGACCCCTGAACTTTACCCATACACCATCTAAAGAGGAAGAAGTTCAAAAAGAGCTTTTTGAGGATCGCCAACAATTTTACGCCGAACGTGAACGCTATTTTGTAAATGAACTGGCTCGCATTGAACGCACCAGTGAATCCTTAAAAGAAAATTTAAGCATTCAGGTCCAACGGTTAAAAGGCTATCAGGCCATCGAAGATATGATGAATAAAGGCCGCAATGCTCAAGCGACCTCACTGCGTGACATAATTGAATCTCAGATCGCCAGACAGGGCCTGCAAGCGGAAATAGGCGATAAAGAAAATAATATTGCCATCTTAAAAAACGAACATTTGAGCAAAAAAGCTGAGTTCTTGGCCTTTTTGCGTAACTGGCGCATTGAAATAGCCGAAGAAATGGTTAAAACACAAGCTGCTCTCATCAGCGCAGAAAAAGAGCTCTTGAAGGCAACCCAAATGTCATCGTATGTGGAACTAAAGGCTCCAGAAGATGCCTATGTTCATGAAATTGCACCAATTTCTCCAGGCTCAGCTGTGCGTGAAGCCGAATCATTAATTACTCTTGTACCGATCAACGGACAGTTGGAATGCGAGGCAAAAATCAGAGCCGAAGATATCGGTCGGGTTCATGAAGGGGATTTTGTGCGCATCAAAGTATCTGCCTTTCCCTACCAAAAGTATGGGACTTTAAACGGCCAGGTGCGAGTTATTTCCCGCGATGCGTTCCAACATGATCCCACATCAGAAAATAAAGAAAGCAAACCGGCTTTTTTCCAGGCTAGAGTCACTCTAACAGGTAGCGAACTTGAACATCCAATCTTTGAAAAACGTTTAATTCCTGGCATGGAGACGCAAGCTGATATTGTAACAGGAGAGCGTAGACTAATAAGTTACTTTTTATTCCCATTGATTCGCGCACTTGATGAAGCTGCCCGTGAACCATAATCTTGTATTTCAATTTTAAACTATATTATCTATAATTTATTTGATCAAAAAATATCAATCTATACTATATAAAAACGATCTTATAGAATAAACAGGTATATTTAATAAATAGATAATTTTTTAAATCTTTAAAGATGATGACTGATAGTTAGTGATAATTAGAGACAAACAGATCAATTAAAAAATACGTTTAAAAATTTAGTTAAAGATCAAGCAAGAATGTATAATTAAAGCATAGATTGTTTTATGAAACAATGTCGTGATATAACAAATAACCTTTATCTTTTACAGTTAATTTTGCTGATTAAATTCTGTCTTACTTACTTTTGTTGAACGTTTTGCATCTATAATTATTATTTTCTACTTGATAATTTATCTAGAATGTATGTCTACATCCGATCTAATCACCATAAAGCGCTTAGTTCAAAATTTAAGCTCAAGTGAACTTAGTATATTAAATGAAATCCTTGGTAAAAAAGATCTGACACTAGCTAATTATCACAGACTCTCAAGCAGTGAATTGATCTCAGCAGAAACTTGGCTTTGGGAGAGGATCAGTCAGGCAACCAACCCCAAAATTAAATTGGCCAGAGCTAGAATCTGGGTCATCTTTATTTTGCTCCGCTATGGTGGATTAAAGTTGCAGGAAATTTTTAACCTGACCTGGGCTGATTTTGATTTCTATAACTCCTGTATCAATGTGCAGCAGGCTTTTAAACGTACCATCTATCTATCCAAAAGCATTGCCCGCAGACTTGGGTCAATATTTTCACCAGCCCTTTTCCCAACCGACCAAATCAATCCCTTAAAAGTTGATGCTGCCAGCATCAGACACACCTTTGTCCGCTTGGCAAAAATTTGTCATCTGCCAACTGGATCCTTAAACGCTAGAAATTTGCGCTACTCACGCGCTGGCGAGTTACAACGTTTTGGTCTAGCTCAACCAGCGCTGACTTATTTTTTGGGTCAAGGCAAAAGTGATCTTGAACCGGAAGTCCGTACAGAGTTAGAAAAATCACTTCAAGAATTTTGCCAAATGGAAACAAATCTGCGTACAAGCGCCCGCAATGTCTTTCAAGGTCGGGTCGATGAAATCCAAGAATCTGGTCTCATGGTACGCGTTAAGCTTAAAACGCCAAGCGGTTTGCTCATCTCTGCCCTAATTACCGACCAAAGCCGCAGGCGACTCCAGATAACCAAAGGAACCATTGTCACCGCCTCAATCAAAGCCCCTTGGATTACCATTACCCCTTTCCCTAAAGATGAGATCCCTCAAAGCTCTAGCATGGAAAATTGTTTTCCGGCTGTTATTGACAACGTCAAAGGAGATCGCATTTTATATGAAATCTCAGCCATTTTGCCTGACGGTTGCCAAGTTTGTGCTCTTCAAGGCCAAGATGGCTGGCAGCCACAAACAGGCGAAAAAGTGCTTGTCTTAATCAAAGCTCTAGCAGTTGTTTTAAACACAAATTTAGGTTAAGAAGTTTTTTGCTTTTTGCTAACAAAGATTTGCAATTTTTGTAGAATCTACCCGAACGGAGTCATCAGATGCGCCCAATCCTAGTTCTAGCAGCCGTGGCTGCGCTCTTTCTGCTAGGCGGTTGCGTTGAAAAAAACTACGCCTATGATGATTACTATTATGACGGATACGATAATCCGCCGCCGCCACAATATCGCGGCCATAGACCACACCGCCCGCCACCACCACCGCCTCATTATCGTGGACACAGACCGCCTCCGCCACCGCATATGCATCATGGTCCAAGGCCCCCTAAAGGACCGGATATGCGGCATAGCCCAAAGCCTCCTCACGGACCACATGCCTTAGGTGGCCCAAGACCACCTAAGGGGCCTGATATGCGCAAAGGGCCAACTGGCCATCCACCGAAGTTCCACAACAACAATGGCCACCATAACGGACCTAAGCCCAATATGCAGAGACCCAATAACCATCGCCCCAATTTTAACCACAATCGACCGCAGCCCAATAGGCCAATTCCCAAAAAGGCACCGCCAAACAATCAGAAGCGACCGCCAAAGGGCGGCCGTGGCTAGCTGGAGATTTAAATAAATCTTCCCAAAGGCTTATTGATTTGTCTATTCTTTAAGAGCCAAATTTAAAAGATCAATAATACTAATAACAGTCCAGTGGATATATAACTTTAATTTTTCAAGCTAACATATGCACATAAGCCAAGTATTATACTATAGATTTTGAAAAAATAGTAGACATCGTTTTTGCCGGTTAAAACAATGATAATAAGCTTATCATACTTTCCTAAAACTGTTTGGACAAGTATGATAAGCTTATTACATGATTTGATTATTCACCAGATAGTTTTATAATTTAGAATCATCCAAATGGAAAAATAAAATAGCTAAAAACGATATATAATATATTGCTAGCTTATTAATAACCCAAGCAGACATCTTATTTAAACATATTATACATATTTTATGCTTTGCCACGATTCTATATAGTATCAAAATATATTAATTCCCTTAAAAATTTAATGTGCGGATAACTTTTTGTATCCACGGAAAGGAGGCTGGCAGTTTCGCCCACATATAAGCCATGGGGTCGCTGCCGGAAAATTTATGAGTGAACAATGCAACCACAATTGTGGATCTTGCGGCGAATCCTGTAGCGATCGCACTGAACCTATGGACCTAATGGCCCCATTGGGTGCCTTAAGCCGTGTTGACAAAGTTGTCGCCATCGTCAGTGGTAAAGGCGGTGTGGGCAAATCCCTGGTCACAGGTCTATTGGCCTCCGCTACGGCCAAAAGCGGTCTCCATGTTGGCGTGCTTGATGCCGACATCACAGGTCCGTCTGTACCCAAAATGTTTGGCATTCATGGCCAACCAACCGTTTTAGAGCAAGGGTTAGTCCCCATGCGCAGCAAAGGCGGGGTTGATATTGTTTCCATGAATATGCTTTTGCCAGACGATACCGAGGCTGTGCTTTGGCGTGGTCCCATTTTGGGTGGGGTAGTTAAACAATTTTGGTCCGAAGCCATTTGGAAAGACATTCAAGTCATGTATGTCGATATGCCTCCAGGCACAGGCGACATTCCCTTGACAGTCTTTCAATCCCTGCCAATAGATGGCATCATCGTTGTGACATCACCCCAAGACTTGGTCACCATGAGTGTGGAAAAAGCCATCCGGATGGCCAACATCATGGAAATTCCCATCATCGGTCTTGTGGAAAACATGAGCTATTTCGTCTGCCCAGATAATGGGAAATCCTATCAAATTTTTGGTGAAAGCCGTATTGCCGCTGTAGCCAAAGAACATGGGTTGAAAGTTTTAGCTCAACTACCCATTGATCCCCTCTTGGCTGCGGCCTGTGATCGTGGCGAAATTGAGCAATATGAAGGCGAACTTTTAAATACTGCAGTAGAAGCTGTCAAAAATACGCCTAAGCATAAACGCACACCTAAAGCCTAAAGATATTATTACATATTTGACAAAAAAGATTTCTAATCTTTTTTCATTTCACACAAACGTTGAGCCTAGTATTAACTATGCTCAACGTTTGATTTATCTAAAGAATGATCGGTAGTATTATTAGATTCAATATCTTTTAACTGTTTTCATTTTTTTCCACTACCATTGATTATTTTTTATGGCTTTCAATATCTTTTAATCTCTTGCGATATTTTTAAAGCAACTTAAAATACATCTATCCATCTAAATTAAAATTTTTCTTACCTGACGTACTAATTTGAAAACACCAAATAAAACACACGATAAAATCAAATAAACCAAACAGTAACATAATATCATTTGTTATAATTTGTATTTTTCTTTGAATATTTCTTCATATTTCTTTGCATTGTATTCTATTTTAAATTTTAGCGACTTAAACTCTTTAAAATTATATTTGCCTAATGAATAACAATCAGTAAATAGGTAAAAATTAAAATTAAAACAAAATCCAAATTTAAAATTAAAACTAAAACTAAAATTCAATACATATTTATTTTATTATAACTTTGCCATGTTGATATTTAAATTTTTTATCTTTTGATATCCCATGATAGTTGCATAGATCCATTTTTATTTTAAGCTATGTATACCAAGTAACCTTTGCACATTCTTATTTCATAGATCCTTAGCTACATATATTTAAGATCTTGCTAATATTATTATCTTATCTATATCATCATATATTTTTTCTTACTTTTGCTTTGTTTGTTTTGTTTGCTTATATATCAGATAACATTTCCAGATTGAATCACATTAAGATAGAATAAGTTATATCAACGGAAATTAACATAAATTAAATAAAATTGATTTGCTGTTCCGATTACCATCATCTTTTTATATTTAATTTCATCTAATTTTATTTTATTTAATGCCTACTGTTGAAAAAATATCCGCCGTTAATGAACGGCTCTTAAATTAATCTATTATAGATTAAACAATATTTTTAGCGCCAAAATCACTCTTAAACTTCCTAAACTTTCTCAAACCTAGAGCATAATTATAATTATAAATATTGCCCGATATTTTATTTGAATAAAAAATATTCCATCGATATAAAAAGGTCTTTTATGAAAAATAAACCTAACGAGGCAAAGGATTTAAAGCAAGATCCTCAAGCCAAAATGACTCAAACCAATAAAGAAGATCCTAAGTCCTCTCAAAAAACACAGGATCAAAAATCGAAAGACAACAAAAAAACTACAGAAAATCAAAATAAAGATGCGTCAGGCAACGCAAAGGATCAAAAAGAGGAAGAACAAAAATGGTATGAAGGTCCCAACAAAGAAGTCGTCATTTACTACCTCATTGCCGTTTTTTTCCTCGAAATTATTATCGGAGCAGCCGCGTTTTTCTATGGCGTAGCCAATGCCGAACCCTTAGTTCCTGGTGGCCCACGTATGGCCAAATTCCCTTGGGTTGGCTGGCTTATCGCAGCATCGCTAGCGCCTGTTGGATTACTTTTGCTCTTTCATCTCTCCGGCTGGTTTTTTACCCGCTCAACCAAGGTCTTAGCTGGTGGAACCCTTGGCTCTAATGGTGAGCCTATTCCCAAAAATGTGGAGCAATTCTATTCAGTTGTCAGCAATGCACCTGTGGTAGTTGTTCTCTTGGGATTGTTAGCTCTTGGTGGCTGCCTCTATTTCCTAGATACTGCCTTAGGTACTCTTAGGCCCTATATTCCCTGGATTCTTGGCAGCGCCACACTTTTCTTGGTCATAGCCTACGTAACAAGACTCTTCTTTTTGGCTAAACATAGACGGATGGAGAGGGAATATGAATATCGGATGCGCATCTTTGAAAAAACAGGCATGATTATCACCGACAAAAACATGATTCCCTTAAGTGCTGCCGATATCGCCCGCGCCCAAAACGCTCTCCTCCAAAACCTACAGTACGGTCTTCCCCAAAGTGACGGAGATGTACCCAAACTTCCACCAAGCAATCCCAAACCTGCTGCAAATCCCAAAGAACCAACTAAACCCACAGATTCTGCTGAGCAATCGATGGTGGACAAAACAGCCAAATTAAAAAATAAAGCTAAACCTAAGAATCCACTTCCAACGGAAGATGAAATCGTTGATATAGAATATCACGAGAAAAAAGATCAAAACTAAACATCTAAAAGCTGTACACGATAGTTAAGAGCAATCAAAAAAATTCCCATTACCTTACTTGAAACAAAATAAAAAGAGCAAAGACTGTATTTTTAGTAAGCCTTTGCTCTTTAACGTTAAAGAAGATTATATTTTGTAAAAATATTATCTGCTAACTTTTAGTTAGTACTTGCAATTCTGTTTGATACAAATCGATAATAATAGTAAAAAAGAATACTATAACGATATATTTTGACAAATGCCGACATCGTTCAGAAAAACTTAGGCATTAAAACTTAATAAAAAAATAGCTAGAACTCTAAGCAGCATTAAGAGACAGATCTATAAAGCTAAAACAAATCTGCTAGTTACAAGCACTACTTAGATTAAGACTTATAGATCAAGACTTATAGATCCAAACAAGTATTTATTTTTTAGCAAACGCCCAAAACAAAAAAACAGCTCCATCGTAGACATCTACGAACAGAACTGCACTTTTGTATTTGGTTGCGGGGGCAGGATTTGAACCTACGACCTCCGGGTTATGAGCCCGACGAGCTACCGAGCTGCTCTACCCCGCGTCAATGTGAAAAGAGATATATGCCCTAAAAGATGGATTGTCAAGCCAAAAGTTAGGAAAAAATATTAATTTCGATTTAACCACAAACCATGCCCCTAAATGGGCAAAATACTTCCAAAAAGACGCTAAAAACGCTTGGAAGGGCCCAAGCAAAAACGATAGCTAACAAGCTGCCTAGAAAAACTTAAGCCAACTCGAAACAAACTTCGCCCAACTATACCAAAATTAAAAGAATTTAAGTTTTTCTCTCCATTATCCTTAAACTACATATTGCCAAGTCGGCTATGGCTGTTTAGAATTAGTCAAGCTGATTAATTCCAATTTTCTACTCGAAAACCGCCAGAGCGTAGGCCAAGAGTGCCTTTTTTAATTAAGCTCTTGGACTCAAAACAATGATTTCTTAAGGTTCTCTTGTAAGGCTTGAAATTGCTAGCAAAATCTAGCGCCTAGTTTTAAGAGTCTTTGAACTTTTTCAGCTACAGACAATCTTTAACCCAGGTTTCTTATGATCACGCTTGCTTTGGCTGTGGGCCTAGCGATATTTTTTTCCTTTTCCTGTTCACTTATGGAAGCTGCCCTCTATTCTATTCCTTGGTCAACCATTGAGCTTTTACGAAAAAGCGGGCAGGGCAGCGGAAAAATTCTTTTTGAAATGCGTTCGTCCGTCGATCAACCAATAGCGGCTATACTAACCATCAACACCATCGCCAATACTGCTGGGGCAACCATAGCCGGTGGGGCATTTTTGGCCGTCTATGGGGAAGCTTATATGCCTTATTTCGCCATGGTCTTTACAGTTTTAATTCTGGTTTTTGGCGAAATTATTCCCAAAACATTAGGCGTAGCCTATGCTTCAAACATGGCTCGCCTTCTAGCTTATCCCTTGGCCTTTGCCGTAAAAATTCTCAAACCCATCATTTGGCTTAGTGCTAAGCTAACCAATTGCATAACCAGAAATCACCCCCAAACACCAGAAATTTCTGAAGATGATATTTGTGCTGTGGTGGGTCTCTCGCGCAAAGCCGGTCAAATAAAAGAATATGAAGCCAAATATGTGCGCAATGTCTTGGCACTTGATCGCAAGCATGTGCATAAAATTATGACTCCGCGCACGGTAGTTTTTTCACTTTCTGCTAATATTACAGTCGAGGAAGCCTATCAAGATCCGCGTATCTGGCAATTCAGCCGCATACCCCTTTATGAACGTGACAACGAGGACATCATTGGCTTAGTTGAACGTCGCACCATAGCCCACTGCCTAAAAGATGGTTTTGGTCAAAAAACTTTAAAAGAGATCATGCACCAAATCCATTTTGTGCAAGAAAGTCAAACCCTCGATGTTGTTCTGCAGCAAATGCTCAAATGTCGGATGCATCTCTTCTGTGTGGTTGATGAATACGGCGGATTATCTGGTGTCGTTTCCCTAGAAGATGTCTTAGAAGAGATGATTGGCAGCGAAGTAATGGATGAAAGCGATGCCGTGGCTGATATGCAAGCACTAGCGAGGGCCAAAACCAATCCCTTTAGGCAAGGTAAAGGGAAAGGGAAAGGGTAGGGCTGTATTACATTTCATTCAGATTTTAGAACGCTGATCTATTATATTTCCGAACATTTTTGGAACACGCATATCTGTCCATGCCAATCCTTGTATTCAGCGAGCATATCGACTTCTTCCAACATTACGATAGCAACATAATAAAATAATTCTTTATTTTAAAATATCCATATAAATTTAAATATACTTTTAGCTTATCTGGTTCAAATCCAAATCAAAATCCAAATCAGAATTTAAGATTAAACTTAACTTTAACTTTAACTTTAAATTTAAATTTAAATTTAAAATTCAACTTTAGCGTAAAATTACTTTTAGAGAAATATTCTTAGGAATTTTTCAAATATAGAACTGCAATAATTTTCGATCTTTTCACTAACTTACAATATTGATATAATAAGCTTATAAGCTAACTTTATCTAACTTTTACTAAGAAAATTATTGTTCTTATGAGGTTTATAATGGCTAAAACATCCAACTCTAAAATCTACGCTGTGGCCTTATTCCTTTTTCTCATTGGTGTTGGTTGGCTAGTTTACTCTGGTTTTACATCAAATAGTGTCTATTTTCTAAATGTATCCGAAGCATTGGCCGCACCAACCGATAAATTGCAACAAATACGTTTATTTGGCACTGTCGCTGCCAAAGATCTACACAAAACAACTGATACGCCAGGTGTTGATTTTCTCTTAGAAGATAAGGATAACACAAATCTTGTCATTCCAATTTCTTTTCGTGGGGCTGTTCCTGATGCCTTTAAAATTGGCGCTGAAGTCATCGTGGAAGGAGGAATGAAGACAGATAAATCTTTTGCCGCCAAGACATTAATGACTAAATGCCCCTCCAAGTATCAAAAAGAAAATCGTGAACGCTAAAAATATCTTTTGACCAGAAGCAGATCACACTATTTTAATTTTGCCAGGATTCCTATGTACTACTTTGGTTATTGTGCCCTAATCCTAACTTTCTTAGCCTCCGCTGCGGCTGCAGCTTGCTGTATAAAAAACATCTTCGCCAATCAAATCGAAGACAACTGGCTAATAAAAAATGCCCACTTCGTCTCAACTCTAGGCTTAATCTTAGCTTCAGCTGCCCTCATGCATGGACTTTTTTGGCAAGATTATTCTCTCCAGTATGCCGCCAATTATACAGACAAATATCTCTCACTTTTCTATCGTTTAACTGCCTTTTGGGCTGGTCAGCCAGGTTCCATGCTCTTTTGGGCCCTAGTAGTTGGCCTAATCGCAACAATCTTTGCCCTAAGCAAAAGCTATCAGGGGCTTGGTGTTAAGACAAAACTTTGGTTTTGGACCTTCTACTATCTCATTCTGGTCTTTTTTGCCCTACTACTCACTTGTTATAGCAACCCCTTTATCATGCAAACACCCGTGCCAGCTGACGGTAATGGCTTAAATCCGCTCTTACAAAATCCTGGCATGATCATCCACCCACCACTCCTATTCATCGGCTATGCCGGTTTTATTTTGCCAAGCTGTTTGGCCTTGGCCCAACTTTTAAGCCAAGACAAAAATGAACCCCGCTGGCACGTTTTAACTAGACCTTTTTTGATCTGGGCCTGGATGTTTTTAACCGCAGGCATCCTGCTTGGAGCCTGGTGGGCATATATGGAACTTGGTTGGGGCGGCTATTGGGCCTGGGATCCTGTGGAAAACTCTTCCCTCGTGCCTTGGCTTTTAGCCACAGCTACTCTCCATACAATCATCATTGAACGCAAAACCCAAAAGCTAGTCCGCTACAACACAACGCTCATAGCCATAACCACCATTTCCACCTTCTTTGCTACTTTTTTGGTCCGCAGCGGTGTCATCGACTCGGTCCATGCCTTTGGCAAGGGTGCTGTAGGCACACCGCTTTTAATCATGATTGTAGCTAGCCTCATTCTGACCTTTACAATCGTTTTTAGCACCAAAAAAGAAGATGCTCCCTTAGCGCCCATCACAACCAAAGAGGGCTTATTGGCCTTCATGTCCTGGTTTTTGATCGCTCTAAGTCTAATTATTCTCCTAGCTACCGTTTGGCCCATCTTAAGCAAATTTGTCTCTCAAGCACCCAAAGGTCTTGATGCCAACTTCTACAATAAAGTTTGCCTGCCCTTGGCTGCCATTCTCATGCTTATCTTGGCCATCTGTCCCCTGCGCAATGCCAAAAATTGTTTCACGTCAAACATTGCCATCATCACAACTAGCATTTTCTTTATAGCCTCAGCCATTGCTCTCTACGTTTTTGGCTACCAAGTACCCATAGCAATTGTGGCAACAGCGGCTTCTGTAGCCACAATTATCTCGCAAATAGCCCATCTCCTAAATCACAAAAAGACCTGGCCGAAACACTTGGGAAGTGCAATCACCCACATTGGTTTAGCCCTCTGCACGATCGGGGTGGCCTTTTCTGGCTGTTACGACCTGGAAAAAGATATTTTCATCTCCCAAGGCCAATCGGTTAAAATTTCTCAATACACCTTAACATTAGAATATCTAGGCCAAGAAAATGGTCCTGGTTACTCAGCCTTGGTTGCTCAAATTCAGGTCCAAGAGGGTGAAAAAGATTTGGGCTTGATCTGTCCTGAACGGCGCATCTATGAAAAATTTGGCGATATGCAGTTCTCAGAAGTTGATACTATCCCCTCGCTAGGCAACGAACTCTATGCTTCGCTTCTAGGACTAAGCCAGCAGCGCCAAGCGCTCGTGCGCTTTAGCATCAAACCATTAATAAACTGGCTGTGGATCGGAGGCTTTATTTTAAGTCTGGCGCCTTTCTTGGCTCTCTACCTGCCCCGCCGCAAAGAAAGTCAGTAATAGACAAGGCTCACACTCTTGCTTTTACGTCACAAATTTTAAGCACGCTTAAAAAAATATGCTTGAACTGCACAGCATCAGTAAAAGATTCGGTCAAAACCTGGTCTTAAAGGATATCTCAGTAACCTTTAAGCCCAAGAGCATAACTCTTCTTGGTGGGGCCAATGGCAGTGGAAAGAGTACGCTTTTAAAAATCATGGCTGGCCTAATAAAACCAAGTTCTGGCCAAATCACCCACTCAGCCCACTTTGAAGAGAGCAGTAAGCGTTTGGCCTATGTGGGCCATGCCACCTTCATCTATCCCAACCTGACTGCCCTCGAAAATCTGCGCTTCTGGCAAAACTGTTACCATTTGGATCTAAGCATAGATGACCTGGAAGACCTCTTAAGCCAATTTGGCCTTGAGCCATTTATGGATAGCTACCCCCGTATTTTTTCACGCGGTATGCAGCAAAAGCTAAGCTTAGCCCGTGCTTTTATGCTTAAACCTGCCATCTGCCTTTTGGATGAACCCAACACAGGCTTAGATCAAGCCTCGCAGGAATTTTGCCAGCAGAAACTCTTAGAACTAAAGGAATCTGGTAGTTGCATTGTGTGTATCTCGCATAGCATAGCCAGTGATCAAAAAATAGCCGATCAGATCTATACACTTCAAAAGGGCGAGCTAAATCCCTTCCATTTCAGTCAGACTAACGCAAAAAATGAGCCTTTGGTCTCGCAAGGGTCAAAAAGACTATGTGCCGAGTGATGCTAGCCATTATCCGCAAGGATCTGGCACTTTTAGGGCTTAGGGGTGGTGCCTTTTTGCAGGCCATCTTGTTAGGGCTTATTTTGATTTTTGTCTTTAGCCTAGCCCAAGAAGCTGGCCAAACTATCTCCCCGCAGCATGCAGCGTGTGTCTTTTGGCTTTCATCTCTCTTTGGCCAAATTTTGCTCTTCAACCAGCTCTACGCCTTAGAAGAAGTTCACGGACAACGCCTAGCCCTCCTACTTTTAGATGCGCCTGCGCAAACAATCTATCTGGCCAAAGCTTTGGCAGCCTTGATCCTGCTAATCCTAGCTCAGCTTGTCTTTTGGCCTGCAGGCTTAATCTTTCTGGCCCAAGATTTGCCGCAAGATTTTCTTGGGAGCATTTTGGGGGTCATAAGTGTTGACCTTGGTATCTGCGCCCTAGGCTCCATCCTTGGTGCTTTGAGCCAGGGACAAGCTGTACGGGAATCGCTCATAACTATTCTGCTCTTTCCGCTTCTAACGCCCTTACTCTTAGCGGCCATAAGCCTGCAGACTCAAATGCAAATTGCGGACTGGTCAGCGTCTAGCCATTGGTTTTTTCTCACCCTGGCCTATGACGCTATTTTCTTAAGTGCAGGCTTACTTCTCTTTCCCTTTATTTATTCAGGCGATGAATGATGACACGTCTCTGCCTCCTAGTAGGCGCCTTGGCCCAAGCAGTTGCTGGCTATTTGATCTATACCTACGCGCCCATCGAAGCGACTCTTGGCCTTAGCCAAAAAATATTCTACTTCCACTTGCCTCTGGCCTGGTGGGGATTATTTAGCTTTTTCCTTGTCTTTATAGCCTCAATTTTAACCCTAACAACTCAAAAAGAGTGGCCACCATTTCTACTTCAGGCCGCCGCCGAAATAGGCGAACTTTTGGCGATTTTAACCCTGCTAACCGGCATGATCTGGGGGAGAATTGCTTGGGGTGTTTGGTGGACCTGGGATCCAAGGCTAACCACAGCTTTGATTCTCTGTTTCATCTATGGTGGCTTACTTTTGATGCAAAAACTTGATCTTTCCACCACGCGCAGCCAGAGATTGTCGGCAGCCATTGGCATCATAGGTTTCATCGATGTCCCACTAGTTTTTCTCTCAGCTAGATATTGGCGTTCCATCCATCCGGCAGTCTTCACAAGCTCTGGCATAGCCATGACCCACGAAATGATTGTCACGCTATTTTTCACGCTCATTTCTTTTGGTTTATTTTGGTTTGGGCTATTGCGACTTCGTATGCAATCGCTAAAATTGGCTCAGCAAATCAATATCGCCACCGAACAAGCACTAACTATCAACTAGTTTTAAGAGGTCTCCTGTGGATGCCATCAACTGGGTCATTGCGGCCAATGCCGCCGTCTGGATAGGTCTTGGTCTCTATACGATTGCCCTAAGTCTAAAATTGACTAAGCTCTCTTCACGGCTTAGGGGTTTGCAAAAAAAGCAAACTGAACCATCTAAGTAATCTTCCAACCTAAAATAAACGCTAGGTTCGCCAAACAAATAGCCAAATCACAAGCTACTTATATAGATTCATTGGACAAAACAAAAATTTAAGCGAAATTTAAACGAACTTTAAAATCATTGCTGGAGGAAGACTTTAGCCAAAGGCTTGGCTAATGGTCTTAAAAAATTTTATGACCGTTGCTCTGGATACACCGTCTTTAACCGCACGTTTCATCTTGATCTTCTTGATTTTAGCCTTAACTCTCATGGTTGGGGTACTCTTAAAAACCAGATTAACTTCACCTAGCCTGACCATCAAACTTAACGCCCATGAGATGCACTTTGCGGCTAACCAAGAAACCATCCCCCAAGATATGGATGAAATAAGCGCTCTGATGCAGAGTGTGGCCAAAAATCCCAATGACGTTAAACTGGTCCTAAAATTGGCCGAAACCTTGATGCAGGCTGAACAATGGGAACCAGCCTTAAACTTCGCCAAACGGGCCCAAAATATTGATCCCAAAGCCTTTGAACCTGTCTATCTCCAGGGCATCATCCTCCACCGCCAAGGTCGCTATTCAGAAGCTGCCACAACCTTGGAAGGTGCCCTAAACATTCGCGATGATGCTGCCTGCAGATATAGCCTAGGTATCCTTTACTCCTATTTCCTAAATGCTCCCGACATCGGCGAGCGACATCTAAAAGCAGCCTTGCTTATCCCCTCCATCACACCTAATCTAAAAGCGACCATTGAAAATGAACTTAACCGTCAAAAACAAAAGAAAGAAGCTAAGTAAAGACTCTTAGCATATTGAATCCCATATTAAAGCCTATACAAAATCTCATCTTAAATCGTATATTTAATCAAACAATTGAACAATGACGCAACTACTGTTTAA
The DNA here is from genome assembly GCA_017455745.1 of Desulfovibrionaceae bacterium. Classification (GTDB taxonomy): domain Bacteria; phylum Desulfobacterota; class Desulfovibrionia; order Desulfovibrionales; family Desulfovibrionaceae; genus Desulfovibrio. The sequence continues at coordinate 6,735 of JAFSZE010000113.1, read as the reverse complement.
TATCGACTAATTACTCTTGAAGAGTACCGAGATAAATATTAGCCAATTACTTTTAAACAATGCCAATATAAATATTAAGTATCAATACCAATACCAATACCAATACCAAGTCCAACACTAAGTCCTGTATTAAATTTCCGCTAATTTTTTGCAACGCGACTCTATGTGCAACGCCAGTCTATTCTAGCGCAGAGATAGGTGATTTTTCCAATATCAGACTGTAAAAATAATACTAATACCTATGCAATATAAATTAAATTAGCTCTAATACAAACTTCTAATATAATTGTCGTTAATACTAGGATTTTCCTTAATTTGTAAAGAAAATTAAAAAATATCTCCATTGCTAATAATATTACCTATCTGTATGGGGTCAAATCATGGGTAAAGCAAGCAACAAGAAAAAAAGCCTCCCCAAACACTCCTTAGATGCTGATTCTACCAATCAATCTAAAAAAAACGCAGCCGCGCCACAATCGCAATCTCAATCACGATCTGAAGCTCAAGCGCAATCACATCCTGGCTACCTAAAAAAAGAAATTGCTTTCGGTGGTATGGCGCTCTGTCTAGTTGTGGGCTTGATCCTAGGATCTTTGTTGCCTGCTATGCTCAATGATCAAAATAATGTCAGAGCACTGCCCAAAACAACCACCCAAAGCGCACCTCCGGCAAGTATACAACCAAATACTGTAGACGACAGGAGAATTGCCGAGCTAGAAATGGCTTGCGCCAAAGATCCTAAAAATCAGAAAGCGTGGGTTAGACTAGCTGATGGCTACTTTGATGCTAGAAAAGCAGATTTGGCCATTAAAGCCTATGAGACTGCCTTAACCTTAGGGCCAGCCAACCCTGACATTCTGACCGATCTTGGCACCATGTATAGGGCTCAAAAAAATTTTTCCAAAGCTCGCCAACTCTTCCAACAAGCTCAAGCCCTAGACCCCAAACATCTCCAGTCAAGACTAAATGAAGGAGTTGTGCTCTATTTTGATTTAAATCAAAAAGACCAAGCTTTAGCTATCTGGAAAAATGCCTTGGCTCTAAATCCAGCCATAACTATGCCCGATGGCACGCCCTTGGCTGAGATCATCAAAGAGCTTGATGGAAAATAGACAGAAACATAGATCTACACATATTACATTTCCCCCGAAATTTTGGAACAGGCTAGCAGCCAGCCCTCGCATCCACGCCCTTTTTCGCCCATATTTTCGTCTTGCACATCGGTGTTTGGTCTAGGCTTTTTGGGGACGGAAGAATGTTTTTTAAGATGTGTCGAAAATGATAAAGCTCTTTCTGCTCCAAAATCACGGTGGAAGCGTAATATATAGACACAGACATAGGTACTAGCATTAATACGGATATGTTATGACAAAAATACTGCCATTATTTCATCATTCATATTGATTAGGATTAGCTATTTAATGCTTCTCGCTAATATAATTATATGTCGCTATAAAATATATTTCTAAGTAAATTATCTATTCAAGTAAAGTATATATTACGATTCCATCGTAATTTTTGAACAAATCAGTCAGCTAGATATTACACTTCCACTGTATTTTTGAAACAAATCAGCAAGCTAGACATCAAATAGCCTGAAATAGATATGTATCTGTGGTCCAAAACCCTTCTGGAATTGTAATATCAAATAGACTGACATACATAGTCGTATTCCAAAAATCTGGCAGAATTGTAATATTGCAGAAAAATATATGCCTCAATAAATTATATATTCTAGTAGATCATATATCCAATAAAATGTCATTAGCGTATATTATACACCATAGACTATACATTATCCTATTTTACAGTTTTAATTGATTTTGTAATTTTCATAGCAGCATAACTTTAATTAATCTTTGGTCTTGCCAATTATATTTATAAAACTTAATTGCGCTTATAAAATTTATGGATTTTGGATCAAAGCGTGGCTTATGCTAAAGTTAATGTTTTTACTAAAAAAAATTAACTGCTGCTAGCCTAAAGACAACCTTTACTGACCTTTTGCCGCTCTGACGCATAGGCACAACCATTCATGTCTAGTCCGAAAAATCCTTATCAAACATTTTGCCGCATCATAACGGCTCTCTTGCTAGTTCTTGGCGGTCTACTGCTCCAAGTCACGGATCTGCGGGCGAGCGCCATCCTGGCCTACGATCAACGTGGCGACAGCCTGCCCTTTATGCCTTACATGGAGTATATGCTCGATGAAAGCGGCACTTTGGATATTGAAGCAGTTTCGCTGCAAGAAAAGAGCCTCCAATTCTTGCCCTTAAAACCTTTGGATCTTGACACAAAGACCGGTACCTTTTGGCTGCGGTTCACACTAGGTCCTCTACCTGAAGGCGGCCAACCAAGCGAATGGCTTTTGTCGCTAGGCGATAGCTTTCCTGGCGATCCCACCCTCTATGTGCCTAACATCCAATCGCAGACTGGTATGCAGCAGTGGAGTGTCACTCAGATCACCGATCGCCACATTTTAAAACTCCCGCCCCCAGGACCTGAAGCCAAAACCTGCTATTTACGTCTAAATGGCCCGCCAGGTCTTTGGTTTGCGCCAATGCTTAGATCCCCCCAAAATGCAGCCAACAATTGGGGACCTCTGGTCAAGCCGGGCACGCTGATAAGTTTAGCTGTCATCATGCTGCTAGCACTTCTACGCAGCTTTTCAGAATATGGTCAGTGGCGTGTCTGGACAGCCCTCTTTGTGGGTGGAGCTCTAGCCGCAGGCTATCTAGGTTTACCAACAGTTGAAAATGGCCACATCGGTTTTGGACAGTTTGCTAGGGCACTTGCACCAGGCTTTAGCCTAATGCTCATTCCCCACGTGGCTAGACACATGATGCGCTCAAGCGTCTATTCACGCATAGTGGATGCCCAGCTCATCCTCCTAACACTAGTTGGAGCTGTGGTTACGCTTTTACCCCTTGTGCCAGGTCTAAGTTGGACAGCCCGTTTCATGGAACTCTGGCCTTTAGGCACTATCCTCTTTATCCCCACTGCCCTCTGGGCTCTCTTTTTGGGCTTGCCACGCTCACTAGTCTTTCTCTTTATCTGCTTTTTGCCCCCACTAGCCATTGTGGGTAGCTTTATTGGCCTTTTCTGTGGGCTTCCTGTAGATATGCTCTCAGGCGCACCCCTAGCGGGCATAGCGCTTAGTGCGCTCCTCCTTGTAGCCACCCCCAATCCGCCAGCACCCAGAAAGGACAAAGATTCCGGTCTTGAATTAAATGATGATGAATTGCCTCCACCTGTGGATGATCTTTCTAATCTTGAGCTAAGCCCAACCCCCAAACGCGGTGTTAAAACTGAGCTACCCAATATTGATCTAAGCGAAAAGCAACCAGTCAAATTAAAAAACAGTTCCTCGGATCTGCCAAAATACGGTCCAAAAATCAGCGATCCCCTTGAAATTTTGCTTGAAGCTGCCCAAGCGTTAGCCAATAGTGCCAAACAGACCCACCTTGAGGCCCAACTCAATGATCTACTCTTGCACGCCCGCTCCATCTATAAAGTAGTTCATCCAACTGAAAGTAAAACCAAAGGCAATGAAGTTAGTAACCTGGATTTGGAATTTTTCTTGCGTGAAATCTACCAACAAATGCAAAAAAACGCCTTTGACAAAGGATTAACCTTTGGTTGGTCAATCGCTCCAGGCTCCAACCAAACCTACAAAGGCCAAATTGAGCCTTTGCAGCATACGGTTAAGCTTTTAGTTGAAAGTGCTGTTAATGCCACCAAAAAAGGTGGTGTTTATCTAACAGCCTCACAAACCCTAAGAAATTCAGTCTCCTGGTTGACCTTCTCAATCTCAGATACTGGCGCTAGCGGACCAAACTCCAGATCACCACTAGCCATTTTACGGGCCTTGGAGGTCGCCGGAAATTTAGGTGGTGAGGTTGAATTCAAAAGCAAAAACAATGGCACTCAAATTAAACTGTCAGTTCCATTGGAAGCAATTGCTATCGAGACTAAGGCTCCTAATCCTATCCCCCGCCTAGTCATCTGCTCAGAAAATGTTTCCGTGCGCCATAGTTTGCGTGCCAACTTAAGTTCGCTCAATTTGCGCACAGCTGAAGCCACAAGCTTGGAAGAAGCCTACGCATTAAGTAAAAACGATCCTCCATGCCTACTAGTCGCCCATGATACGCAGGCAACACCCAGTGCTACAGGGATCATTAACCAATTTAAAAAACTGGCCCGCGAAAAAGGCCTGCCGTTTTGCAAAATTTTGGCCATCACAGCCAATGATAGCCAGTGGAAAGAGCTCGGCAAGGCTGGTTTCACCTACGCCTTACTAGAACCTGTCGATACAGAGGCTCTAATCACAACCGTAGCCAATGTTCAAAAAGACTTTCTAAAACAATTGGCACAAAAAAAGGACGCCATTGAGCCTAAGACTGAAGTGCCCCCTTTTTTAGGTGAAAAAAACCCAACCCTGGCTCCAACGTTAGACAAGCTTACCCAATTGCCAGCCATCTTGGAAAAACTGTTCAGTTTATCCCAGGAAGAGCTAGCCTATGCCATAAATTACGTAAAATCTAAGGATGATTTGACTAAACGCGAACCTACTACCCTTAGTCAGCCAAAAAAGACTGCGCTTGACCAGACAAAATCCCAAGATGATGAAAAAGCCGCGCCAAACCCTACCTTAACCAAGACTTCACCCGTAAAAAATGCTGCGAGCGGCCACTTCTCAAAGCACATTGGCACTAATAATTCCAAAAGTGCTCAAGTAGAACCAGGGATTGGCAAAACACCTCGCAAAACTGCCGGCAATGACGTACTTTCTGCCCAAAGCCAAGGACCTTTGACTCCAAAAGATCCCACACCAGAAAGATCTGCGCATACGTCCAAAAATGATTATGCCCCGCTAGATGAAGATGAATGGGTAGGGGAACCTGTGCCTGTGACTAGTTCAAAGCCAACCCAACCTGAAAAGGCAAAACCATCCCCCGCAAAAACTAGTCCAAGTACCCCCCAAGGCACTTGGTTTGGGCAAGATGAATGGGTAGGTGAGCCAACACCAATCGTGACTCCCAAGGAAAAATCTAAAGAGACAGAACCTTTGGCAGATAATTTAGCTAATATAAAAAGCTCGGCTCAAAATACGCAGCACAACCCAAGTTCTTCCTCAACACTTGAACCTATCAATTATGCCGAAGGTTGGGCTGACGACTGGGTCGGCGAACCGATTCCCATCCTAAACGGCGCTAAAATCGATACTAAGGAATTGAACGCCATCAAAGCCGAAATATCAAAGGCCACATCTGACTCTCCAACCAATCAGGCTGCTGAAGAAGCACTAATGATTATCAAAGAGATGGACGCTGAAGCTTATAAAGCTCAAGATGCCGTGCAAAAAGCGGCCAATGACAGCAAAGATCTCCCTGATAATTCCCCATACGAAGAAGAGCCTCTCCCCAAAAATCAAGCAGATGGAACTCCGCCTATTGTCATAAGACCTGAGGTCATGGAGTTTCTAGATCGAGTTGATTTGGCTATCAATGATGCCAAACAGGCTTTAGCTGGCAAGCAATGTATGCGTGTGGCTGAAGCAGTCAAACGTGTGGCTCAAGACTGCGATGCCCTTGGTTTTAGACGCTTGGCCAAAATGGCACGTTGTGTGGAACGGGCTGGCAAGGCCGGAGATTTGTCTGCCCTAAACGATCTTTTACCTGAATTGATCCGCAAGGTGGATGATAATCGTTTGACCTTAAGCCAATTTGACGAGAAAGGTTAGCCCCCGAGCTTTCAAAGACAAATATCTATAGGCATCTTCGTCTTTTTAGATAAGCACTTGCCTCTTAATGCCAACTAGTTAATTTGGCTGAAAACGTAAACCTCGAAACACTCCCAGGCGGGATCCGCGCAGTCTGAAATTTTTAGCCATAGATTCCTTTAGTTCAAATTCCTAACGAATATTTTTTGCTTGCGACTTTGCTCTGTCTTGACAGGTTCCAATCTACCTTTGACTGCCTTGCCAACTCAAATTTATTTCAGTTTTCCCAAATAATTAGGGGACTTCTTGCAATTGTGCCGCTGGATCTGGCCAAGCTTGTCGCAATTTTGTTAAAAACATGCTGGAGAAAAAAATGTTTAAAAAAGTTCTTTTGCCGATCAGTACCAAAACCAAAGAGCGCTCTTTAAAATCTGTCGAGGCCGCCATCCATGTCAGACCGGAAGAAATTCTTCTTTTGCATGTCTTAGATCCAGTGCCAGAAACAATTGGTGGCAAGGATCGTCAACAATTGCAAAAAGACGCTGATGAAGCTGTTAACTCCATCTTCAGCGAATACGAAACTGCCATCCGCGATGCTGGCATCCATTGCAGCAAAATTATTGATCACGGCGCACCGGCCAATGTTATTGTCAAAATTGCCGAACGCGAAAATGCTGATTTAATCGTCATGTTTAGTGACGGCCATGATTCCGTGACAGATATGCTCTTAGGCTCCTGCACTGAGCGTGTTTTGCGCAACACAGCCATTGCCTTGCTTGTCCTTCGCAAATAGCTATCATTTCTGCCAAATAACATATAAAAAGGGAGGTTAGTTCAACTAACCTCCCTTTTTTATAAGATTGTGCCGTAAAACCCCACTCCTTTATGGGGTGGAGATGTAAGGCACATATTATTTTGTTAAAGAATTATGTTGAATCCATCCTGAACTAAAACGTATAATCTTAACTTTTTTTACTGATGGTGCTAAAGCTTTCCCTGTAGGTGAATCTTTT
>JAFSZE010000112.1 GCA_017455745.1 Desulfovibrionaceae bacterium | reverse complement strand
TAACCCGCAAGCCCTGGCGCTGCACTTCGTCAGGGAGCATGGGGGCTGCCAACTGGATTTTGTTGTGGATTTGGACCTGCGCAATGTCGATATCGGTACCATTAGCGAAGGTGAAGGTCAGTGTGGATGTGCCTGTGGCGTCACTTTCTGAGGCCATATAGATGAGACCGTCAATGCCGCTGATCTGCTGTTCAATGATTTGCGTAACTGTGTCTTCCATGGTCTTAGCTGAGGCACCGGGGAATTTGGCTGTAACCACCACCTGCGGGGGGGCAATTTCAGGAAATTGCGCCACAGGCAATGCCATAAAAGACAATCCACCCACCAGCATGACAACAATGGCTAGCACCCAGGCAAAAATGGGACGGCCAATGAAGAAGTCGGACATTTGCCTAGCCCTCCTCTGAGGCTGATTCCGTAGGCTTAAAGGGTTTGCCTATAACCTTTTGTCCTGGGCGCACTTTGAGCAGACCTTCCACAAGCAATAGTTCCCCTTCTTTGAGTCCCTCGCGCACTAGCCATTGGCCCTTATGGTCTCGTTCAATGAACACTAAGCGTGGTTTGGCAATGAAGATGTTAGGTGTGTCGGATGCTTCTAACACATATACCTGCGGACGGTTGCGCATATCGCGACCAACACTGCGTTGCGGAATGCTGATGGCCTTTTCCATTTTGCCCTCCACAAGATAGGCCCGCACATACATACCAGGCAGGAGTAGACCATCGGGATTTTCAAACCTGGCCCGGATAGTGACTGTGCCCGTCTCTGGGTCTGTGGCGATTTCGGAAAAGAGCAGTTCTCCATCCACAGGCTCATTGGTGCGCGGGTTAAGATAGGGACTGCCGTTTTCTAGGGTTAGCCGCACTCTGGCCACATCTGGGCGTTGCAAAGCGCCACTAGCGAAAGCTTGTCTTAGCGTTACTATCTCGGCACTAGATTGTGTTACGTCAACAAAGATGGGATCAAGTTGTCTGATGACGGCTAAGGGCTGTTCCTGATTGGGTGTCAACAAGGCCCCCTCGGTCACATAGGAACGCCCAATGCGGCCACCGACCGGCGCTTTGACGCTAGTGTAGCCTAGGTTGATTTCCGCTGTGGCCAAAAGTTCCTCACAAGCATCGATTTCTGCCCGAATCTGCTTGTAGGCTGCAATAGCCTCATCGCGTTCCTGTTTGCGGACGGCATTGCTTTGGGCTAGCAAGATACAGCGTTCCATATGCCGTTTAGCAGCATCTTCACGAGCCCGTGCCTTTTCGAGATTGGCCAAGGCATTGTCGCGGGTGGCGCGGTATGGGGCTGGGTCGATCTGGTAGAGGGGCTGTCCAGCCTGCACAGTCATACCTTCTTTGAAATGCCGTTTTTGCAGGATGCCGCCTACTTGCGGGCGCACATAGGCCATACGCAGGGGGGAAACTCTGCCCGGCACCTCGCGTGTCAGGATGACTTTTTGTGCTTTGACTGTTTGGTAGAGCACTGTGGGCGGTGCGGCCACTACCTGTTTTTTAGGCTCATGCTCGCAGGCATTAAGGCAGCCTACGATTATGATGACGCCCCATGCGCTTAAAAGAAAACTCCGCAGATGTAAGGCAGACGCAAATATTTTTTGGAGGCAAACGGTCATGGGCAATCCCTATGAGGTTGTCTGAGGAAATTTAAGAAAAAGGGTTGGTTAGGTTAATAAACATAAGCCTTGGGGCCGATCTTTCTTCTTAGCCATAAAAGAAATTATAGCCAGAAAAAGGTCCAAACTCTTTGCATGATTCTGCCTTTTTTTTGCCTAATACCATCAAATGCTTCATTAATCTTTTTGGGTGTGTTACCTCTTGAGGCTAGAGGGGATATGCTTATGAACGTATTTTCGGAAAGGGATTGGCTGCTCAATGATACGGCCAGCCTTTTGGCCTCCCATTTGCCTAAAACTGGCGATTATTCAACTTGTGTGCCTAGCTTAACCGTCTACCGCCGTGATTTGAGTGAACACGCCTTGAATTGCGTCTATACGCCCCAGATCATCGTTGTAGTTTTGGGCCAAAAGAGTGCTCAGGTTGGCGGGCGTAAGGTTGTTTGTGAAGCTGGCGAGTATCTGCTGACCTGTGTGGATATGCCGGCAAGTGAGCGTGTGGTGGCGGCTACGGACGGTAAGCCGTATTTCTCCATGCAGATCACCTTGGATAAGGATGTGCTTGACCAGCTTCTTTTGGAAACAGAGAGTGTATGTGTGCCAAAAACAGCTCAGACGGCAGTCTGTGTGGCCAAAGCCAATACACGTATGTGGCGCATTTTCCATAGCTTGGCGGAATTGTTGACAACACCAGAAGACGCTCTTCTCCTAGCGCCTCTCTACATCAAAGAATTGCACTACCATCTGCTCCAAGGCCCTTTGGGCTGGCAGCTTAGACAGGTCTATTTACCCGGTACGCCGTCACGGCATATTGCCTGGGTCATTGCCTGGATTCGGGAGAATTTCACCGCGCCATTGAAAATTGCTGAATTGGCTAGGCTGGCCAATCTTTCTGAGTCCATGCTTTTTCGCCAATTTAAAAAAGTCACATCATTAACGCCCTTGCAATTCCAGAAGCAGTTGCGTTTGCAGGAGGCGCACAGACTTATGGTGGTTGAACGTCTAGACGCTAATAGTGCTAGCCTTTCTGTTGGCTACACAAGCCCACATCAGTTCAGCCGCGAGTATAAACGCTTTTTTGGTGCGCCGCCTTTGCGTGATGCCAACCGCTGGCGAGCCCAGTCTTAAAGATTTAAATTGTTAATGGCTTTGACTGTTTCCTTGGCTATCATGTGAGAGTGGTCTACTTTTCTTTTAACCCGTCTTTTTTTGGCAAAAGCTCTTTTTGCCTCTTGACTTTTTATGACCATGTTTTATGTTTTATTTTATGTTTGATGTGTCAAAATTTATAAGCTGAATCTAAGATAGATCTAAGAGATGAATCTAAGATGAAATTAGGCATTAAAAAAACGGATGAGACTACACTTGTGCCCGAAAAGATTTTCCCTGCAGGATAAGTCAGATCTTAAGCTGCAAGGATTTAAGAAAAGTTTTTTTGGTCATAAGGGTAGCAAAGATTGGGGAGGGAGCATTTGGCAGCAAAGATTGTTTTTTTTTTGCAAGATAAGCTTTGGGAAAGATTGGCTGGTAGCAGCTTTTTTAAGGAGCATTTTTTAAGCACAGGTTGCTTACCTGGTCTGACTTTGCACCCACCTAAGCACTTCAGCCACAGGTCCAATAAATTCTTTGGGTATGTATGAATTTTCAGTACCCTCAGCATAGAGACCACGAGCCAAAGACACATTATGCATGATGGGAATGCCTTCCTGCTTGGCAACATCGATCATACGTTTGGCTAATTCTCCTTGGCCTTTGGCTAGGATGACAGGTAAAGGAGTTCTGTCTTTTTCATAATCAAGAGCAACAGCGTAATGGGTGGGGTTCACGATTAACACCTTTGCTTTTCTGACTTTTTGGAGAGAATTTTGATTGATCAATTCCTGGTGGAATTGTTTACGTTTGTTTTTAATAAGAGGATCGCCTTCACTTTCTTTAAATTCACGCTTTACTTCATCTTTACTCATCATATTATTTTTCATGAATTGCCATTTTTGGAAAAAATAGTCTAAGGCAGCAAGTACGCAAAAGATACAGGCTGAAGTTAAAATAAGATCTAGACAGCATTGCGATTGGATTGTCCAGACCGCACCAATGTTGCTTTGAGGAATACGAAAGAGTTCATGGAGATAATTTTTGAAAATTGTATATACTGCAAAAGCAAGAACAATTACTTTGAGAAGATTTTTGAAAAGCTCAAAGGCATTTTTTAAGGAAAAAACTTTTTTAAACCATTGACCAGGATTTAAATTTTCTAGTTTCGGCTTGGCAGCTTCAAAAGAAAACATAACGCCAACCTGGGCTAGGTTCGCAGAAAGGACAACGATTAAGATTACCCCTAAAAAGGGTAAAGTTATTTTAAGTATACACAGCCAAACAACGTGGCCAGCTTGTGGCAGGGATTGTTGAAAGGGCAAGGGCATAAGTTGGATGGCCGCTGTAAACATATCAATAAGGGTCCTAGCAATGTTTGGCCCCATAACCATGAGGTAGAGGGCTGTTGCTAGGATCGAGAGTGCTGAGGGTACATCCTGGCTTTTGGCCACTTGGCCTTTTTGGCGAGCGTCACGTAAGCGTTTCGCTGTAGGTTGTTCTGTTTTTTCGTCGGCCATATTAGGTAGGCATGAGGCTTTTGAACTTTAAAATGGCAGCGTCAATGTTCTGGAAGATTTTTGGGGATTGATTAAGGATATAGGCAATATAAAAATAAAGCAAAAAACTGGCCAGGCCACTTTTGATGGGCATGGCTAAAACATAGGCATTTAACTGTGGGGCAAAGCGGTTGATAAGACCAAGAGAGACATCGACTAGGAGGCAGGCCACAGCGATTGGGGCCGACATTAACATCATAAAGGTCATGAGCCAGGCAATACGCTCGGCAAAAAAGAGAGGGATGGAGAAGTTTGTGGGAAAGGGCAAAAGGTGTGTCACAGGCCAAACTTCATAGCTCGCATAGACCAAGCCCAAAAAAACCAGGAACGCACCACTAGAATATAAAAGATAGATCAGACATTCAAAGAGTACGCCGCCAGTGGGACTGATGCTTTTGCCGGTCAAAATGTCGGTATCTTCGGCTTGCGATGCACCACGTTGATTGTCAATAAAAAAGCCTGCACTTTGAATGGCCCAAAAGGGGAGGGCAGCCAAAAAACCAAGAGCTAAGCCAATGACGACTTCTTTAAAAAAAATAAAGGCTGTATGGAAGACAAAGTGGGCTGTGATGGGCATGGTGATGGTCATATCAGGAGTTAGTTCAGCAAAAATCATGGGATGAATGGGTAGATACATCCCAAGGATAAGAATGAGCCAAACTTGACCTTCAATCACACCTGTGCCCATAAAAGGCGCCACGAGTCCCACGGCAAAAAGCCGTGGCATACCGATTAAAAGTGCAGTTAGGTGCTTTAGTAGAGACAGCTGATCTAAGATGGAGGAAAAAAAATCCATAAGCTTATGGAAGGCGCAAACTTTTTTTTAAATAAAAATTAGCGGCGGAAAAACCCAGATACTTGCATCTGGGATGAAAGCCGCAATGCGCTTAAATTAAGTGTATAGATAAGGCAAAGTATGTTTTTGGATTGTTTTTGAAAAAAACTTGTAAACATTCAGTTATGTGGCATCATAAATCAAACTAACACTATCTAAAAGATAGGTAAAATTGCCAAAAACTAGGTGTAACTAGGACTTAAGCAAAGACTTGGCATCATCCGTTGCGTATGGTTACATCACGTTTTTGTG
>JAFSZE010000111.1 GCA_017455745.1 Desulfovibrionaceae bacterium | reverse complement strand
TCGACAAACTCCCGAAAACCCAGTTTATTTTTTCGTCTTTTACTCTAATGATACTCTAATTTAAATCTAATGTATTGCGACTATTACTTTTAGGAAATTTCAATAGTACGCTATCTTCAAAATTTTGTAAACTGGTGTAATAAAATTCAAACGTAATCTTAAATTTCAAAGACGAGTTTACATTTAAAACGCAAGTTCAAATTTAAAAGACAATCTTAAACGCAAACAGAAGTTTACATTTTGAGTATAGATTTTAATTTCAACATAGATTTAAGTTTAAAATACAAAATTAATCTTCTACTTCACATGAAAAGTTAGACAAAATTTTTTTATCTAAATGTGATATGACTAACACAACTCTATAAAGTTCACGATCCAAAAATGATCCTTCACCATAATGTCTTGATTTAATCTGCTTGATACCTTCTAGAAGAACTTTTTTAGCACTTCTACCTTTATACTTTTTCTTTGCATTGGCTGGATAGGTACGTTTAAATTCAATAATAAAATGTGTTTTACGCGTAATAAATTCTAAATCAGAATATCCTTTGATATACTCACGTTCTTTTTGCTTTATAATATTTTCATTAGTAGGAATAACTGCAAATATAAGATCGCGAAGAGTATTTTCATCTGTAAAAAATTTGCTTTTTGGTGATGCGCAGTCATTAAGAATATCATTAAACAAATTAATTATTGATTTTAAGTCATGGTTATCGATATAGTTTATTAAACTATCTGTCTTAATTCTTGTAGCAGGTTTTATACTTAAATTATTTATTGATAGGTACAGATTGATCATGCTTTCTTCAACTTCTGAATTTGGAAAAGATATTCGTGCAAAATCTGTACTAGTTTTTTCAATACAAAAATATCCAGCTTTTAAAAGAAGCAACTTAACTGGAATATTGAAAGGTTCAGATTTAGCATATAGTTCATCTTTGCTTATGTAAAGTTCTTGATTTTTGTACTGGAGAATATCGATCCATGTATTTGTTTTTAAAAAATTCATAAGTATAGATGGCGTTCCACCAGTTTCAAACCAATAATTATTAAAACCAGCTTTGGGATTTTTTAAAAAATTTAAAAGTGACCAAGGATTATAAATAGTTTCTTTGGTCTTAAACGCAAATCTAAAACCATCATACCGATTCTTCAAAGCTGCATAGAGATCACAAACAGACATATCAAGAATTTCGGCTGCACGTTCAACATAGGGATGAAAATAAGTCCTAATCTCATTCTCTGTTATCCCAAGTAGTGTCGCATAATCATCGTCTAAGGTTAGTTCTTGAAGATTGTTGAATGCCGAAAAGATTGAGAGGTGGGCTATGCGCGTTACACCTGTGATAAAAATGAGCCTGAACTTATGCAAGGATGCTTTCACGGCACTATAAAAATTATTTAAAGTTGCCGTGACTTTGGACAGTTCATCAATGTTCGCTAAATTGTGCGTAATGGGCGCGTCATATTCATCGATGAGCAAGACGTAACTTCTATCAGGTAGATGCTCGGCAATTTTTTTCAAAACTGTGCCAGATGCCAGATCTTCCCCTTGAACATCGAGACTAGAAATTTTTCCCTTGAAACCTGTTTTTTCTAAAAGTTCCTCTGATAAATAGCGGTTAAGCTTAACAGCAGACAAATTTCCATAGACAGAAAAGTCAATGCTTATGACTTTGTATGTGCTGTCCTGCCATAAATTTTCTATGGCTAACCCCTTAAAATCCTCTAAGCCATTAGAAAACAATCTAGCCAGAGTATCAATTAAGAGCGATTTTCCAAATCTTCGTGGACGTGCTAGAAAATAAGGGTAGTCTAATGCAGCAAATTTAGCTATCAAAGCTGTTTTATCGACATAAATCTGATTTTGCTTGCGTAAAAGAGAAAATGCAGTTCTTGTAAGAGGCAATTTGGCAATAGTTGCTGGAAATTGTTCATCTATCATAAATTAACCCATAATATAAATATAAAAAATTGATATGATGTAGGCTAGTAGAGGCAAAAAATGATATCGTCAATAACAATAAAGTCAATAGCAATTAAGTCAATTTAAAAAATTTAAAAACACCAATCTTGTAATTATTCTCATAATTATTATAAATGATACTTATAGTGTATAATAATTACTATAAATCGCACACAAAAATTTTGTACACAAAAAATTTCTTCAGCTATTACATTTACCTTAGATTTTTGGAAGAAGCTTTATGTGCATATCCGCCTATTCACGTATATGCCCGTCTATTCTAGCACATAGTTAGCTAATTTCTCCCAACATCGCGTGTAAACCGTAATATCTGGCTTCTTATGCAGAGCTAGCTTGCTAGTGGTAGGCATTTTTAAATTCATCAAATCCTAGGGCGTAGGCCAAGAGCTTTTGGGCTAAGCCAAAGTTACGGTCCATATTCGCCGAACATGATCGTCTTTAAACCAATATTTTAGTCCATCTCATCCCAAACGACTAAGCTCGCCGTAATCCAAAGCTTTATTTCATCCAAAACTTTATCTTTCTATTGCTGGTTAAAGCCATAGGATGACCAAACGCAAAGCCAAGGTTTACGAGCGCTTGCCCTTGACTAGGTGAGATAATAGTGCGAGCAAGGCCGCCAAAGACAAAGCAAAGAAGCATTTAAGCATCTTTCCTCGGAATTTAAAGACTGCGACTAAAAAAAGCAGAGTGGGATTTGTGAAAAAAAGCGTGAGGATCCTTCAGATTATCTCCCCAAACAGAAGAATTTCAAACCTAGCTGCTTGCCTTTTAAAGCCCAATGTGGGTTTACCATCCAGAATAGGGCATGGGGGTTAAATTTTCTGTCAGCATCGTGGTTGCAATTTTGCAACATGGAGACTAGGCTTTAACTTACGAAAAATAGCAGCCTATGATCAAGTGGATTGGCAAATTTGCGGGGAGATTAGCAGCATCTAGAGCACAGCGTCTGATTATTAACCTTAAAATTGCACAATGCTAATTTTAGGCTCCGGGCTAAGCTATTGCAATCTAGCCAGACAAAATAGGATCTACGATTAATGCCCAGGCTAGAAACGCTTTTTAGATGATCTAGCCTACCAAACTTTGCACAAACCTAGCAAAGCCCTAGTTCCCATAGAAAAACTGTCCACACGCAACACTAACAAAAAGCACTTTTTAACACGATCATATCAATACATTTGAAACCACTTGCGTCTTTAGTCAAGGGGAGAAAATAAGAGTCGCTTTTTTTCTCTAAACGAAAAGGACGCATTTGGATAAAATGCCAAAATTTATTCCGTGTTTTGAATTCTAAAGGTAGATTTTACGAAATTTGCCTATTTTTTTAAATTTTTTTTAATTTTTGTCCAATTTTTATTTTTTTGAAGTATTGAAATCATTAGATTGGAATACAAAAGGCAATTTTTAACTCTCACCTTGTGATATTAATCACAAGCGGCTCGAAGAAAAAGGTTTGACTTTGTCTAGTGTTTCTAAAACAGCACTAAAAGTATCTAAAAAAACACGATCTAAGCCTTGGTTGCAAATTTGCACACTAAAATACTGACTATTTTGAAGAAAAAAATTTTTCGGTTGCAAATTTGCACCAAAACGAAAATTCAAGTTACGCAACTAAGAACTCTTTGAGCTTTTAAACCTGGTTTTTGGCCCAAAATTGGCTAAAAGTTCACATTGGCACAACTTCTGCAAAGGAGAAATTTAGGCTGACGTTGAATTTAAACTAGCTAACTCAAAACTTGATCTGTTTTAGAGCAAAGCTAGGCACGTTCAAAGAGCCTAAGCCCCAAAGATCCTATCTAAACTCGGATCCTTCAATTTTCCTGTTAATTTTGGCCTAATCCGCCAAAAGTCTCCGCCAGTTACGGAGGCAGGTTAACTTTTGCTACCATCATCATATTATACACATAAGTCTTGTGTCCCAATGGAGGAATATGCCCATGAGCGTTACTACTTGCGATTGCCGTTCGCCTCAAGAACAACGCCTGCAAGATAAGATCGCTGGTAAAGAAGATAAATTCAGAAAGACCCATGCCCGCGTTTTCAAAATGTTGGAACGCTTTGATGGTCAAAAACCACGCATCGACATCGAACGGGCCTTGTACTTCACCCAATCCATGCAGGAAACCGAGGGTCAACCTCTGGTTTTGCGTTGGGCCAAAGCGTTGATGCACATCGCTAAAAACATCTCCATTTATGTGCAAGACGATCAACTGCTCTTGGGTCGGGCCGGCTGCGACGGTCGCTACGGCATTCTCTATCCTGAACTGGACGGCGACTTCTTAGATATCGCTGTGCGTGACTTACCCACTCGCGCCACATCTCCAGCAACCATTACCCCCGAAGATGCCAAACGCGTCATCGAAGAAGTGGCTCCCTACTGGAAAGGGAAAACCTACCACGAAGCTTTAAATGCCGCTCTGCCACCTGATGTCCATAAATTGACCTATGATGATCCCAAGGGCTTAATTTCCCGCTTCATCGTCAATGAGACATCCTCCTTCCGTTCCTCCATTCAATGGGTGCATGACTACGGCAAAATCTTAAAACGTGGTTTCAATGGCATCAAAAAGGAAGCCGAAGAAAAGTTGGCCGCATTGGATCCCATGAGCTGCAAGGATCAATGTGAAAAACGTCCTTTCTTAGAAGCTGTGACCATTGTCTGCGATGCCATCGTCTTGTGGGCCAAACGTCATGCTGAAAAAGCCCGCGAAGTGGCTGCTAACGAACAAGATCCAGTGCGCAAGGCTGAACTTTTACGTATGGCTGAGAATGCCGAACATGTGCCAGGCGAGCCAGCTCGCGACTTCTGGGAAGCCTGCCAGAGCCAGTGGTTCACCCAGATGTTCTCACGGCTTGAGCAGAAAACTGGTACGACCATCTCCAATGGTCGCATGGATCAATACTTCTACCCCTACTATCAGAAGGACAAGGCTGAAGGCAAAATCAACGATGCCAAAGCCATGGAGCTTTTGGAGTGTATGTGGGTAGGTATGGCTGAATTCATTGATATGTACATCTCGCCCACCGGCGGTGCCTTTAACGAAGGCTATGCTCACTGGGAAGCTGTCACAGTCGGTGGTCAAACCCCCGATGGTCGCGATGCCAGCAATGAACTGACTTACTTGATCTTGAAGTCCAAACGTGAGTTCCCCTTACATTATCCTGATTTGGCTGCTCGCATTCACTCACGTTGCCCAGAACGTTATTTGTGGGATGTGGCTGAAACCATCAAATACGGTTCCGGCTTCCCCAAACTGATCAACGATGAAGAAGTTGTACCGCTCTATGTTTCCAAAGGCGCCACCTTCGAAGAAGCTCTAGACTATGCTGTTTCCGGCTGCACCGAAGCCAGAATGCCCAACCGTGACACCTACACCTCTGGTGGCGCTTACATCAACTTTGCCGCTGCTGTAGAGATGGTTCTACGCAATGGCCGCATGAAGAAATACGGTGATCAGGTCTTAGGCGTTGAGACAGGAGATCCCAGAAACTTCAAGACCTGGGATGAATTCTGGAATGCCTACAAGGCCCAGCATATGCTCTTCTTGAAAACTGCTTTCTATCAGCAGTATGTGATCAACAAATTAAGAGCTACCCACTTTGCTCAACCCATGGGTAGCGCCATGCATGATCTGTGCATGAAACATTGCATTGATCTGCATCAAGAGCATATTCCCGAAGGTATCAACTTCGGTTACTTTGAATACATGGGCTTAGGCACCGTGGTTGATAGTCTTTCCGCCGTCAAGAAGTTCGTCTTCGAAGAAAAGAAGATCACGATGGATAAGTTGATTGAAGCCATCGACGCTAACTTCGTAGGCTACGACGATGTGAAAGCACTGCTTAAGTCAGCTCCTTGCTATGGCAATAACGATCCTTATGCTGATGCCATTGGCCGCGAAATCGACAAACTTTCCGTGGAATACGGTGGCAAATACTCCATGAAGGATTTAGGCATCCATAATGATGTGCGTTATGTGCCGTTTACCTCCCATGTGCCTTTCGGCAAGGTCGTTTCCGCAACCCCCAACGGTCGTACCGATGGCTTCCCGCTCTCTGACGGCTCTTCAGCTTCTCATGGCGCCGATGTCAATGGCCCCACCGCAGTATTGCTTTCCAACTACAATACCAAGAACATGGGTATGCGTGACCGTGCCGCCAGAATGTTGAACATCAAGTTTACCCCCAAATGCGTTGAAGGCGACGAAGGCACCGAAAAACTGGTTTCCTTCATCCGCACCTTCTGCGATTTGAAACTCTGGCATGTGCAGTTCAACGTTTTGAACAAGGAAACCTTGTTGGCAGCTCAAAAGGATCCTCAAAAGTACAGAAGCTTGATCGTGCGTATTGCTGGTTACAGCGCCTACTTTGTTGATCTCTCCCCAGATCTGCAGAACGATTTGATCGCCAGAACAGAGCATCAAGATTTGTAAGAGTGTTTGCCCAAATGCCTAACTCGATGCCCGAATACGAGTGACTATTCTGTCATTTGGGTGAAAAATAAAAACGGGATGGAATCATTGTCTTTCGATAATGGCAAGTTGGAATTTGGGCAATTTTACCTATCCC
Organism: Desulfovibrionaceae bacterium; assembly: GCA_017455745.1. Classification (GTDB taxonomy): domain Bacteria; phylum Desulfobacterota; class Desulfovibrionia; order Desulfovibrionales; family Desulfovibrionaceae; genus Desulfovibrio. The sequence goes on along the minus strand of JAFSZE010000111.1, from coordinate 280 downwards.
GTTTGCTAGTGTTTATTCTATGCAACTTAAGGTATATTTTTAGACCGTAAGTTATTGAATAATTATGATTTAAGAAAGCGGACAAAAAAAGCTTCATGCTTGCTTTGTCCGCTTTTCTCATTCGATTACTTATGCGAAATTTGTGACCATTCAGTCAATTGGCGGCACACAAAAACGTGATGTAACCATACGCAACGGATGATGCCAAGTCTTTGCTTAAGTCCTAGTTACACCTAGTTTTTGGCAATTTTACCTATCTTTTAGATAGTGTTAGTTTGAT
>JAFSZE010000110.1 GCA_017455745.1 Desulfovibrionaceae bacterium | reverse complement strand
TGCCTAAAAGTTTTAGCTTGTCTGTAATCTAAGACTTAAGCTTTTGTAATCTAATGCCTAGGTGTTAATCTGCCCAACTAACCAAAAGATTTTCCTTACTTTAGCGCATATCAAAAATATATTTTAAATTCTAGATTTTAAATTTTATATTTTAGGTTTTAATTTTTTACTGCTAGTACCAAAATAGATGCTCTAAATTTTAGATACTTTTCAGTTCAGCTCGTATCAGTTTTATTACGTTTCCATCATAATGTTGGAACAAATCAGACAGCTATGTGCAAGATATACAGAAATAGGCGTGTTCCAAAAATATGGAAGAAATGTAATAGCTATATCTACTCCTAGGTAGGAAACTTCTTGTCAAAACATAAATAATTTTGCAAGATTTGAAATAAGTTTTTAAAAATACACTTTGCTTGATATAAGGAAACTTTCTTATGCAGCCCAGAAACCCTCTTGAAGATGAAAATTTAAATCCCTATAAAGAATTTTTGATACAGCGTGGCTTGCGCTTTCAAGCTGAACTAGAGAGGATTGAACAAAGCTTTGGTTCACTAACAAAATATGCCGACCTCCACCAAAGACTTGGCCTTAGACTCTGTGAAGATGAAAATAAAAAACTCTACTGGCGATGGGAAGAATATCTACCTGATGCTGAAAGTGTTTGGCTAACATCTGAACGGCTCCATTTCCAGCGTCATGCCAAACTGCGCTTCAAAGATCAGGGCAATGGCTATTTCTTGCTGACCTTACCCTATGAAGAGCTAAGGCATGGCATGTATATAGAGCTGCGTATTGAATCAAAAAGCCATCCTGTCTACAATGACGAAGGTATTTTAACAACCTTAAAACGGGTTCCAGCCTTTGCTGATTGGGTGGAACAAAACGAAGAAATACCAACCCAGTGGTGTGCCCGCGTCTATCACCCTGAAACACCGTATGAATTTAAATTTGATCGGCCCACCCCCCAAGCATTTCAGCGGATCTATGAAGCCCATGTGGGCATGGCTCAGGCCGATACCAAACATATTGGGGAACGTACCGGAACCTATCGCGAATTTTCCGAAGAAATTTTGCCCCATATCAAAGAATGTGGCTATACAGCCGTACAGCTTATGGGCATTGCCGAACACCCCCTCTATCGCTCCTTTGGCTATCAGGTCAGCAGTTATTTTGCGCCCTGCTCGCGCTTTGGCTCACCCAATGATTTGAAGGCCATGATTGATCATGCCCATGAGCTGGGACTAATGATTATTTTGGATATCACCCACGCTCACTCTTGTGCCAATAGCGAACAAGGTATCAGCCAATACGATGGCACCAACTACTTCTTCTCCAGCAAAACCAATCAATGGGGCACACCAACCTTTGATTTTAGCCAAGAGATGGCCAGAAGATTCCTGCTCTCCAACCTGCGCTACTGGCTAGAAGAATACCATGTGGATGGCTTCCGCTTTGATGCTGTTGGCAATATGCTCTACAAAGATTTTGGTCGCGATGACAACTTCTCCCATGTGGGCCGCTGCTTTTACGGTAAAGACGGCAAACCGCGCACCAATGAAGAAGGCGAGCTCTACATTTCATTGGCCAACCATCTGGTCCATGAGATCTACCCCAAGGCTTTAACCATTGCCGAAGAGTTTTCTGGTATGCCAGGACTAACCTGCCAACCTAGTGATGGTGGTTTAGGCTTTGATGGGCGTTTTGCCATGGGCATTCCTGATTACTGGGAAAAATTTATCAAAGAGCCGCAAGATTTGGGCAGTATGTGGTATGAGATGAACAACCACCGCCCCTATGACCGTACTATTAGTTATGTGGAATGTCATGATCAATGCATCAATGGTGATGATGCCATGATCTGGCGCCTGCTTGGCGATGATATGTATACGACCATGGCCATTGGCCAAGAGACCTGGAATATCTCGCGTGGCTTGGCTTTCTACCGCCTAATGCGCTTAATCACGTTCTCCACAGCCGATATTGGCTATCTCAACTTCATGGGCAATGAGTTTGGACACCCCGAATGGCTTGATGCCGAAGAACATGCCCATCGTCAGTGGCGTTTGGCCGAAGATCCCAACTTGAAATATCAAGGCTTAGGTCTTTGGGATAAAGCCCAAATGCAACTTGTGGCCGACCATCCTAAAGATTTCCAAGCGCCAAACATCTTTCGCTTCATCCATGAAGATCGCCGCCTCTTAGCCTTTGAGCGTGGAAAATTGCTCTTTATTTTCAACTTCAATGAAACCGAAGCAGCTAGTGATCTTTGTTTTGCCGTTACCCCTGGCAAATACACTGCCCTACTATCATCCGATGAATTGAAATTTGCCGGACACGCCAATCTGACGATCCCAAATCCGCCCCTAGAACATTTCACCACACCAACTAAAGATCCATATTTAGGTGATATCACGGTCTATTTGCCACCCATGGTTGCTTTAATCCTTGAACGCGACAAATAGCCTAAAAATATATATCCAGACTGTCACAAACATGATTTAAGCACAATTTTTAGAGTATGCTATCTGTGTATGTCTCTCAAGCTTTATAGAGAGCAACGTGATTTGTTCCAACATTGACTTGAAACATAGAATCTGTCTACAAATAATCTGCAAAACTCTAGAAAATTAAATGCAAAAGTGACGCTCTGTGCAGCCATTTTTTATTCTAGAAAACGACAATCTATTAGCCAGATCAATTTATAGCAAAATCCATAATCTAGACTGTCACAAATAAACCTAGAATCTGTTGTTTTTTCGCCGCTAATCTATAACATCTTAAGATATTATTATTAACCATAATCCAGGAAAATTTATGTCACAATCCTACTCAGGGCTGACAACTCAAGAAGTTGAGGCAAGTCGGCAAAAACATGGTGTCAATATCTTAACTCCCAAAGAAAAAGTTCCGCTCTGGAAACAGTATTTGGAGAAGTTTCAAGATCCATTGATCATCATTTTATTGGTTGCCGGCGCACTCTCAATTTGCATTTCTCTCTATGAATATATTGGCCTTAAAGAAGGTGCAGCAGTTTTCTTTGAACCTGTGGGTATCTTTTTGGCCATCTTATTGGCTACAGGCTTAGGTTTTATCTTTGAACTCAAGGCCAACAAAGAATTTCTCCTCTTAAACCAGGTCAACGATGATGAACCCATCCAAGTGATCCGCAATGGGTCACCTTGCGCTGTACCCAAAAAAGATATCGTTGTGGGCGATATCCTGATTTTATCCACCGGTGAAGAGATTCCTGCTGATGCGGAACTCTTGGAAGCTGTGACCCTTAGCGTTGATGAATCTACCCTAACCGGTGAACCCATCTGCCAAAAATTCGTTGATCCCAAGCTCTTTGATCCAGAAGCTACTTTTCCGTCAAACCACGTGATGCGTGGCACAAAGATCATGGAAGGCCATGGTATTGCCCGCGTCTTTGCTGTTGGTGATCAGACTGAAAACGGTAAAGTCTTTGTGGCCGCCCAAATTGATGATAGTGTCAAAACGCCCTTAAATGAGCAGTTAGATTCTTTGGGTGCCCTCATAACCAAGGCTAGTTATGGTTTTGCGGCCCTGATCATTGTGGGCCGCTTGATCATGTTCTTTTTATCTGAGCCGTTTGTCCTAGTTAATTTTATCGCCTATCTCTTGCAGATAGTGATGATCGCAGTCACTTTGATTGTTGTGGCTGTCCCAGAAGGCTTGCCCATGGCTGTAACTCTAAGTCTAGCTTACAGTATGCGGCGGATGCTTTTGTCCAACAATCTAGTGCGTAAGATGCACGCCTGCGAGACCATGGGTGCAGTCACAGTTATCTGCACTGATAAAACAGGAACCTTAACCCAAAACCGCATGACGGTTGAAGAAGCCTCTTTTTATGGCTTTAGTGGCCAGTTTGAGACAGATGCTGGCTTGAGCATAGCCCAAGGCATTGCCTGCAACTCCACAGCTGAACTTGATTTCAAAAAGACTCCGCCTGAAGGTATCGGCAACCCCACCGAATGCGCACTCTTAGCTTGGTTAAATACCAAAGGTGTTGATTATCGCAGCGTTCGCCAAAGCGTCAAAGTGGTTGAAGAGTTGCCCTTCAATACCATGCGCAAATACATGGCCACAATCATTCAACGTCCTTCTGGCCAAAAGTTTATCTATGTCAAAGGTGCGCCTGAAATTCTCTTAAATCTCTCGGCCAAGATTAGCGGCGATGTTGATCCAGAAAAGATCAAGACCGAACTTTTGGGCTACCAAAATAAGGCCATGCGCACTTTGGCCTTTGCCTGCCAAGAATTAGGGCCCAATGACGTTGCCATTGCTGACAATAAGGTTGTGGCCAAAGACTTAACCTTCTTAGGTCTTGTAGCCATAACAGACCCCATTCGCACCGATGTTCCGGCAGCGGTTAAAAAATGTTTTGATGCGGGCATCAAGGTTAAAATTGTTACCGGTGACACGATCGGTACAGCCAAAGAGATTGGCCGCCAAATTGGCTTTGACTATGGTGAGCATCCGGAAAATCAAATCATTACTGGTCCTGAATTCGCAGCTCTTACTGACGATGAACTGAAAGCCAAGGTCACAGATTTAAAAATCATTGCCAGAGCCAGACCTTTGGATAAAGAAAGACTGGTCAGAGCCTTACAAGCTAACAATGAAGTGGTGGCTGTCACAGGCGATGGCACCAATGACGCACCAGCCTTAAATGCGGCCCACGTGGGTCTATCCATGGGAGATGGAACCTCTGTTGCCAAAGAAGCCTCTGATATCACCATCATCGATAACTCCTTTGCCAGTATTGGCCGCGCTGTGATGTGGGGCCGTTCGCTCTACAAAAACATCCAACGCTTCATTCTCTTCCAGATGACCGTCAACGTAGCTGCCTGCTTTACGGTTTTAGCTGGCGCTTTCATGGGCACAGAGTCACCCTTGACAGTAACTCAAATGCTTTGGGTTAACCTCATCATGGATACCTTTGCCGCCATGGCCTTGGCCTCCCTGCCACCATCTGAAGACGTCATGCGCGATGCCCCAAGAAGCAGAACAAGCTTTATTATCGACCCTGTAATGTCCAAAACCATCATTAGCGTTGGTGTTATCTTCTTTGCCTTTTTGATTGGACTTGTCTGGTTCTTTGAGCATACTGAAATAAACTCTGTAGCTGACATCTTTAAGGCGACCATTGGGCCAGCCAATAAACTCTCCCCCTATGAACTTAGCCTCTTCTTCACTACCTTTGTCATGCTGCAGTTCTGGAATATGTTCAATGCCAGGGCTTATCAGACCGGCCACTCAGGGTTCGATTTGAAAGGTTGTAGCGGATTTATGCTCATTGCGGGCATAATTTTGATTGGCCAAATTTTGATCGTCAGCCTCTTCCCACAATTCTTCAATATTGTGCCTTTACATGCCGCTGACTGGTTTGCCATAATTTGCGGCACATCGGTTGTGCTGTGGATTGGTGAAATTTTACGGACAATCAAACGTACTCAGACCAAAAATGCTGCCCACGCCTAAAACTAAAAACTTTTTAAAGCAACATCTTTGGCTGCGCTAATATTTTAGTGTTGTGCCAGGATCATTTGATCCTGGCACTCTTTGCACTTTTTGCCTCTTTACACTCTTTGCACTTTTTATGATTTTCAAGGCAAGTTATAGTCATAGTAAATAATTTAATTTCTAACAAAAATTTTAACAGGAGCTTTGAGATGATCAATTTACAAAAAGGCGATGATATAGAACTTGGTTTAACTAATGTCTCCATAGGTTTGGGTTGGGTAACAAAACTGGTATAATTTTGTTCTTGACTTTTTTCAAAGCTTAAAATTTTTTGATTGATATTTTATGTAAGTTAAACTTTCTAAAAATATTCATAGAATAAAAAATTTTAAGCTCAGGATCAAGATAAACAGAAATGTTCAAAATTATGCTAATTACCCTTTGCATCGAGTAATTGGTGCAAACTCAACGTTAAATGCTTTGAATCCCTAAAGCCATGCGACCAAAATAGTAGCTGGAAACGGCAAGCTTAATTGGTGCGAAAGCAGAAAAAACAGCATGGATGGCGCAAGGTGAAAAAAGATCAGTTCAAGTCTTAAATTTTTTAGTTTTGCTAAAGCAGTCGATGATTTTTGTTTTAAATCTTTTGGCTAAAAAGAACTGGAAAACCTTATGGCTATGATCTGTCCTAAACGCTATAAAACAATGGGTCTTTAGCAGGGAAAGCCCTA
>JAFSZE010000109.1 GCA_017455745.1 Desulfovibrionaceae bacterium | reverse complement strand
TGGACTTCTGACCACACTGAAAAATGGCACAACCCAGCTTGAGCTCCAACTTCATCCACAAGAACTTGGCACTATCGCTGTGACATTAACATCTAGAAACGGTGAAGTTAGCGCACACATTCGCGCCGATAATGAACAAACCGTTGAAATGCTCCACAAGCAAGCTGAAATAATCAAGGCCAACTTGCTTGAGCAAGGCGTCCAGATCGACAAGATCGAAGTCGAATTAAGAAATCAATCCGATTCCGACTACCAAGCCTGGCAAAATATGGATCAGCACAATTCCTTCCAGGAAGAAGAAGCCAGACGTGATCAATTGCGCCGCTTACGGAATTTAGCCAATCTCGAAAATAAGGCTTCGGCTGCAGAAAATTCGACTTTGGAACGGCATATGCATAGAGATGGGCAATCAGGAAATAATGCCACTCGAGTTCTTGACAAAGTGGCGTAACAATTGGAGTTTAAGCTATGTCAAGTGTCTCAGCAGCACTAACCCAGACAAGTAAAGAATTCGCCTCTGCCCTCTCAGCGCAAACAAGCACTGGCAACAATATGGATAAGGAGGACTTTCTGCTCCTCCTAGTCACTCAGTTTCAATATCAAGATCCCTTAAATCCCATGGAAGATCAGGAATTTGTGGCTCAAATGGCGCAATTCTCGAGCCTTGAGCAACTTATGAACCTGAATACCAGCATGGAAGGCTTGACTGATGCAACTGAGAATCAACAAATGGTTAACGCCACTTCCTATATCGGCAAGCAAGTTAGCGTCACAGGCAATAAGATCGGTAAAGTCACCGATGCCGATGGTCATACTACTGTCAGCACCTTCCGTTATGCTTTTGGCGATAATGTCAAGGAAGGAATCCTGACAGTTATGGATGGCAACGGCAACGCTGTTTACACCGAGACTTTGGCCGGCAAAGCAGCCAACGCGACATTTGAATTTAACTGGACAGGGCTCAATGACAAAGGCCAAGTGGCACCAGATGGTACCTATACTGTTTCTTTGGCTGCCTATAATAGCGCTGGTGAATCTGTACTTTCTGATCAAGTTGTTGACGCTACTGTAACAAGCGTTATTACAGAAAATGATACGGTCTATATCGGTCTAGATGGTGGTCAATTGATGGAACTGGCTAATGTACGTCAAGTTTCTGTACCCAAAAACAATGTCACCGACTCAACCAAAAAAACTACCGATCAAACTAAAACAACCACGGCTACAAATTCTAGCGGTCAGACGCTAACAGTCGGATAGTTTTGCTTCAATTTGATTTAACGATCAAAATTGAAGAAAGCCCTGCTCTTGTGCAAAGAGCAGGGCTTTCTTTTTTGGTCAAACTAAAGAGAATATCTGGCAAAAAAATTTTTAAATATATTAATCATAAAGGAAAGATCAAATTTTAAATACAAAAATGCCTTAAAATGATTTCAAGATTGATAAAATTTTTAAAATTCATTTCTTTCGTGTCTAAAATCGAGCAGAAAAAATAATTTTATATCTTTTCTGTAGGAAAAATATGGTCGGAATAATTTTCCTACGGGTAAAACAATGAAATTAGCAGAGAATGCAATCTTTAGCTCTCAGTCACGAATAATAGTTAAGAGAATTAAATAATAAAATCATCCCAAAATTTAGGGAAATACCTGATATAGTCAAGTATTACTTTAAGTATAACGGCTAGTACTATTTAAAAATTAGTTAAACTAAAGCTTTAAGTAACGAAAATCAATTGACTCTTGCCATAAAATTGACGCGATAGCCATAAATCCGTCAAAGCCCCCTAAACCTACACGCCAGGATGAGAAGGTGATGGGAGATGCTTGTTTGGGGATGTTGACAAAAAAAGCCAATCTATGAGCTAGCAAAGGGCATTTTTGGCTCTCAAGAGAAACGTATCCCAGAAAACCCCAGTCAAGCCTTGGATAGGCTCAAGATGAGAATTTCCAGGAATTTGGCTGCTTAAAAAAATAGAAAGAAGCCCATGCGAAATGCCTTCTACCTTCTCCCCATTAAAAGCGGCTGGCAAACATAGGGATGCGATCGTATCTAAAGGCATTTAAGTGCTCCAAAGATCATGAAAGGCTTAAATCTAGGTCAAAGCAAAGACCATGGTCCCCTAAAAGGCCAAAGACAAATAGCCGCTTGTCTAGGTGTAAAATTTCCTAGGTTCTGGGCTCCAAATTGAAAATTTGACCCGCAAAAATGACACCTGCGTTGGAAAAAATTTCCCGCAAGCCCCCAATGTCGCTTTTAAAAGCCATTTAAGGCAAAATTTCAGTTTGGCACGAGTGTTGCATAAGAAATAGTGTCTTTAACATTAAACCAAACTCTTCTTTCGGGGGGTATCAATATGTCTTTGGTCGTAAACCACAACTTAATGGCTGCCACTGTAGCTAATTCGTTAAATTCCCATTACTCTCGCCTCGCAACTTCACCTCAACGTTTGTCTTCAGGATTAAGAGTTAACTCCGCAGCCGATGATGCCGCCGGTCTGGCTATTCGTGAATTGATGCGTGCCGATATTGCTTCTTTGCAGCAAGGTATGCGTAATGCCAATGATGCCATTTCATTAATTCAAACGGCAGATGGTGGCTTAAGTATCATTGATGAAAAACTCATCCGGATGAAAGAATTGGCGGAACAAGCAGCCACTGGTACATATGATTCAACACAACGTTTGATGATTGAATCAGAATACCAACAGATGGCTTCAGAAATAACCAGAATTGCTAATGCTACTGACTTTAACGGTATACATCTCTTAAATGGTAATTTATCAGGCAAAGACCATAATGGTTCGGAACTAGATGCTAAAGGCAAGCTTAAGGTCCACTTTGGTTCTGGTAACGATTCAGCAGAAGACTATTATTATATTCAAATCGGTTGTTGCACAGCCTCTGCTTTAGGTGTAGGCAACGCCGCTGAGTCTGATTCAGCAGGATTTTGTGTTTCAACCCAAGAGGCAGCCCAAAAGGCTCTTGTGGGCTTAACTGCAGCTATTGTTTCTAAGGATAAGATTAGAGCACACTTAGGCGCATTACAAAACCGTCTTGAAAATACCATCACGAATTTAACAACACAGGCTGAAAATCTCCAAGCAGCCGAATCAAGAATTTCAGATGTGGATGTGGCCACAGAAATGACTCAATTTGTTCGCAATCAAATCTTGACTCAGAGTGCTGTTGCTATGCTCTCGCAAGCGAACTCTTTGCCACAAATGGCCATGCAACTCATCGGATAATTGTGTTTATAATGGCTAAGGCGAACCAAAGACAGCTGACCCGGAGATTTATCCTCCGGGTCGGTGGTGAAGGCTTGTCAGCGTCACTTTTAGATATTCGCGTTGTGCTAAATATGTCTATACGGCTGTCTAGCAAACGCACTTATGGCTAAGGCGAACCAAAGACATCCGGCTCAGGGAATTGGTTCTTGAGCCGGTAAAGCCTAAGTGCTTTGGCTTAAACTTTTTATGGCTATTTTAGCGGCTTCCTGTTCTGCTCGCTTCCGACTAGATCCATAGCCTGTAAAAACTTTACCATTAGGCAGAGTCAAATTTATGGCAAAAGTTTTGGCGTGATCCGGGCCCTTGGTGCTTATCAAAGTATAAATCGGCATGGCTTTAAAACTGTGCTGGACGATTTCTTGTAATCTCGTCTTACAGTCTAGAGCTATGGGATCAGCATTTTGCAGAAATAAAAAGCTTTCCTCAAACTTTTGGGCAAAAAGCTGCTCAACGGTCTTTTTAGCCTCATAAAACCCACCATCAAGATAAATCGCTGCTAGCACAGCTTCCAATGCGTCGCTTAAAAGCGATTCCCGCTCTCTTCCTCCCTGAATCTCCTCCCCATGCCCCAAAATCAAAAGATGTTGTAAGCCAATTTGTCGAGCTATCCCAGCCAAGGTCTCGGCATCAACTATACTGGAGCGTATTCTAGTCAATCCGCCTTCACGTGTAATGGGAAATTTAGCATACAACATACCTGATACACACAATTCTAAAACAGCATCACCCAAAAATTCTAGCCGCTCATTGTGTTCAACATTTCCACACTCATTGGCATATGAACTATGCGTTAAAGCTTGTTCTAACAATTGTCGATCTTTAAAGACATGATCCAAAGCTGTTTCTAGATGGCGCAACTGCGTTTCTCTACAGCAATCATTAGAAGATGAATTTGTCATCAAAAAAATGAATCTCCGTTTTTTATTCTCAAATTAAAATATTCAAGTTTTTTATTTTTGCAACATATACATATTTTATTTACTTGATCATAATATGAAACAATATATAATCCAAGGTGATACTGCATAATGTTGGAATAAATCAGTTATCTAAGCTCTAAAATAGATGGATATGCACATATGACTGTGTTCAAAAATTTAGACAGAAATATAATATAGATGTGGTAATACTGAATAATTTATCAATAAATATAGATATTCTGGCTTATAAGATATACACTGACTAATAATACATATATAAAAATTTTATCGGGGCTATGCATAAGCAAAAAAGGAATGTATAACGTATAATTTTTCTTAATTATTTTTTTATTCGATGGATGCAAAAGTTTTGCTTTCAATGTATAATGTGTAGCTAAAAATAAAATAATTGCTAGGTCTTAATGCTTGACTGGACTCCTATTTCCAATTAAACTAAATTTAGTTTATTACCCTCAATCTGTCAGGAAGAAATTCTAAGCCTAAAACTGCTTTCGTTGAAAATTCGACCCTTTTGCAGTATACAGCTTCCAGATTAAACATAAAAAACAAGGAGTCCGCTATGGCCTACGATATTCGTTTGGTAAAATTAGTTTCAGGAGAATTAGTGCTTGGTAAATACGATGCAGAAAAAAAATGCCTGACTGACGTCGGCATTTTACAGATCTTGCCTACCCAACAAGGTGTCCAAATGGTCTTATTTCCCTACGGTCATCCCTTTGAAAACAACTTCGTTGCTACCATCGAAGAAAAACACTTCTTGCATTGTTACAGCTCAACCCCGCAAGAATTGCAGGATGAATATATAAAAGCTGTGAGCAATTTGACCATAGCTGGAGGGCTTGGACAGATGCGTTTTGAAAGCACAACGATCAATCCCTCCAAACTTCATGTCTAAAATTCAAAAAAGACAAGCTTAATGATTTTGACTTGCTGGATGGGCCTTGTCGTAGACTGCGATTAGCTCCGATAAGTCAACCTGGGTGTAAATTTGGGTGGTTGAAAGGCGACTATGGCCTAAAAGCTCCTGCACTGAACGCAGATCAGCCCCATTACCCAAAAGATGGGTGGCAAAAGAATGACGCAGGCTGTGGGGGGAGACAGAAAAATCTAATCCTGCCTCACCGCAAAGCTTAGATATAATACGCTGAGCTTCGCGTCGATCTAGCCGCTTGCCACGCGCACCAACAAACAAGGCTGTCTCATCGGCATTAGCTATAGAGCCTCGCACAGAAAGCCAGTTAGCTAGACGTTCTTTTGACTTGTCTGACAAGGGCGCCAATCTTTCTTTGCCGCCCTTGCCCATAATCCTTAAATAATCTTGTCCTCGAACATCCCTTGTATCAAGGCTAAGAGCCTCTGAAATACGCAAGCCTGAGCCATACAAAAGCTCTGCCAAGGTCAAATCGCGTATCTCCAACGGCGTTTTGGCTGGAGTTTTATCTAAAAGCTCAAAAATTTGATCAACATTTAAAATTTTAGGCTCAGTTTTTAGTTGGCGGGGATTGTGAATTTCGCGTGTAGGATCTTGAACTACGTAATGTTTTTGTAAAAGATAGTGAAAAAAAGATCTTATTGCTGCAAGCTTGCGTGCAATACTGCGTTTAGAAATTTTTTCCTCATATAAATAGACGATAAAACGCTGAATATGTCTAGCTGTTATACAGTCTGGCTTGCGCAAAGATAGACCATCTGTCTCCAAAAAGGTAGCTAACTGCTCCAAATCCGTCGCGTAAGCCTTATATGTGGCTGAATCCTGACCATGTTCAACACTCAGCCACAAAAGATATTCAGCATAAACATCTGCACCAT
>JAFSZE010000108.1 GCA_017455745.1 Desulfovibrionaceae bacterium | reverse complement strand
ATTATTAAATGCTGATGTCAACGGAGCATTAAATATTTTACGGAAAAGTAAAGTTGTGGATCTTTCGATCCTATACTATAGAGGCGATGTGGATACGCCTGTAAGAATAAGAATTGCATAAATTACACTTCTTATGAAGCACACCCCTTTATGGGGTGCGGTAGTTCACTTTGCTCCAGTGAATGATTTTCATTTGTTGGGAGGAGCGTTGGGTGTGAAAGAATTTATTGATTTTTTAAACGGCTTAAGTAGTTTCCTCTGGGGCCCAGTTATGCTTGTTTTGCTTGTGGGCACAGGGCTTTACTTAACTCTCGGTCTGCACTTTTTTTCTTTTCGCAATTGGTTGCCAGCCTACAAATGCCTGTGGGAAGGACGCAAAGATAAATCCACCGAAGGCGAAATCTCACCGTGGAATGCCTTAATGACAGCTCTAGCTGCTGACATTGGCACAGGCAACATTGTTGGTGTTGCTACGGCTATCGCCATTGGCGGTCCGGGAGCTTTATTTTGGATGTGGGTCACGGCATTAGTTGGCATGATGACGAAGTTTTCGGAGGTTTTACTCTCCGTCCATTTCCGCGAAAAGACACCTGCTGGCAACTGGGTGGGTGGAGCCATGTATTTCATCAAAAATGGCTTAAGCCAAAACTGGCGTTGGCTAGCAACGGCTTTTGCTATTTTTGGCATGATCGCCTGCTTCGGCATTGGCTGCATGGTCCAAGCCAATTCTATCAGCGTAAACCTCAATAAGAGCTTCTCCATACCCACCTGGGTTTCAGCCATATTACTCTTCCTTTTGGCTGGCATCGTGCTTTTAGGTGGCATCAAACGTGTAGGTCAAGTGGCCGGTCGTCTTGTACCTTACATGGCCCTTGCCTATGTCGGTATGTGCTTGCTGATAATCATCATGAATATCACAAGCGTTCCCCATGTTTTCTGGATGATTCTAAGCGATGCTTTTACCCCCACAGCGGCTGAAGGCGGTTTTGTTGGTGCATCTGTCATGTTAGCCATTCAGATGGGCATGGCTAGAGGCATCTTCTCCAACGAAGCTGGCTTGGGCTCTGCCCCCATGGCCCACGCAGCCTCTACTGCTGAGTCCCCTCTAGTCCAAGCATCCATCGGTATGCTCGATGTCTTCATTGATACCATCATCATCTGCTCAATGACTGGCTTTGCCATCCTGATTAGCACAACAGATCAAGGGACGGCTTTGTGGAGCAGTGGAATTAGCGGTGGTACCCTAACTGCAGCTGCCTTTAAGCAAAATCTCTCTAGCCTTGGCGAATACGGTGTAACGATCTGCTTAGCACTCTTTGCCTTTACCACAGGTCTTGGTTGGTGCGTATACGGTGAACGCTGCGTAATCTATCTCTTCGGTGATTCCGCCCAGAAAATCTTCCGCGTGGTATTCGTCGTAGCTTTTGGCCTTGGTGCAGTACTTGCTCTCGATGTGGTTTGGCTTTTCGCCGATATTGCCAATGCTCTGATGGCCTTCCCCAACATCATAGGCATTTTACTCTTAAGTCCAGTACTATTTAAGATCGTCCAAGAAGAATGCTCTAGAGATTCACGTTTTACCCTCTAGGAAGCAGTTTAATTAATAACTTTTTATCGAAATATAATATGGTTTTCTCTAATATTTGATCTTATACTTCCAACAAATGATCTCCTGCCATAAATTGCAATAAAAATAACTTGACTGTCAGATACAATCCATTTCATTCTAGCAATGAATTGTCTTAGTTTTTATTATATTTGAATAAATTATAAACCAGAAAGCCACAAAGAAAATTACTTTTCTTTGTGGCTTTTTTATATCTGTACTTATATTATTTGCAAGTTAATTTTAAATGGACAACATAATAAATTTAACAAAATAAAATATAGCAGGAAATTAAAAATAAAAAATATGCTGCATAGATAAGTTTAAATCAAAAGAATACGTCTAATTATTACAACTCTCCAGAATTTCGTAAATCTTGGTATTTGACCTAACTACCCCAAATTATTAATTTTTTCTGCAAAACAAAGTATTTACGCGGTTTTTAGCCGCTACCCCATAATTGCGACAAAATAAGGCTGTCTGATTGT
>JAFSZE010000107.1 GCA_017455745.1 Desulfovibrionaceae bacterium | reverse complement strand
ATTTATTTTTTGTAAAAAAATAGTAAACTCGAAAAAACAACGACGATGTGAACCACATGGAAACTCCATGACTTACAATTATGTGCCTTACATCCCCACCCCATAAAGGAGTGGGGTTTTACGGCACAATCTTATAAAAAATTTCTTGTTGCTAGCTATTTTTAGCCAAAGCGTTTCTTCCTTTGGCCTAAATTTTATCTGATATATGTTTAACCTTAAGGAAAAGCTTGAAGGGCAGCGTTTCCTCCTAGAAATCTAGGTAACCCGCGCTGGATTTTTGATGATTGGAATTGAAGAGCAGCTTGCGCTAATAAAACGCGGCGTCGTTGAATTGATTGATGAAGAGGAACTGAAGAAGAAGCTTTCGCGAAATCAGCCTCTACGCGTAAAGGTTGGTTTTGATCCCACTGCGCCCGATTTGCATTTAGGTCACACTGTTGTGATGCAAAAGATGCGGCATTTTCAGCAGTTGGGACATACGATCCTCTTTTTGATTGGCGATTTTACCGGTAGAATTGGCGATCCTTCTGGTCGCTCTGAAACTAGGCCACCTTTGACCGCTGAGCAAGTTTTGGCCAATGCCGAAACCTACAAAAAGCAGGTCTTCAAGATTTTGGATCCAGAGAAAACTAGCGTAGTTTTCAATTCCGAATGGCTATCGAAACTTGATGCCGCTGGTTTCATCAAGCTAGCTAGCTGTTATACAGTGGCTAGGATGATGGAGCGGGATGATTTTGAAAAACGCTATCGGGAAAATCGCCCCATTTCCATCCATGAATTTATTTATCCTCTCTGCCAAGGCTATGATTCGGTCTGTCTGCAGGCTGATGTGGAGTTAGGTGGAACGGATCAGAAATTCAATCTGTTGATGGGGCGCACCTTGCAAGGTCATTATGGACAGGAGAGTCAATGCATTTTGACGTTGCCACTCTTAGAAGGATTAGACGGAGTACGCAAAATGTCAAAATCCTATGGCAACTATATTGGCATTGATGAGGCTCCAGATCAGATCTTTGGCAAGGTGATGAAGATTTCCGATCAATTGATGTGGCGCTACTATGAATTGCTCTCGGAAAAAAGTTTGACCGAAATTGCTGATTTGCAGAAAAAGGTCGATGAAGGTTCCTTGCATCCTAAGACAGTCAAAGAAGACTTGGCCATGGAATTGGTGGCACGCTATCATTCTTCTGATGCTGCAGCCAAGGCTCGCCAAGATTTTAATAGTGTCTTTGCCGATGGCGGTGTACCCGAAAATACCCCCACATTTTCATGTACAGTGGGTGAGGAGAGTGCTCCCCATGTTTTTCTCGAGGCTTCAGGCCTTGCCAAAAGCCGCAGCGAGGCTAAACGCTTGATCAAGGGTGGTTCCTTAACAGTTAATGGGGAACGCCTTGAAGATGCGCTGACACCTTTGAAAGTGGGTGATTATGTGATCAAACTTGGGAAGAAAAGATTTTTGAAATTAAAGGTCGTTGAAGCGTAGGAGTGGATATGAGTGAGACCTTGCTCGATTGGCATACCGCACTGGACAGCGGCGCTTTCAAAGAGGCTGATTATCAGAAGAAATTGCGGGCTTTCATTGAGAAGGAGCGTGATACAGGCTCCTATGTGGTTAGCGCTTTGCAGACATCTAAACTAAAAGAAGCGCAAAAGAAAGTTCATGACATTAAGAAAAAAGCTACCGAGCTTTTTGCCAAACAATTGGCTGCTTCTGCGTTTTCATTGGAAATGGCCTTGAAGGCTGGAGCTGATTTTACGGTGAGCTTGAAGCAATTTGATGCTGTTTTAATGGATACACTTTTAGCCATGTCAGCTTATCTGAATCGCTAAGCTATTTTTTGCCAGTTGACTAGCCCTTACCTAGCCAACTGGCTTTTTTGGCTCAAAATTGTCGTCACCTTTTTTACGATAATGCCTTTCTGCCAAGGTTTTTCTCTTTTTTTGACCCAATTTTAAGAAATCTTAAATTTTTTGCTTGACACTTATCATTTTTGATATTATATATCTCACAACAACGCATTACTTCTCCAAATGCCTCCCAAGGGCTGTGTCAGATTAGGCAAGATTGCGGTAGGCCTTGAGCAGATTTTTGTTGGACCAAGATTTTTTACGACACTTCAAAAAAACACTTGACAAATATTATTTTTGATAGTATGTTTTTAAAAGGTTTGAGAGTTAAAGCTTAGACCAAGCAGTTCTAGGCAGTAAATTTTTGCTAGACATTTTGGTTTGCCTTTGCTTAAAGCCGAGAAGCTCGTATTAATTTTGACGTAGCAAATAAAAAATGACTGTCGAATGATCATCTGAAATTGAGCCATGCGCTCATCGAAAGTTGAGCCATTTGATCATCTGAAATTGATCCACTGCGATCAATATTTTGCAGGTCAATGCCAGGCAGCATGGAAGCCTTTTGGGTTGTCTGGTATAAGTTTTACGACGCTTCAAAAATACTTGGCGAATATCATTTTTGATAGTATGTTTTTGAAGACTTTGAGAGTTAAAGCTAAAACCAAGCAGTTCTAGGCGGTAAATTTTTGCTGGATGTCTGCTTGCATTAAAGTTCGTGACAGAAATGGCTAAATTGCATTAAAGTTTGTGATGGCCGCCATAGCCTTATTCAGTTAATTTGAATAAAATATGCAAAAAAGAGGTTTTTATTTAAAAATTAGCCATAGTAGTAGACTTTTTGGAGCCAAAACCGTCGAAAAAATCGCGTCCCATCAAAATTCTTGGGCTTGCGTCACAAACTATTTTGCAAGATCGTCACAAATTATTTTGCAAAATCTATCACGAACTTTAATGCAAATCGACACTGGACACTTTGGTTTGTCTTTGTTTAAAACCGAGAAACTCGTATTAATTTTGACGTAGCAAATAAAAATGACTATCGAATGATCATCTGACATTGAGCCACGCGCTCATCTAAAGTTGAGCCAGCACACGCATTTAAAGTGATGGATATTCATTATTTTTAGAATACAGATGGTCTGGTGGATTTGGACCATTGCTTCTGTCGGAAATGGACATACGTTCTGTTGATTTTGTCCAGCGATTCTTGAGTGGGTTGGACAACTGGTCAGGCATGAGTCAATCACCCCGACCCGCAAGGGGTCGAGGCTTGCAGTTCATCCACGAAGTCCTAGCGTCATGTTGTAGCATGCTCCTTCGCTGGCGTTCGTAAGAACGCATACACACGGTACAGTGTGCCTATGACCGCACAGCCT